>NZ_JBVJIA010000017.1:22545-94991 GCF_055586505.1 Streptosporangium sp. NPDC050148 | reverse complement strand
TACCCCCCCCCCCCCCCCCCCCCCCCCCCCCCCCCCCCCCCCCCCCCCCCCCCCCCCCCCCCCCCCCCCCCCCCCCCCCCCCCCCCCCCCCCCGGGGTCGCGACGGGGATCAGGCAGTGATCATGAAGGCGAGCCCCAGCAGCACGGCGACGGGGATCAGCCAGACCACGGCCTCGATCGCGAACTCCTTGTACACGGTGGGCTCTCCTCGGGTGCTGCGCGGACGCCGCGCGGAAAAACGACGAGAGGCAGCATATGAGCATCGGCCGACTCTTCGTAACCGGGGATCTCACCGGGAGCGGCCCCTCCCCGGTGGAGGGGCCGCCTCGCCGTGCTCGTCACGCGGGGTGGCCCACGCGCCGCTCGTCACCCCCGGCGCGTCACGCGCCGGGGGTCCACAGGACCAGGCCCAGGCACATCTCGTCACTGGTGCCCTCGCCCCAGACGACGTAGCGCGGGGCCGCGCCCTTCAGCGCGGGCAGCATCGTGCGCAGGCCCGCGTCGTGGGTG
Organism: Streptosporangium sp. NPDC050148; assembly: GCF_055586505.1. Lineage (NCBI taxonomy): Bacteria > Bacillati > Actinomycetota > Actinomycetes > Streptosporangiales > Streptosporangiaceae > Streptosporangium > Streptosporangium sp. NPDC050148. The sequence goes on along the minus strand of NZ_JBVJIA010000017.1, from coordinate 94,481 downwards.
CAGGTGACCCGCAGGCGGTCGCCCTTCTTGACCGCGACGGGCTCGGCCAGCGGCCGGATGGCCTGCTCGTCGAAGTCGTACTTCGGGATGTCGAGAAGGGCCCGCTCGCCGGAGCGGCCGTGGTTGAGCTCGACCTTGATCGAGCGGCCCAGCAGGTGCATGTGCCCGGCCAGGGCGTAGATCGTGCCGTCGACGGGCAGCGGCAGCTCGCAGTGCTGGGTGTCGCCCGGCGGCAGCGGCTGCCCCTTGTTGCACATCCCGGCGAGCCAGTTCGGGGCCTGGCTCGACTGCTCGCCGAAGCGCCGGCCCAGGTCCTTGACGGCGGCGTCACGGTCGCACAGCGGGCCCGACTCCTGCGGGGTGCAGGGCAGCTCCACGGGAGCGGGAAGCTGGGTGGTCTCCAGTGCGGTGATCTTGGAGTCTCCGTCGGCGAACCGGAGCCGGATGCCCGACTGGTCGCTGCCGGTCTTCCCCTGGGTGGCGAGCAGGTTGTAGTGGACCTGCAGGACGAGCCGGCTGCCGGCTGCCACCGGGTGGCCGACCTTCTGGGTGAGCAACGTCTCGTCGGCGCCCGGCGCCCAGTGGCCGATCCACTTGCCCTTCTCGATCCCGGCGTCGCCGAAGCAGGTCCAGCCGTCGCCCGGGGTGCTCGCGTCGAGGGCATCGGCCTTCTCGGCCGCGTCCTTCTCGACCGCGTAGACGATCGCGTGGTGCACGAGGTCGGTGTTCTGCGGCAGGAACTGGTTGCCGGTGAGGAACGCCGGGGCGGTCAGGCCGGGGTCGAGCAGGAAGCACCGGTACTCGTCGGTCGCTCCGGGGGGCGCGTCCGGGGTGTAGGGCCTGGGCAGCGTCAGGTTGACGAAGCGTTCCCCGGCCCGCAGCGGCGCGGCCGGTGGCGGAGCCGCCTTCGTCCCGTGGCCGGAGTGCGCGGCCGCACTCGGGGAGCCGGGGGACGCGGCGGGGGGATGCGCGGTGCTCGCGTCCCGCCCGCATGACGTGACGACAAGGGTGCCCGCCAGCGCGAGGACGGCGGCACCCGCCCATCGTGTCGTTTTCATGTCTCCAGCGTCCCCGCTCGCGCCGGTTTTCTCATCGGTCCAGGAGCCCGACCTTCTCATCCTGAGGTCGGAAGGAATTCCGGGGGTCACCAGCCCTGAAGATGATGATGCGCTTCATCCGGCCGCCGTGACCGGGCCGGTCGTCCGGCCACGGCAAGGCGCCCGCCCGCCGGGGGACCGGCGGGCGGGCGCGGGTGCTCGGACGATGGTGATCAGGCGGAGCTGCAGGTCACCGTCGGCGCGGTGCCGGGCGTGCCGGACATGAGGACTCCGAACGTCGTCGCGGCTCCGGCGGCGAGCGAACCGTTGTACGCGGCGTTGCGCGCCGTCACGGTGGATCCGCTGGTCGTCAGCGTCGCATTCCACGACGAGTTGATCGTCTGCCCGCTCGCGAGCGTCCATCCGGCCGTCCAGCCGGAGATCGCGGCCGAGCCGGCGACGACGCGGACCTCGGCCTGGTAGCCGCCGCCCCAGGTGGAGACGACCCGGTACGTGGCCGAGCAGCCCTGGCCGGGGCCGGGGGTGGGAGTCGGCGTCGGGGTCGGGGTGGGAGTCGGCGTCGGGGTGGGGGTCGGGGTGGGCGTGGGGGTCGGGGTGGGGCCGGGGTTCGAGCCCGTGAAGTTCACGTCGCTGCAGAAGTAGTACGACTGGTCCGAGTGGCTGGCCTGCCAGATCGTGAACACGATGTGGTGACCGGAACGGCCCGGCGCGTTCACCTCGACGGGGGTCGTGGCGCCCGTGGCGATGCGGCCCGTCTGGCCGACCAGTTCCAGGTCACCCCAGCCCAGCCGTTGTGTCTTCGGATCGAAGCCCTGTTTGGTCGCGTACACACGGATGTAGTCCGCGCCGTGTATGGCCTGGTCGAGGAGGTTGAGGGTGAAGCGGGCGGGCTTGTCGACCGTCTTCCAGGCCCCGGGGACGTCCATCGCGGCGTAGCGGCCGCCCTCGGTCCTGCCGCCGCTGCACAGCTGGCCGTCGGGGATGGCCGCCTGGTGGTTGCCTGCCACGCCCTCGCGGTAGAGGCCGTTCCAATTCCACATGGCCTGCACGTTGGCCTGCCACGCCTGCCAGCACATCGGGTCCTGGGTGGCCATCTGCGGGTTCTGGAAGTCGCTGCCCCAGCGCTGCCAGCAGCCGTAGTTACGGGTCGGGGGGTCGCTCACCGAGCCGTGCGCCGACGCGGGCACGACCAGTGCGGTCACGAGCAGCATCGCGGCGCCCGCGATCGCGAGCAGACTTCGAAGCAATGTGCGGGAGAGCGTCTGCACGGGTCTCCTTCTGAGATTCAAGGGTGCATCCGGGGGCCCACCATCTCCTAACCGACGGTCAGGAACAACGGTTATGCTCCGCCGGGAACCGGTGACCTGGACATTCGCCGCAGGAACGATGAAACATTCAAATTCCGCCTGCGCACGCGCCGCTCCGGGCGGGCGGGAACGCGCGGGAACGCTCGGTCCCGCCATGGGAAGCGGGCGCGGGTCAGGTCCCGTCGTGACGGACCGCGCGGGGACCCTCCGGGGAGTGAGGACGGGCCCGCTCCTGCCGTGGGAGCGGGTACGGGTCCGTCCTCGCCGTCGCGGACCGCGCGGGGACCCTACGGGGTCACGCGTTCAGGTAGTGGAACGTCGGCTTCGGGTGCATCAGGAAGTCGTGGTGGGAGATGTTCCAGGCGTAGGCGCCGGCCATGGCGAACTCCACCCGGTCCCCGGCCTCCAGGGCGACGGGCACCCTGCGGGCCAGCACGTCCTTGGGGGTGCAGAGCTGGCCGACGATCGTGACCGGCTCGCCGGGCCGCGACACGAGCACCGGCTGGTCGTGGCCCTTGGTGGCGGGGGTGCGCAGGTGGTGGGTCCCGCCCGCCACGACCGCGAACAGCTCGCCGTGCACCCGCTTGACGTCGATGACGTACGTCACGTAGCGCCCGCAGTAGACGGTCAGCGACCGGCCCGGCTCGATCCGGAGCGTCTCCCCGGGACGGCGGAGAGCGGCCAGGCCCCGGCCGTAGGCCCGCCAGTCGAACCGGTCGGCGGGGTCGGCGTAGGAGACGGCCATGCCGCCGCCGAGGTTGATCTCGGTGACGCCCAGCGTCCGCGCGTAGTCCAGGATCGTCGCCGCCAGTTCCAGCATCCGGGGGGCGTCGAGGCCGCTGGCCAGGTGGGCGTGGATCCCGCGCAGCCGTACGGCCTCCTGGGCGCGGAGCAGCGCGACGCACTCGTCGACGCCGGCCGGGTCCATCCCGAACGGGGTGGCGCCGCCGCCCATCGCCAGCGCGGCCCCCTCGATGGAGACGTCCAGGTTCACCCGGAGCAGCACGTCGGCGGGGCGGCCTGAGGCGAGCAGCCGGCGCAGCTCGCCGGGACTCTCCACGTGCAGCCGGGTGACGTCGGCCAGCAGCTCGGCGTCGGTCTTGCCGGGCCCGCCCAGCGCGACCGGCACGTGCGGGAAGTGCTCCCTGACGTGCGCGAGCTCCCCGCCCGAGGCCACCTCGAAGCCGTCCACGTACGGGACGAGCGTGCGCAGCAGCTCGGGGTCGGGGTTGGCCTTCACCGCGTAGTACAGCTCGACGTCCCCCAGCGCGGCGCGGACGGCACGGGCATGGGCGTCCAGCTCGGCCAGGTCGTAGACGTAGGCGGGCGGCGACCCCGGTCCCGGGACCGGGACCCGAGCCTGGGCCTGAGTCGGGGCCTGAGCCGGGGCCTGAGCCGGGGCCGCGACAGGGGCCGGGGGTGCGGGACGGGTGGAGCTCATGGTCTCCAGCATGACCGAGAGAACACCCGACACGCCCGGCCGCCGTCACCGCGGGAGGCGGTCGGGGGCCGGGCGGTCAGAGGGCGTGGCCGAAGGTCGCACGGTCGCACGGCCGCACGGCCGACGGTCGTGCGGCCGAGGTCGTGCGGTCGGGAGCGGGGAGCGTCAGCTCTTGGCCGAGGTCTGGTCCGGGGCCGCGTCCCGGACGGAGGCGCGGAACCAGCGCGTCCCGTACGGCTCCAGGGTGAACGTCACCTTGCCGTCGGCGGGCAGGTCGACCACGCCGTCGACCAGCAGGTCCACCAGGACCTCGAAGTCGTCGAGCCCCTCCAGCACGAGCTCCACCTCCGCCTTGCGGCCGGCGAAGTTGTGGACGGCGACCACGGTGCCGCCCTCGGCGTCGGCCCGGTGGGCCAGCACGGCCGTGTCCCCCGCGTCCAGGATGGTGTACTCGCCCCAGGCCAGCTCGGGCGACTCGCGGTAGCGCTCGATCAGCAGCATGACCCAGCGGAGCATCGAGTCGGGGTCGCGGCGCTGGTCCTCGACGTTGACGTTCTGCGGGCCGAACTCACCGGTGGGAGAGGCCACCCGCGTCTTCGGGTCCGGCGAGAAACCACCGCGGGACGACCACTGCATGGGGATGCGGACCGCCATCCGCCCCTCGGCCTCCAGGTTCTCGCCCAGGCCGATCTCCTCGCCGTAGAAGAGCACCGGCGTGCCCGGCAGCGAGAACAGCACGCTGTAGGCGAGCTTGAGCCGGCGCATGTCGCCGCCGAGCATCGGCGGCAGCCTGCGGCGCAGTCCCCGGTCGTAGACCTGCATGTCCTTGTCCGGGCCGAAGGCGTCGAAGACCTCCTGCTTCTGCGCCTCGGTGAGCTTGTCCAGCGTCAGCTCGTCGTGGTTGCGGACGAACATCGCCCACTGGGAGTCGTCGGGCGGCTTGGGCCGGTCGCGCAGGGCGTCGGCGAGGATCTCCGGGTTCTCGCGGGCCATCGCCAGGTGGAACCGCTGCATGGCGATGAAGTCGAAGCACATGGTGATCTCGTCGCCGTTGCCGGCGTCGCCGAAGAACTTCATCAGGTCCGGGTAGGGCAGGTTCACCTCGCCCAGCAGGATCGAGGAGCCGTCGCGGCGGTTCATGAAGGCCCGCAGGTCGGCGAGGAACTCGTGCGGGTCGCCGCCGATGCCCTCGATCAGGAACGGCACCGCGTCCACCCGGAAGCCGGACAGGCCGAGCTCCATCCAGAAGCCGAGAACGCGGGCGATCTCGTCGCGGACCTCGGGGTTGCCGGTGTTCAGGTCGGGCTGGAACTTGTAGAAGCTGTGGTAGTAGTACTGGCCGGTCTTCTTGTCCAGCTCCCAGAGGCTGTCCTCCTTGTCGGGGAAGACGATCGCCTTGGGGTCGACGGGGCCGGGCTCGTCCTGCCAGATGTACCAGTCGCGCTTGGCCGACTTCTTGCTCGCGCGGGCCTCCTTGAACCAGGGGTGCTCGTCGGAGGTGTGGTTGACCACCAGGTCGGCGATCACCCGCATGCCGCGGTCCCTGGCGGTACGCATGAACTCCACGAAGTCACCCAGGGTGCCCAGGCGCGGGTCGACCGAGTAGAAGTCGCTGATGTCGTAGCCGTCGTCGCGGCTCGGGCTGGGGAAGAACGGCATCAGCCAGATACAGGTCACCCCCAGCCGGTCGAGGTGATCGATCTGCTGGGTCAGGCCCCGGAAATCCCCGATGCCGTCACCGTTCCCGTCCTTGTACGTCTCGACGTCCAGGCAGTAGACGACGGCGTTCTTCCACCAGAGATCGGCCGTGTAGGTCAGTCGCATAGGTCCGCACTACCCCAGGCTGAGGCGTTTATGAGCCCTGCCCCTGGGTGAGGCTCGACGATCACTTCTGGCGGGTCGGAGGAGGAACCGCGCCACGGCGGTCCGCCGACCGGTTACCGTGGACGGGACGGCCGGGAGGGATCATGCGACAGCCACGGCGCGGCGCGCCCCTGGGCTGGCTGCTCGCACTGCTGCTGCCGCTGCTCGTCTCCGGTGGAGCGGGAGGCGTCGCCGCCGCCCCGTCGCGGCAGCCCACCGCCTCCCACCTCTCCGGTGACCACCGTTCCCTCTCCCGCCCGGTCTCCGACACCGGCCGCGGTGCCCTGGTCACCGCCCTGGCCGGGCTCGGGATCGGCCTGGGCGGCGGGAGCGGCACCCCGTCCGCGGCTCCACCGGCCGATCCGTGGCATCCCTCCGTCCCGGCCGGGCCGGGCTCCCGTCCGGCCGGTGACGAGGGCACCCGCTCGCTCGCGGCCCTGCTCGTCAGGCCGGGCCGCGCACCACCCGCCTCCACAGCGACGAGCTGAGACACCCCGGCGTCGCCCGGGGTGCCTTCGCCGTACCGGAACCCGCACCCGAAGTCGCCCCCGAAGCCGTACCCGGATTCGCGCCCGGACCCGAACCGGGCCGCGCTCGAACCGCGCCCGGTGACGTTCCCAGGACGTCCCCGAGCCGTGTCCGAAGCCGTGCTCGAAGCCGTCCGCGAAGCCGTCCCCGACGTCCAAGCCTGTGGAGGCTCCCATGTCGCGTGCCCCGGTGGTACGCGCGGTGACCGCGCTCGCCGTCATCGCCGCCTCGCTCTTCATCGCCCTCAGCATGTCGCCGCGCCTCGGTCTCGACCTGCGCGGCGGCACCCAGCTCGTCCTGGAGACCAGGGACTCACCGACCGTCAAGGCCGACGCCGCGGCCACCGACCGCACCCTTGAGGTGCTCCGCCGCCGGGCCGACGCCCTGGGCGTGGCGGACGCGCCGCTGGCCCGCTCCGGCGAGCGGCGCATCATCGTGGAACTGCCCGGCGTGCAGGACCCGACCAAGGCCGCCGAGGTCATCGGCAAGACCGCGCAGCTCACCTTCCATCCCGTGCTCGCCGCCCCCGACCCGGCGTCCGGGACCAAGCCGGGCAAGGGCGAGCAGATCCTGCCCGACGACCGCGGCCTTCCGGTGCAGATCGGGCCCGCGGCCCTGACCGGTGACGGCGTCGGCGACGCCGCGGCCGGGATCGACCCGCAGCAGGGCACCGCCTGGTTCGTCACCGTCGACTTCCGCGACAGCGGCCGTGCCGCGTGGGCGAAGCTGACCGGCGAGGCCGCCTGCGCCCAGCCGGGCGACCCCAAGCGCAGGGTCGCCATCGTGCTCGACAACAAGGTCATCGTCTCGCCGCAGGTGAACGAGGACGTGGCCTGCAACGTCGGCCTGCCCGGTGGCTCCACCCAGATCACCGGCGACTTCACCGCCGAGGAGGCCGGCGACCTGGCCCTACTGATCAAGGGCGGTTCGCTGCCGGTGCCCGTGGAGATCATCGAGCAGCGGACCGTCGGCCCGACGCTCGGCTCCGCCGCGATCGCGGCCAGCGCCCAGGCCGCGGTCATCGGCATCGCGCTCACCGCGCTGTTCATCATCGTGACGTACCGCCTGGTGGGTCTCATCGCCGCCGCCGCACTGGCCTGCTACGCCCTCATCTCGTACGCGGCGCTGGTGGGGCTGGGCGCGACGCTCACCCTGCCGGGACTCGCGGGTTTCGTGCTCGCCATCGGCATGGCGGTGGACGCCAACGTGCTGGTCTTCGAGCGGGCCCGCGAGGAGTACGCGGCCGAGCCGGTGTTCCGCAGCGCGCTGGAGAAGGGGTTCCGCAACGCGTGGAGCGCGGTGGCCGACTCCAACATCACCACCCTGCTCGCCGCGGGGCTGCTGTTCATGCTGGCGTCGGGCCCGGTACGCGGTTTCGGTGTCACGCTGAGCATCGGCGTGATCGCCTCGCTGATCACGGCCATGGTCATCACGCGCGTCCTGGCCCAGTGGGCGGTGAGCCTGCCCGCCGTGACCGCCCGGCCCGGCATCACCGGCCTGTCCGGCATCGGGCGCGTCCGCACCTGGCTGAACACGCACCGGCCCGACCTGATGGGCCGCCGCGCCGTGTACTACGCGGTGGCCGGCGTGCTGGTGGCCGCCTCCATGGCCGGGGTCGCGGTACGCGGGCTCGACTTCGGTGTGGAGTTCACCGGCGGCCGGCTCGTGGAGTACACGACGAGCACCCCGATGACCGCCGACGCCGCCCGCGAGCTGGTCGGCCGGGCCGGTTTCCCCAACGCGGTGGTGCAGTCCTCCGACGACGGCATCTCGGTGCGGACCGGCCAGATCAGCCCCGCCGAGGTGGTGAGGATCGAGAACGCGCTGGAGAGCGAGGGCGCCCAGGTCGTCAAGGAGCGTGACGAGCTCATCGGGCCGAGCCTGGGAGAGGAGCTGCGCCGCAACGCGCTGATCGCGCTGGGGGTGGCGCTCCTGGCGCAGCTGAGCTATCTCGCCTTCCGGTTCCGCTGGACGTTCGGCCTGGCGACCGTGCTGGCGCTGGTCGCCGACGTGGCCGTGGTGATCGGCGCGTTCGCGTGGCTGGGCAAGCCGATCGACGGGGTGTTCCTGGCCGCGATGCTCACCGTGGTCGGTTACTCGGTCAACGACAAGGTCGTGGTCTTCGACCGGGTCCGCGAGCTGTGGGGGGCGCGGCCGAAGGCGCCGTTCGGCGAGGTGGTCAACACCGCGATCCTGCAGACCGTGCCCCGCACGGTCAACACCGGGCTGGGCGCGCTGTTCATCCTGGCCGCGCTGGCGGTGCTCGGCGGCGACTCGCTGACCGACTTCGCGGTGGCGCTGCTGATCGGGATCGTCGTCGGCACGCTCTCCTCGGCGCTGGTCGCGGGCCCGCTGGCGATCGAGCTGGAGCGCCGCAGGCCGGGTACGCCTCCCCGGCCCAAGGGCCGCAGGCCGGCCCGCCCGCGTGAGGGGTCGGGCGCGGTGGTCTGACGGGCTCTCCGCTCGTGACCGGTTCCGGGTGGGTCTGACGTTCCGTTCACGGCCGTCAGGGCGGGCCCGAGGTTCCGCTCGTGACCGGTCCGGGTGGGCCTGAGGTCCCCCCGCGGCCGGTCCCGGGCGGTGATCGTGCCGCGGGTGGGAGAAACCTCCGGCCTGCGGCCGGTGGGTCTCGTGGATCCCGCTAGTGTGCGTGGCGTCTGATTTTCCTGCTGCCGGAAGGCGGATGCAATCGTGGCGGACGACTACACGACAACGTTCCAGATCGTCGATGTCGATGGTGACGGCCTCATCTCGGTCCCCGAGCTGACCCGCCTCATGGAGGTGCTCGGCGAGCCGATCACCCCGGAGGCGGCCGCGGCGGCCGTCGCGAAGATCGATCTGGACGGCGACGGCCTGATCTCCCTGGAGGAGTTCGCCGGCTACCTCAGCCGGCACCGGGCGGGCTGAGCCTCCCGCCGGATCCCGGCGGCTCCCACGGCCTCGAAGGGCCCCGGCGGACCCGGCCCGGACATCCGGGCCGGGTCCGTCACCATGTCCGCGGGCGCGTACGGCGCGATGAGACCCGGCCCTGCGGGAAGCGTGAGTCCTGCCGGTCGTTCCCGGTGATCCTGCCTGTCCTTGGGACCGCGGGACCCGGGTGCGCCGACGCCGTCGTCATGACGGAAAGTTGACTCTCCGTTCACCGGACAATAACTTTGGGTAGTCACATCAGCACCCGGTGTGACGGGGGATGTGCGCCGCGAACGCTCCGCAGGGGCGGGCCCGGCCTGCTCCGGAGGCGGTTCCGGGTCTCGCACCCCGGGTCGTCCGCCGCGCCGCGACCCGTGTCTTCGCCGTGTCCCGCCGGATTCCGGCCGGAAGGTGATCCGGCCGCTCTCCACCCGACCACACCGGGGACCGCCCGCGTCCGGACCCGGCCATGCCGGGCGGGCACGGCGGCGCACTCACAGGGGAAGAGGCCCAGCAGTCGATGAGGAGAGCATCCAGCGGCCGGTCCGGGGGCCTGCCGCGCGGGGCCCGGCATCCGGTGACCGTCATGGCCGAGCAGATGACCGACGTCCTGCTCGACCTCGGATACCGCGTCACCGAGGGGCCCGAGGTCGAGGCGGAATGGTTCACCCTCGTCTCCGCCGACGCCCTCGGCCCACCCGGAGTCGCTGATCTCCTCACGACCACCGACCCTCCCGGCGCCCCCGTCCCCACCGATCGTCCTGCCCTTCCCGGCGGCCCTGACGACCCCGACGGCCCGGACGGCCGTCGCCTCGGCCGGGTCCTGCGCGTGCGGGATCCCACGGACCCCGACGGGCACCGGCGCGGTTCGGGGCTGGTGCTGCGCTCCCACAGCGCGTCGCTGCGGGTACGGGCGATGCTCGCCACCCCCCCGCCGCTCCGCGCGGTCTGCGCGGGCCGCCTGTTCCGGCCGGAGGCGGCCGGCACCGTCCACGGCCCGGTGTTCCACGAGGTCGGGGGCGTCGCCGTCGACCTGGGCCTCACCGCGGTCGATCTGGGGAAGACCCTCGACCACTTCGCCGCCTCGGTGTTCGGAGCCGGCACGGCGATCCGGCTCCGTCCCCGGCGGCCGGTGCGCGCCGGGCCACCGGCGGAGACGGACGTGGAGGTGGAGTGCCCGGCCTGCCACGGCACCGCGCCCTGCGGGGACTCCCCCGCGGGGACGTACGACGGGACCGGTGCGGGCCCGTGCGGGACGTGCGGCGGCACGGGGTGGGCGCGATGGGGGCGGTGCGGCCCGGTCCACCACCGGGTGCTGGCCGCCTGCGGCGTCGACCCGCACCGGTACGGCGCGTTCGCCTTCGGCCTGGGCGTCGAGCGCACGCTGATGCTCCGGCACGGGTTGCGGGACGTGCGCGACCTCGTCGACGGCGACGTCCGGCCCCTGCTGCGGATGGACGGCCTGCGGGCGGACGATCCCCCGCCCTCGGGCACACTGCGGCACCGGCCCCGCCCCCGGAGCGCTCCGGGCGTGCGGACGACGCCGGGCCCGCGGGCCACGCCCGTCCCGGCGGCCGTACCGGCCGCGCGGGCCGTACCGGAGATGGAGACCATTCCCCTGACGCGCGGTGGTCTCGGCGCGAGGGGGGCGCCGGGCAGGGGGGCACGTGACGGGCTCCCGCGGTCGCGGAGCCTTGAGCGGCGGATCGGTCACGCCCTCGCGGACGCCGGGTACGTCGAGACACCGCGTCTCCCGTTCGTCTGCGACGCCGCGTGGGAAGCCTTCGACCTGGCGCCCGGCGATCCGCGCCGCGCCGCGCCCGTGCTCGCGAACCCGATCGACCCGCGCGAGCGGTCGCTGCGCACCACGCTCCTCCCCGGGTTGCTGGCCGCGCTGGCCCTCAACCTCACCCGGGGGAACCGCGATCCCGCGCTCTTCGAGCAGGGAACGGTCTTCACGTCCCTGCCGGGCACCGGCCCGCCGCCCGTCCCGCCGACGGGCCGGCGCCCCACCGACGACCAGCTCGCCGCGCTGGACGCCGCCGTCCCGGCCCAGCCCCGTCACCTCGCCGTCGCCCTGACCGGCGAGTCGTCGTGGGCCCGCGCGGTCGACGCCGCGCGCACGGCCGCCCACGTCATGGGAGCGGGCCTGGTCACCCGCCCCGCCGCGTACGCGCCCTGGCTGACCGGACGCTGCCTGGAGCTGCTCGCCGACGGGACCGTGCTGGGCCACGCGGGCGAGCTGCGCGCCGGTACGGTCCGGGCGCTGGGCCTGCCCCCGGGAACGAGCGCGATGGAACTCGACCTCACCGCGATGGAACGCCTCACCGACGGCCGGTGCGGATGACGCGGCGGTGACGGCCTGTCAGCCGGTGGTGAGGTAGACCTGCCCGACGATCTCGGAGAGCCGCTTGAGGTCGGCGGCCACGTCCTTCTCGGGGGTGGCCGGGTTGTAGACGGCCGCCAGGCGGCGCTGGATCGGGGTGAGCTTCTTCAGCTGCTCCCAGGCGGTCAGCCGGTTCACGGCGCCGTCGGCGTTCTTCACCCGGGTCCAGACGTTCACCTGCTGGGCGCCGCCGTCCTTGACGGGCGTCCCGAGTCGGGTGGCGATCTGGGCGTCGCTGACCTGGCCGACGAGACCGGTCTCCTCCGCGGCGACCTGGGCCAGCACGTCCCACGAGCGGGCGCGGACCTGGATCCACTGGTTGCGGTGGGCCTGGTCGGCGTCGATCTTCCAGGTGGCGTAGCCGCCGTAGAGCAGGCCGCTGTCCAGGGAGAGCTGGTCGACGCGGCCCGCGATCAGGTGCGACTCGACCTTCTCGGGGGCGAGCAGCGGGTGGCGCTTGCGCATCTCGGTCTTGCACGCGTCGTTCGCGCCGCAGGCCAGCTCGGGCACGACCGTGTGGACGCCCAGCCGCTTGCCCGGCGCGACCTGGCGCAGGGCGTCGGAGGCGGCGGTGACGAACGCGGTGACGTCGGCCTCCGTGCCGAACGTGGTGTTGTAGCCGAGCTGGGAGGTGAACCGGATGCCCGCCACCTCGGGGCGCGCGGCGAGCGCGCCGATGCGCTTGACCGCGGCGGTGAAGGCCGCGGTGCCCGCCTTCCAGTCGTCGGCCAGCTCGGTGTCGATCCAGACCCTCAGCCGTACGTCCTTCGCGGCGGTGATCGCCTGTCCTGCGGGGCTCTGCGCGGCCGCCGTCGCGGCGGCGGGGTCCTGCGCGAACGCGGACGCGGGTGCCGCGGACGGCGTCGGGGTGGGGGTGCCGACGGGGGTGGTGGCACCGGTGTTCTCGGACCCGTTGTCCGTACCGTCGCCGCCCTCGCCGTGCCCGTCGACCGAGCACTGCCCGCCGGCCTCGCATTCGGGCGTGCCGCCGTCCTCGCCGCCGGGCAGGGGGGAGTTCTCGTCGCCCTCGACGGAGTCCTCGCCCGGCGCCGGGCAGAAGGAACCGGAGGCCGAGCAGTCGATGAACTTGCCGTCCGAGGGGGTGGCCTCCTTCAGGTGGGCCGCGTCGTCACTCCCCCAGAACAGCGCCACACCGAGGGCCTCCTCGGGCTTGGCCAGCCAGGTGCAGACCATGAACGCCGGGGCGTCGGCACCCAGCAGGTCGGAACAGTCACGGGGATCGTCCTGCGAGTACGCCGCGCTCGGCGTCATCACACCGACGAGCGCGAGGGCGGCACCGACGGCGAGAGCCCGGCGCAGAGTAGGTCGCATATCCGAAACTCCCCGGTGAATACCGTCAAAACGATCGATTCGCACTTTACCCAGATCACCCTGACCTCAACAGCCCCGGTCAGGAAATCGACGGCCCGCCGTAACCTTCCGTTGGATTCGCGCAGGCAGGCTCGCGACGTTCCCGGCATACCGAAAGGGTCATAGCCCCATGCCGTCCCCGGCGCGCACCGGGATTCTTACAAAGCCCTGCACGTTCCCGGCCACCGGTCATTACCGGCATGACAGGGTCACGGCGATAATCGGGGCATGGTTCCAGCCCGGCGGGCGTCCTAGATGGCGGCCGAATCCTCGCAGACCCTGGAGCGCGGCCTGCGGCTGCTGCGGCTGCTCGCCGACGGCCGACGGGGCCGTACCCCCACGGAGCTGGCCACGGAGCTGGGGCTCAGCCGCCCGGCGGTGTACCGGCTGCTCACCACCCTGCAGAACCAGGGCTTCGTCCGCAGGGACGGCGGCGGCCGGGTCCACCTGGGCTTCGGCGTCCTGGTCCTGGCCCGCGCGGTGCAACCGCTGCTGCGCGAGGACGCCCTGCCCACCCTGCGCAAGCTCGCCGAGGAGGTCGGGGCGACCGCGCACCTGACGGTGGCCGAGGGCGACGAGGGCCTGGCGGTCGCGGTGGTCGAACCCTCCTGGACGAACATGCACGTCGCCTACCGCGAGGGGTCGCGCCACCCGCTCACCCGGGGCGCCGCCGGGCTGGCCATCCTCGCCCTGCGCGAGGGCCGCACCGGTTACCTGGCCTCCGAGGGACAGCTCCAGGAGGGCGCGCGGGGCGTCGCCGCCCCCGTACCCGGCCTTCCCTGGCTGGAGGCGTCGGTGGGCGTGGTCGCCTTCACCGCCCTGGACCCCGACGTCGTCGGCCCCCGCGTCGCCGTCGCGGCGGCCGAGCTGTCCGGCTCGCTGACCTGAGAACGTCGCTGCCCGAGGAGGAGCGGGAAGGCGGTGCGGGTGCCGCAGGGAGAACCGGGTGCCGCGGGGAAACGGGGTGCCCGGCCGATCTGTGATCGTTACCGTGAGGTCGGACTCTGTGACCGTCCTGGAGGGTGCGGATGAACCACGTCCTGACGACCGGCCGGCTGGTGCTGCGGCCGGTGGACACCCGTGACCTGGAAGAGCTGCGCGCGCACTGGACCTCCCCGGAGGTACGGCGGTTCCTGTTCGACGGGGACGTCCTGCCCGCGGCGGAGATCGCGGAGATCGTCGAGACGAGTGAGCGGGACTTCGCCGCGTCGGGGTACGGCGTGTGGACCGTCCGGAGACGTGAAGGGATCGGGCAGGGAGCCGAACCGCAGGGGGCCGGGCTGCTCGGGACGGCGGGTCTGCGGTCCCTGGAGGGGGCCGGGGTCGAGGTGGTCTACAGCCTGGCACCGTCCGCCTGGGGGTACGGCTACGCGACCGAGGCGGCGCGGGCCGTGGTCGAGCACGCGCTGGACACCCTGGGCCTGCCCGAGGTGCTGGCCGAGGTCGACGAGGGCAACGCCGCGTCCGTCGCCGTCGCCGAGCGTCTCGGCATGACCCCCTTCGAGACGATCCCGGGCCTGCTCGGCCCGATGACCCGCTACCGCCGGACCCGCTGACGCGCGCGCCGGAGACCGGCCGCCGAATCCCGTTCACCGGCCGCCGCCCACACCCAGCGCGCACTCCTGGGTACGGCCCTCACCGGCATGTTTGACATCTCTCCCACCCTGACCGATCGTTGTACGTATAAAGGACGTATGCGTCCGATAAGCGGACAGAGCGGGAGAAGCGGATGCCGTACTACCGGGTCGTGGGAGAGATCCCCCGCAAGCGGCACGTGCAGTTCCGGCGGCCCGACGGCGGGCTGTACGCGGAGGAGCTGATGGGTGAGGAGGGGTTCTCCAGCGACTCGTCGCTGCTGTACCACCGCCACCTCCCCACGGCGATCATCAAGGCCGAGGCCGTCGCGCCCGACGAGACCGGCAGGCTGGTGCCCAACCTGCCGCTCTCCCCGCGCCACCTGCGCACCCAGGACCTTCCCGACGGGGGCGACCTGGTCACCGGCCGCGGCCTGCTGGCGGGCAACGCCGACGTCCGCCTCTCGTACGCCGCCACCGACGTCGCCAGCGGCCTCTACCGCAACTCCATGGGCGACGAGTGCGTCTACATCGCGAGCGGGCGGGTCAGGTTCGAGTCGACGTACGGGGTGATCGAGGCCGGGGAGGGTGACTACGTGGTCGTCCCCACCGGGACGATCCACCGGTGGGTGCCGCAGGGCCGGGTCACCGCGTTCACCGTCGAGGCGTCCGGGCACATCCGGCCCCCCAAGCGCTACCTGTCGAAGTACGGCCAGTTCCTGGAGCACGCCCCCTACTGCGAGCGCGACCTGCGGACCCCGCAGGAGCCGCTGGTCGTCGAGGGCCAGGAGGTGCCGGTGCTGGTCCGCACGCGCGGCGGCCTCACCCGGCTGGTCTACCGCGAGCACCCGTTCGACGTGGTCGGCTGGGACGGCTGCCTCTACCCGTACGCGTTCAACATCAACGACTTCGAGCCGATCGTGAAGCGCACCCACGCCCCGCCGCCGGTGCACCAGACCTTCGAGGGCCCGAACTTCGTGATCTGCTCGTTCTGCCCCCGGCCGCTGGACTTCCACCCGGACGCGATCCCGATCCCGTACAACCACCACAACGTCGACTCCGACGAGCTGATGTTCTACGCGGGCGGCGACTACACCGCGCGCCGGGGCTCGGGCATCGACGTCGGCTCGGTCTCGCTGCACCCCGCCGGGTTCACCCACGGCCCGCAGCCGGGTGCCGTCGAGGCGGTCATCGAGGCGGTACGGCAGGGGCACACGGAGACGACCGAGCTGGCCGTGATGGTCGACACCTTCCGCCCCCTCGACCTGGGCCCGGCCGGGCTGTCGGTGGAGGACCCCGGCTACGCGTGGACATGGGCCCGGTGACGAGCGCGGGCCCCCGTACGAGCGGGGGCCCGTCGGCCGACACCGGCCCGGCGGCCGCCGCCGCGGAGCCGGCCGGCAGCGGCCCGGCGGTGAACGCGAGCACGGTCACACCCGCGGGCACGGTCATGCGCCCGCGGGTGGGTAGGGACAGGCCATGAGCGCAGACGCGAGCACGCACACCGGCGGGGCCACGGGGACGGGAGCGGGCGCCGGGACCGCCCCCCTGTTCCGCGGGCTCGTCGACGACGCCGGGCTCTTCCCGCCGACCGCACTGCCGATGTCCGAGGCGCTGGAACGGCACAGGAACGACCTGGCGGGCGGCGATCCAGTGCTCACCCACCGGTTCCTCTGCCCGGCCGGCCGCCTGGACGAGCTCCGGGAGCGGGTGACCTTCCCGATCCGGCTCGGCCTGATCCTGGACGTGCCCGACCTCCCCCCGCTGGACGACCTCACCGTGGAGCTGGTCGAGGTACGGCAGGGACCGGGCGAGACGCCCGGGGACGTGGCCGAGCGGCTGGCCGGCCGGATGCCCGCCGGAGCCAGGCTCTTCGTCGAGGTCGTCCCCGGCGACCCGGCGTCCCTGCCGCGCGACGCCTCCGGGCCCGGCCTGAAGGTCCGCTGCGGCGGGCCGGCCGCCGACGCCTTCCCCCGCGCCGAGGACCTGGGGGCCCTGATCGCGCACTGCGCCGAGCACGGCGTGCCGTTCAAGGCGACGGCGGGGCTGCACAACGCGGTCCGCCACTTCGATCCCGCCTTGGGCGTGGACCGGCACGGCTTCCTCAACCTGGTCCTCGCGGTGTGCGCGGCCGTACAGGGGCGCGACCCGGTGGCCGTGCTGAAGCTGACCGACGTCGGCGGGCTGGTGCGGACGGCCCAGGCCGTACCCGAGGAGATCGCCACGCGCGCCCGGGAGCTGCTGGTCTCCTACGGGTCGTGCAGCACGGGCACC
This sequence comes from Streptosporangium sp. NPDC050148, assembly GCF_055586505.1. Classification (NCBI taxonomy): domain Bacteria; kingdom Bacillati; phylum Actinomycetota; class Actinomycetes; order Streptosporangiales; family Streptosporangiaceae; genus Streptosporangium; species Streptosporangium sp. NPDC050148. Next base: position 77,769 of record NZ_JBVJIA010000017.1, on the reverse strand, counting down.
CCGATCGACGACCTGGTCGCCCTGGGCCTGATCGCGCACCGCCCGCCCTCCGCCGGGACCGGCCCCGGCCCCGTGCCCGGTACGACGTTCGACACAGCAGAGGAGATCGCGTGATGTCTTGGGGTCCGGAGAACCTGCCCTACGGAGTCTTCTCCCGCCACGAGGGGGAGACCCCCCGGGTCGGCGTCCGGTACGGCGACCACGTTCTCGACCTCGCCGAAGCCCTGCACGACGAGGTGTTCGCCACCGGCTCGCTCAACGCCTTCATGTCCAGGGGCCCGGCCGCGTGGCGGGACACCCGGGCGCTGATCCAGAACAAGCTGAGCACCGACCGCGCGGTGGTCGAGCGGCACCTCGTCCCGCTGGACCAGGTCACCCTGCACCTGCCGTTCGAGGTGGCCGACTACGTCGACTTCTACTGCTCGCTGGAGCACGCCTCCAACCTGGGCCGGATGTTCCGCCCGGACGGCGAGCCGCTGATGCCCAACTGGCGGCACCTGCCGGTCGGCTACCACGGCAGGGCCGGGACGGTCGTCCCCTCCGGCACCCCGATCGTCCGGCCGGCCGGGCAGCGCGGCGCCGGGGTCTTCGGCCCGTCCGCCAAGCTGGACATCGAGGCGGAGCTGGGGTTCGTGGTGGGCGTCCCGACGGCCCTGGGCGACCGGGCCGGGCGGTTCGAGGACCACGTGTTCGGCGTGACGCTGGTCAACGACTGGAGCGCCCGCGACATCCAGGCCTGGGAGTACGTCCCGCTGGGCCCCTTCCTCGGCAAGTCCTTCGCCACCTCGGTCTCCCCGTGGATCACCCCGCTCGCGGCCCTGTCCGAGGCCCGCGTCGAGGGACGCCGCCAGGACCCCGAACCGCCCGCCTACCTGCGCAGGCAGGAGCCGTGGGGACTGGACGTGCGGCTGGAGGTCGCGGTGAACGGCGAGGTGGTCTCCCGGCCGCCGTACCGGGACATGTACTGGACGCCCGACCAGATGCTCGCCCACATGACCGTCAACGGCGCGTCCCTGCGCACCGGCGACCTCTACGCCAGCGGCACGGTCTCCGGCGCCGAGCAGGCCGAACGCGGCTCGCTCATCGAGCTGAGCTGGAACGGGACCGAGCCGTTCAAGCTCCCCGACGGCTCGACGCGGAGCTTCCTGGAGGACGGGGACGTCGTCACGATCACCGCCACCGCTCCCGGGCCCGGCGGCGCCGTGATCTCCCTGGGCGAGGTCTCGGGGAGGATCGAGCCCGCGCGCTAGACGGCCCTGCGTCCCCTTTCCCGGCCCCCTCCCCGGCCGCCTTTCCCGGCCGTCTCTCCGGCGGCCGGAGAAGGCGTCCCCTGACAGCACTCGTACGAAGACATACGGTGGAGAAGGAACCTCCCGGACATCCGTCCCGTTGTACGAGTAGGAGGGCCGGAGCATGGACTATTGGGTCATCTGGCTGATCGTGGCCGTCGTTCTGGGGATCGCCGAGATCTTCACCCTGACCACCGCCCTCGGCCTGCTCGGAGGCGCCGCCCTGTTCGGTGCCGTCGCCGCCGTCCTCGGGCTGCCGGTGCCGCTCCAGCTGGTGGCCTTCACGATCGCCCTGGGCGCGGGGGTGACCGTGGTGCGGCCCATCGCCAAGCGGCATCTGGCCCAGCGGTCCCGGAGTGAGCGGTTCGGGATCCAGGCACTCGTGGGCAAGACCGCCTACGTGCTCCGCGAGGTGACCGGCCGGGACGGCCGGGTGCGGATCGGCGGTGAGGAGTGGTCGGCCAGGGCCTACGACGAGACCCTGGTGATCCCCGCCGGCGCGACCGTCGACGTGATCGAGATCGAGGGCGCGACCGCGCTCGTGTATCCCCGGGAGTGACACATGGACGCTCTACTCATAGCCGGACTCCTCGTCGTCCTGTTGGCGGTCTTCACCGTGGTCCGTTCGGTGCGCATCGTCCCGCAGGCGCGGGCCCGCAACGTGGAACGGCTCGGCCGCTACCACAGCACCCTCGGGCCGGGTCTCAACTTCGTGATCCCGTACATCGACCGGGTCTATCCGATGATCGACCTGCGTGAGCAGGTCGTCTCCTTCAAGCCCCAGCCGGTGATCACCGAGGACAACCTCGTCGTCGAGATCGACACGGTGCTGTACTTCCAGGTCACCGACCCGCGGGCGGCGGCGTACGAGATCGCCAACTACATCCAGGCCGTGGAGCAGCTCACGGTCACCACGCTGCGCAACGTGGTCGGCTCGCTGGACCTGGAGATGACGCTGACCTCGCGTGACACGATCAACAGCCAGCTGCGCGGCGTGCTCGACGAGGCGACCGGCAAGTGGGGCATCCGGGTCAACCGGGTGGAGATCAAGGCCATCGACCCGCCCAAGAGCATCAAGGAGGCGATGGAGAAGCAGATGCGCGCCGAGCGGGACAAGCGCGCCGCGATCCTCAACGCCGAGGGCCAGCGGCAGTCGCAGATCCTCACCGCCGAGGGTGACAAGCAGAGCGCGATCCTGCGGGCCGAGGGTGACCGGAGCGCCGCGATCCTCAAGGCCGAGGGCCAGTCGCAGGCCATCGACGAGGTCTTCCAGGCGGTGCACCGCAACGACCCCGACCCCAAGCTGCTGGCCTACCAGTACCTCCAGGTCCTGCCCGAGCTCGCCAAGGGCCCGAACAACACGTTCTGGGTGATCCCCAGCGAGGTCACCTCCGCCATCCAGGGCGTCTCCAAGGCGTTCACCGAGGCGCTGCCGCAGTCGTCGGCCGTCAACGAGACCCCCCGGGTCAACGAGGCCGCGGCCGAGGAGCGGAAGCTGGCCGAGCAGGCCGCCGCGGAGGCGGTCGCCGAGGCGGCCGAGGCCGACCTGGGGCCGCGTCAGCTCAGCGCCGGCCCCTCGCGCCTGCCCGGTGACGGCCTCACCGACGGTCTCGCCGACGGCCGGCAGGAGCGTCCCCTCCACCAGGAGCGGAACAGCGGCACCACCTCGTGATCCCCTCACGGTGCGGCCCTACCCGGACACCCGGCGGGCCGGAAGCGTAGTGACCGGCGTCGCCGTGACCGAACCGACCCTGCCAGGGGTCGCACTGGCCACGGCCACCGGGGTCCTGACCACGCTGCGCCAGGAGGGGACGGTGGAGACCCGACCCCGCGGCCCCGGCACCCCGCACGACCGGCGCGCCCGCCTCGAGCGGGCGCGCGGGCGCTGTGAAGCCGCCATCCCTTGCCGGCGCACATCGGCCCGCTCCATCGGCCGCTGACGGTGCCGAGCCTGCTGGTGTACGCCGAGTGGGCACTGAGCGCCCTCGACGGCCACGACCTCGACCCGGACGAGCTGTTCGAGTTCGGCCTCGGGCCACTGCTCGACGGCGTCGCGGCGCTCATCGAGGCCCGGTCCGGTCGGGGCTGACCAGGGTGGGAGCCGTCTACCTCCTGGTTCGCAGGCAGATGTCCGGGTACTCCTCTAGGACTCGGGAACCGGGTGTGAAGCAATGCCGTCGGTGGGATTAAGAAAACCGCGATGGACACCCCGAAGGCCACGGGGCACAGTGCGTAGGGTCGGAACGAGGGGAGATCCGCGATGAAGGCACTGGTCAAGGAACGGGCCGAGCCCGGCCTGTGGCTGGCGGACGTGCCGGAGCCGTCCATCGGCGCCGGGGAGGTGCTGATCAAGGTGCTGCGCACCGGCATCTGCGGCACCGACCTGCACATCCGGAGCTTCGACGCCTGGGCCCGGCAGACGCTGCGGACACCACTGATCATCGGCCACGAGTTCTGCGGCCAGGTGGTCGAGGTGGCGCCCGGCGTGGAGGACATCGCCCCCGGCGACCTGGTCAGCGGGGAGGGGCACATCGTCTGCGGCAAGTGCCGCAACTGCATGGCCGGCCGGCGGCACCTGTGCCGCAACACCATCGGCCTGGGGGTGAACCGCGACGGCGCCTTCGCCGAGTACGTGACGCTCCCGGCCTCCAACGTCTGGGTGCACCGGACGCCGGTCGACCCGGACATCGCGGCGATCTTCGACCCGTTCGGCAACGCCGTGCACACCGCCCTGACCTTCCCCATGGTCGGCGAGGACGTGCTGATCACCGGTGCCGGGCCGATCGGGCTGATGGCCGCCGCGGTGGCCACGCACGTGGGCGCCCGCAACGTGGTCATCACCGACGTCAGCCCCGAACGGCTGGAGCTGGCCCGCAAGCTCGGCGTGACGCTGGCGCTGAACATCGCCGAGACGCACGTCCAGGAGGGCATGCACGAGCTGGGCATGCGCGAGGGCTTCGACGTGGGCCTGGAGATGTCGGGCAACCCCCGGGCGCTCCGCGAGATGATCGCCAACATGTCGCACGGCGGGAAGATCGCCATGCTCGGCCTGCCCTCCTCCGAGTTCGCCGTCGACTTCGCCACCATCGTGACCTCGATGATCACCCTCAAGGGCATCTACGGCCGGGAGATGTACGAGACCTGGTACGCCATGTCCGTGCTGCTGGAGAAGGGCCTCGACCTGTCCCCCGTGATCACCGACCGCTTCTCCTACCGCGACTTCGACGCGGCCTTCGACACCGCCGCCGGCGGCAAGACCGGCAAGATCATCATGGATTGGACGGCCTGATGTTCGACAACGTTCGCGACGACCTCCGTACCACCCTGGACGAGATCGCCGAGGCGGGCCTGCTCAAGCCCGAGCGGGTCATCACCACCCCGCAGCGCGCCGGGATCGCGGTCGCCGGGGGCGGACAGGTGCTCAACTTCTGCGCCAACAACTACCTCGGGCTGGCCGACCACCCCGAGGTGGTCGCCGCCGCCAAGGAGGCCCTGGACCGCTGGGGCTTCGGCATGGCGTCGGTCCGTTTCATCTGCGGCACCCAGGAGGTGCACAAGGAGCTGGAGGCGCGGCTGTCGGCCTTCCTGGGCCAGGAGGACACGGTCCTGTACAGCTCGTGCTTCGACGCCAACGGCGGGGTGTTCGAGACGCTGCTCGACGACCGGGACGCGGTCATCTCCGACGCGCTCAACCACGCCAGCGTCATCGACGGCATCCGGCTGTCCAAGGCGCGGCGGCTGCGCTACGCCAACCGCGACCTGGCCGAGCTGGAGGCGCGGCTCAAGGAGTCCTCCGACGCCCGGCGCAGGCTGATCGTCACCGACGGCGTCTTCTCCATGGACGGCTACGTCGCCCCGCTGGCGGAGATCTGCGACCTGGCCGACCGCTACGACGCCATGGTGATGGTCGACGACTCGCACGCCGTCGGCTTCGTCGGCGACCACGGCGGCGGCACCCCCGAGCTGCACGGCGTACGCGACCGGGTCGACATCCTCACCGGCACGCTCGGCAAGGCGCTCGGCGGGGCCAGCGGCGGCTACGTCGCGGCGCGGAAGGAGATCTGCGAGCTGCTCCGCCAGCGCTCGCGTCCCTACCTGTTCTCCAACTCCCTCGCACCGGTGATCGCCGCCTCCTCGCTCCGCGTCCTGGACCTGATCAGCGGCTCGGACGAGGCCAGGACGCGGCTGCGCGCCAACACCGCGCGCTTCCGCACCGGCATGACCGAGGCCGGGTTCGACATCCTGCCGGGCGACCACCCGATCGTCCCGGTGATGATCGGTGACGCCGCCGAGGCCGGGGCGATGGCCGAGCGCCTGCTGGAGCGGGGCGTCTACGTGATCGGCTTCTCCTACCCGGTGGTCCCGCACGGCCAGGCCCGGATCCGGGTCCAGCTCTCGGCCGCCCACTCGGCCGAGGACGTCGACCACGCGATCGAGGCGTTCGTCGCCGCCCGAGGCTGAAAACCCGCCGCCGGACCCTCCGAAAACCGGCTGAAGACCCCCGAAGACCCTTCAATGCCTGTCGCGGGCCCGTCTCCGCCGTCCTCGGTGGCCGGGCCCGCGTCACGGGTCACGGGCGGCCTCGACGACAATACAGGCGTGATAGACACGCGGCGGCTGAGGACCCTGCGCGCGGTCGCCGACCACCGTACGATCACCGCCGCCGCGGCGGCGCTGCATCTGACCCCCTCGGCGGTCTCCCAGCAGCTCCTCGCCCTGGAGCACGAGGTGGGCCACCGGCTGCTCGACCGCGACGGCCGGGGCGTGCGGCTGACCGCCGTGGGGCGCATCCTCCTCGGCCACGCCAACGAGGTCCTCGCCCAGCTTGAGCGGGCCGGGGCCGACATCGCCTCCCACACAGCCGGCAGGGCGGGCGAGGTGACGGTGGCCTCCTTCGCCACCGCGATCGGCCTGGTCGTGGCCCCGGCGATCGGCGTCCTGCGGGACGGGCAGCCGGGCATCCGGGTCCGCGTCCTGGACGCCGAGGGCGACCAGAGCCTCACCATGGTCCTGGACGGCGCGGTGGACGCGGCCGTGGCCGTGGAGTACCGCGGGGCCCCGGCCGAGGACGACCGGCGGCTCTCGCGCATCCCCCTCTACTCCGAGCCCTTCGACGTGGTGCTCCCCGCGGGCCACCGGCTCTCCGGGGGCGAGGTGACGGTCGCGGACCTGTCGGGCGAGACCTGGATCGGCCCCTACCCCGGCAACCCCTGCCACGACGTGATCGCCCTGGCCTGCGAGCACGCGGGCTTCACCCCCGAGTTCGCCCACTCCTCCGACGACTTCAGCGCGGTGGTCGCGCTGGCCGCCGCCGGGGCCGGGGTGGCGATGGTGCCGCGCCTGGCGCTGCGCGGCACCGGCCTGTCCGGCGTGACGGTCCGCGAGGTCGCGGGCCCGGAGCGCCGCGTCTTCGCCGCTGTACGCCGGGGCGCGGAACGTCATCCTCTGCTCGTCCCGCTGCTGGAGGCCCTGCGCGACACCGCCACGGCCCTGCGCGGGGCCGCGTCCCCCTGACACGCGGATGTTCGTCGCGGCCGGAGACGTCCCGGCGGCTACGAAGCGCTGCGGTGCCCGCCCGCATGTCTCGAACTCGGGCGGAACCCCCCGTCCGCGACCCCCGAAACCAGGTGGATCTGCCTTCTTGCGAGCTCCGGACCCGGGCGGAACTCCCCGCCGCTCTCCACCCACGGCGCCGTCGAAAGCGATGACCGATGCCGGAGCCAGTGATGACCCACGGCCGCCGCGACCAGAGCGACCGTGGTGACCATCCCGACGATCACCGCCTGAACCACAAGGTACATATGACCGACTCCATCCCGTAGGTCCTTTGCGCTGCCTTTCGAGGGAAGTAGTCCTTCGGACGCGTCATGACCAGCATCTTTGCAAAAAGCGCTTCGCCCGCCCGTGCCCGTTTTCTGACCTTCACCAGTTTTCGAGCGGCCAGATCGGACGTACCGCCAGGTCCCGGCCGGGCGTCGGAGGACGGGCGCGCTTCAGGTTCGGACGAGCCCTCGGCGAGGGCTCAAACGGGGAAATGGAGCCGGAGCGGCACATGTCGCGGGCTCTTTCGTGGGGGACGAAGCCGCCTGCCGCTACCCGCCGGGGGTGGTTCATGGGCTCCCGACACAGGTGCTGGGAGCCGAACCCTCACGGTCCGTCCTTCACCTCGGCCGAAAGACGAGGCATCGGAGTCCGCGCCGGGCGGGGAGGTCGCGGTGCGGGAGGCGTGAGCCGCTTCGTGGCCCGCTCAATGCCTTGGATCGTCGCCGGGGCGGGCCGCGGGGGCGTCGTCGGGGTGTGGCGCCGGGTCGTCCTCAGCGTGGGGTGACACGAACAGGGCGGCCAGGAGGCAGAGCGCGGCCGTCGCGAGGACGAGGGTCAGGCCGGTGCGCGTCCCTGGCGCGACGAGCAGGATCCAGCCGAACGCGGCGGTGCCGAGCGAGCCTCCGAGCTGGCGGGCGAAGGTCAGGGTGCCCATCGCCGCGCCGATCTGCTCGGGACGGGCACGCCCCTGGGCGATCAGCGTGTACGCCTGCATGGACAGGCCCAGGGCGCCGCCCGCCAGGGCCATGCCGAGCACGGCGATCGCGACCGACAGCGGGCGCGGGGCCTGGTGCAGGGCGGGGAGCAGGGCCAGCGCCGCCGTACCGGCGACGCCCATGACGAGGGCGAGACGGCCCCAGCCGGTGACGGCCGGCCGGCGGCGGGCCAGGACGGAGAAGGCCGAGGTGGCCGCGAGCTGGCCACCGGTCAGGGCCAGCAGCAGCAGGCCCGTGCGCCCGCCGTCCGCGCCGGTCCCCTCCTGGACGGCCATCGGGACGAAGGCGAAGGTGCCGAACAGCGCGACACCGGCCAGGCCGGTCGCGACGATGCTGCGGGCCAGGCCGCGATCGGCGAAGAGGGACGGCGGGATCAGCGGCTCGGCGGCCCGGCGCTCGGTCCGGACGAACAGGACCGCGCAGACGGCGACGGCCGCGACCACGGCGCCGGCGCCGAGCGGGCTGCGGGCCAGGGACTCCGAGGCTCCCAGCGCGACCGTACCGCCTCCGACGGCCGCGACGAGCAGGGCACCGGCCAGGTCGAACGGGGTACGGGCCCGCTCCGGCGGCCGTCCCGGAAGCCCGCGCAGCGCCAGGAGCGCGGCGACGGCACAGAGCGGGAGGTTGATCGTGAAGATCCACCGCCAGCCGGGTCCGGCCGCCAGCAGACCGCCCAGGGGCGGCCCGGCCAGCGAGGAGAGCGCCATGACGCCGATGAGGTACCCCTGGCGCCTGATCAGCTCCTCGCGGGTGAACATCTGCGCCAGGGCGCTGATCGCGGTGACCACCAGGCCGCCCCCGCCGACGCCCTGGACCGCCCGCGCGGCGATCAGGGCGGGAAGGGAGGGGGCCAGGGCGCAGGCCAGCGATCCGGCGGCGAAGATCAGCAGGGCGCCGTGGAAGACCGCGCGGCGGCCGAGCAGGTCACCGAGCTTGCCGTGCACGGGGGTGGAGACGGTGACGGTGAGCAGATAGACGGCGGTGACGGCGGCGATCGCGCCGCCCGATCGCAGGTCGGCGGCCATGGCCGGGAGGGCGGCGACCACGACGTTGCCGTCCAGCTGGGCCATGAACATGCCCGCCAGCAGGGCGGCGAAGGCGAACCGCGTCGCGCGGGAGGGCTGGGAGGGCTGGGAGGGCACGGCGGTGCCGCCGGAAGAAGATGCGTGCATATCGCACACATTACGATGGTTGCGATATGCACGCAATACGCGACGAGTGGTCTCGCGAGACCAGACCGGGCGCCCCGTCATCACGAAAATGAAAACGATTATTTACATGACCATGATGACTACTTTATGCTGTCGTTCGATCACCCTTCGACATGACAGGAAGTAGGTGAGCACATGCCGGACAACGGCACGGAGATCCCTCCCGACCCCCGGGTGGCCTTCACGGACCTGACGACGGCCGACACGGGCCAGACGGACCAGCGCCCCGGGGTGGCCGACCGCACCGCCGTGGCCGCCAAGGGCGGCGACCCCCTACCCCCGCTGGCCGACGAGGAGCTCGACGACAGACCGCTGGCCCTGCGCTTCACGGAAACGGCATCGGAGGAGTAGACATGCAACTGCGCTTCCGCAACCGCTACAGCTCCAAGGTGTGGGTCGCGATCATGTTCTACAGCCCGGACGGCTGCCGCGACTACGGCCAGTGGGGCACCCGGGGCTGGTGGGCGATCGACCCGGGCGGCGAGGCGTTCGTCCTCAACACCACCAACCGCTACGCCGCCTTCTACGCCGAAGCCGCCAACGGGGCCGTCTGGACCGGCCCGTACGGCCCGATGTACGTCTACCAGAACGCCTTCGACTCCTGCCTGGGCATCGGCAGCACCGCCGCCAGGCTCGTCGGTACCCGCCTGGTCGACATGAACGGTTACTCGACCTACTACGTGAACCTCACCGCATGACGCGCTCCGCCCCCTGACGCACCGCCCGGCAGCGGCCGGCCCGGTGCGACGGTACGGCGGACGCGGATGAGCGCCTCCCGGGCGACGGCCACCGATCCCCCTTTCCGGGCCGTCCCCCTTACCGGGAGGCGCTCGATCCCATGCATCACCTCGGCGCCGGCGCGACTCCCGCCGTCCCGGCCCCCGGACACCGGCCATGCCGATCTCGTCCGGACGGGCGGCGGCTCACCTTCTCCGCGCCCGCCCCCGCGTCATCGGCGGCCGCTCGCGACCGCCGCCGGCTCGACCGGCTCGGCGTCCGCCGCGGCCCGGGAGAGCCTCCTGCGGCGATAGGGGATGATCACGCCCGTCGCGTAGATCGCCATCCCCAGCAGGACCATGAACACGATCGTCGGCCACTGCAGCCACGGCGGCAGGTAGAGGGCCAGGAACCACGCACGCGTCGGGCTTCCCGTCGCCTTGAGGTATCCGGCCACCAGCCCCTGCGGGAACAACGGGATCGCGCCCACCATGAAGCAGAGCCCCACGATGATCTGCTCGTGGCGCGGCAGGTCCTCGAAACCGGTCCGGACGCCCGGCGTGCCGCTCGGCCCGGAGGACGACCTGCGGCCGGTGCGCATCATGTTGAGCAGTTCGGGCCCCTGCGCGAGCAACCGTCGCTCGGCGAGCAGCCCGAGCCCCCAATACCAGAGGATCCCGGTCAGGACGCCGACGGCCACGCCCGCCCAGCCGTACAGCGCCGCCACGATCACCGCGGGGGCCGCGGTGAGGATCGCCAGCATCAGCACCGCGTACACCATGCCGGTGACCGCGCCGTCGTCGTCGGTGGAGCGCAGCGGGTTGCCACCGCGCCGGTGCGGGTCGGTGCCGGGGATGAGCCCGTACACCGAGACCAGGGCGACCAGCCCGGCACCGCCACCCAGCAGTGCGGGCAGGACGGCGAGCAGCATGGGCCACGGCCCGCCGGTGACCAGGGCCAGGCCGACCGTCAGCGCGACGGCGAGGGGCGCGACCGACAGCAGCCACGCGTGCTGCCGCCCGCGGACGTCGCTCGCGCCGGGGGTCATGAGCGTCAGCCACAGCGCGGTGCCGTCGGTGCCGTAGAGGTTGGCCGACATGGCCGCGGCCATCACGACGAAGACCGGTCCCGCCCAGGGCAGCATCCCGGTCCAGCCCATCAGCAGCGGGGCCGCGGCGAAGCACACGCCGTAGGCGAGGGCGAAGGTCAGCTGATGGGTGCGCACCAGGTCACGCGACCAGGTACGCGCCTCCTTGGCCAGTACGGCGCCGGAGGCGGTGGTGGCCCGGATCGGGCGCCGTCCCCTCGTGGCCGCCCTGGACGCGCCGGCCCTCCGGGTGAGCAGCACCGCCCACGCGGCCAGCAGCAGGACGACCAGCAGCGCCATCCCGCCCAGGGCCGCGAGCACCCGGAACCAGTCGGCGGACCCGGCGGCCTCGACCGCGACCGTCCCCCAGCCGGAGGGCAACCGGCGGGCCAGGTCCGTCACCACCGGCGGGATGCCGTTCGTCTCCCCGAGCACCACGAAGACGACCCAGATCTGGCCCAGGAACGCCAGGATCACGCCGTTGGCCAGGCCCGCGCCGATCGCGCCCACGCGGGAGCGCAGGGCCAGGCCGAGCACGGCGACCGCGACCCGGGAGAGCAGGACGAACACGGCGAGCTGGAGCAGCATCGCGGGGAGCGAGACGAGCGCGGCCACGACCCCCTGCCGCACGCCGAGGACCGCCAGCCCGGCCAGGGCGATCAGGCTGATCGCGGGCGCCACCCCGACGAAGGCCGCCATGAGCAGTCCCGAGGCCAGGCGGCGCGGGCGCAGGCCGAGCAGCGTGAAGTACTCCGGGCGGAGCGTCTCGTCGCCGCCGCCGGCGAAGACGGGGCCGAGCACCCAGCCCAGCATCCAGACGGCGTAGACGGCCACGAGCAGGTCGGCCCCGGACAGGGCCGCGATGATCGTGCCGGCCGCGAGGGTCAGGCCGAGCAGCGCGCCCATGAAGACGAAGCCGGCCCGCTGTCCCGTCATCGAGTGACGGAGCACGGCCACCTTCATCCGGACCATGGTCAGCTCGACAGCCATGTCAGCTCCTTCGATCCGCCGTCGGAGGTGCCGACCAGCTCGACGAAGGTGTCTTCCAGGGAGCCGGTGCCGCGGACCTCGTCCAGGGGCCCCGCGGCGGCCACCCGGCCCTTGTCGATCACTCCGACGTGGTCGCAGAGCTGCTCCACCAGGGCCATGACGTGGCTGGAGAGCACGACGGAGCCGCCCCCGGCCACGAAGCCGCGCAGGATCGTCTTGATCGTCGCGGCGGAGACGGGGTCCACCGCCTCGAAGGGCTCGTCGAGCACGAGCAGCCTCGGCGCGTGCAGCAGGGCGGTGGCCAGGCCGATCTTCTTGCGCATGCCGGTGGAGTACTCGATGACGAGCGTCTTCTCGGCCACGTCGAGCTCCAGCACGGACAGCAGTTCCTCGGCGCGGCGGTCGACGACGTCGCGCGGCAGCCCGCGGAGCAGTCCGAGGTAGGTCAGCACCTCGCGGCCGGTGAGCCGTTCGGGCATGGCCATCCCGTCGGGCAGGACGCCGACCAACGTCTTGGCCGTGGCCGGGTCGGACCAGACGTCGGCACCGAAGATCCGCGCGTGGCCCTCGTCGGGGCGCAGCAGGCCGACGGCCATGGACAGGGTGGTGGTCTTGCCGGCGCCGTTCTGGCCGACGAGCCCGTAGAAGGAGCCCTGGGGGATGGTCAGGTTCACGTGATCGACGGCTACCTTCTCACCGAAGGTCTTGCACAGGCCGTGGATCTCAAGTGCTGCGGGCATTTGATGACTCCGGATGGCGGGGGGAACCGGCCGGTTCGCGTGCGAGGTGGCCGGGTGGTGGATCAGCGAAAATACGCGCTAGAGACGTTACAGGCTCGACTGAACGTTAAATCCCTCATGTCCGAAAACTCAGGGCGTCCCGTCAGGTCCGGGCGCCGTCCCCGGCCACCGCGATCGCCTCGGTGAAGTTCCGGTAGCGCGTCAGCTCCTCCTCCACCGGCTCCAGCACCAGCTCACGGCCGACCCGTTCGACGCTCTCGCGCAGCGACCGGGCCGCCTTGCGCGCGCGGCGACGGCCGCCCAGCCAGGCGGCCACCCGGGAGAGCAGCGCGATCAGCAGACCGAGCAGGACCCCTCCGATCAGCAGCGCGCTGGGCCAGGGCAGCTCCCCCGCGGTCGGCAGGTAGAGCTGCGGGAGCCTCAGGTAGTCCAGGGCCACCAGGACGACCAGCCAGATCGCCCCGGCCAGCACGGTCGCGAGCGCCAGCCACTGCGCCACCCCGGCCAGCCGCCACCACAGGGGCCGCCGCGACACCCCGAGCGAGGTGGTCGCCACCGCCCGGTCCAGGCCGTCCTCCAGCTCGTCCCCGCGCGACCTCGCCGCCTGGCGCACGGCCGTCGCCCACGGCGCGGGCAGCCCGGCCGAGGCGGTTCCGGCGGCCTCCCGGATCGCGGTGTCCATCCGCGAGCGCTGGACGACGGTCGCGGCCGGGATCGACGTCCGGCCGACGATCTCGCTCCCGTCGGCGTCATCGGTGTCGCGCGGGCCGGCCGGGGTCCGGCTCGCCGCGTCCAGGCGCAGGCGCCGGAGCGGGTCCGGGCGCAGGCGCCGGATCCACCGGGTCGGCGGCCACCCGGTGGCGGCGATCGAGCGGTGCCGGTGCGACCTGGCCACGGCCTGCACGACCACCGGCACCCCGGCCGCCTCCGAGAGCGCGTCCCGCAGTGATCGCACCAGCCCCTCGGGCCTGGTCCCGGCGTCGGCGGAGAGCGTCTCGCCGGGGGCGACACCGGACGCGCGCAGCAGCTCGTCCGCGGCCATGCCCGCGTCGGCGGCGAGGCGGGCGGCCCAGGAACGCCGGTCGGCGACCCGCGAGACGAGCAGGGAGCGCAGCTCGGGAACGCCCGCGCCGGTCCGGGTGGAGATCCCGACCACCGGCACCCCGGTCAGGCCGTCCTCGTCCAGGAGCCGCCGCAGATCCTTCATGCACCGCTCGGCGGCGGCCGGGGAGAGCCGGTCGATCTGGTTGAGGACGACGACCATGACGTCGCGGTGGCGGGCCAGCGGCCGCAGGTAGCGGTCGTGAACGGCCGCGTCGGCGTACTTCTGCGGGTCGAGCACCCAGACCAGCAGGTCGACCAGCTCGACGAGCCGGTCCACCTCCATCCGGTGCGAGGGCTCGATCGAGTCGTGGTCGGGCAGGTCCAGCAGGATCAGCCCCGCGGCCTCCCCGTCCGTCCCGAACGCCTGCCCTGCCGCACCGGACGTCTGGAGCGCCGTGCCGGACGGCCGGGACGCCGCGCCGGACCCCGGCCCGGCCCCCGCGGCCGTGCCGGACGGCCGCAGGACGGCGTCCGGGCCGGGGTCGAGGGTGTCGTCCTCCTTCGGCCAGGCCATCCGGTCCGCCCGGTCCGCCCGGTCCCCTGCGCCCTGGGCGTTCACGAGTTCGTGGCGGCGGGGGATCTCCAGCCAGTCGAGCAGGGGGCCCGCGCCGCTCCCCTCCCACAGGGCCGCCTGGGCGGTGGAGGTGGTCGGCCTGGTGACCCCGACCGTGGCGAGCGAGGTGCCCGAGAGCAGGTTGAACAGCGAGGACTTGCCGCTGCCGGTGGCACCGGCCAGCGCGACCGCGGTGTGGTCGACCGACAGGCTGGCCCGTACCCCGGCGCGGGAGACCACCGACCGCGCGGCGGCCACCGCGTCGGCGTCCAGCCGTCCGTCCGCGAGGTCGGCGGCCCGTGCCAGCGCCTCCAGCCGGTCGTCCAGCGACACCGTCTTCGTACGTCGCAGCAGTTTCACGCCTCGCCCCCCTCTGTACCGTTCGCCCGGGGCACCCCGGCGGGACCTTCGTGCGGCCCCGGCGGGCCCCCGGGATCGCCGTTCACCCGGGGGGCGATCTCCGGCGTCCCGGGCGTGCCGGGCGTCCCGGCCGCGGAGCCCACCTGCCGCGCCGAGCCCGCGGAGCCCGCGGAGCCCGCGGGGAGCGCGGCCCGGCGGTTCGCGACGGGCAGCTCGCGCAGGTGCTCGCGTACGGCGTCGGCGGTGCCGCGCAGGGCCGGGGCGGTCTCGTCCGGGGGCTGGACGGCGTCCAGCAGGTCGGTGAAGCGGTCGGCCTCCTGGCCCAGCAGGATCGCCACGCGGGCCCGCAGGTCGGAGCGGGCCTTGACCGTGAGGGTACGGACGGCCTGGTCGCCGAAGACGGCCTCCAGGACCTTCTGGCTGAGCACGCTGGTGCCTCCGGCGATGCCGACCTCGATGCCGGTCAGCCCGCCGGTCGAGGCGAACACCGCGATCATGAGCAGCAGGCCGGCCCCGTTCAGGCCGTAGGAGGTGATCCGCGCGGTGGTCCGCTTGTCGGCCCCCTCCTGCCGGACCAGGTCGAGCACGTAGGACTGCCATCCCCTGACGGCCTCCTGCGCCCTGGCGGGCAGGTCGGCCGAGGCCCTGCCGAGACGGGAGGTGACCTCCACCCCGGCGTCCTCCAGCAGCGCCCGCCCGGCCGGGTGCGACGACCACGACTCCATCAGGCGCTCGGCGGCGCCGTCGGCCGAGGCCCTGATCAGCGACTCCACCCCGCTCTCCAGCGCGACCCGCAGCTCGTTCTCGGGCGCGGGACGCCCCATGACGAGCGCCACGAGCCGGTCCCTGAACCGGCCGACCCGGCTCTCCAGGGAGCGCATCAGGTCGCCGGTCCCGATGAAGTCCTGCCAGCGGGCCAGCACCTCCCCGCGCAGCAGCGTCCCGTCCCGCATGCCCTCGTCGAAGGTGGACAGCCCCACCGCGTAGGCCCCGTCCGCCATCGAGCGCAGCTCCGCGGCCCCGGCGTGCTGGCGTTCGACCGCGGCGGCGAGGGCGGGCACCCGGGTGGCCAGGCTCTCCAGCGCGCCCGACAGGGTCTGGCGCACCACCTCGGCCCGGGAGCGGGAGTCGGCGGCGAGCGCCAGGAGCCAGTCGGCGACCGGCTGGACGGCCTGGCGGGGCAGCCGGGCGTTCTCCTCGGGCAGCACCAGCTCGGGCACCTCGAACAGCCGGGTGCCGCCCAGCCCGTTGGCCTCCAGCAGCCGGGTCAGGTCCTTGCGCACCACGCCCAGGGCCTCGGGCGGGACCCGGGACAGCACGATGGCCAGTGCCGTGCTGCGCTCCCTGGCCGTACGCAGGAAGCTCCAGGGGACCTCGTCCGCGTAGCGGGCGGCGGTGGTGGTGAACAGCCACAGGTCGGCGGCCGACAGCAGCTGCGCGGCCAGCTCGCGGTTGGCGGTGACGATCGAGTCGATGTCCGGGGCGTCGAGCAGGGCCAGGCCCGGCGGGACGGCCGAGGCGGTGACGATCCGGATCGTTCCCGGCTGGCCCCGGCCGCCACCGGTGACGCGGGACAGGCCGGGGAGCACGTTCTGGGCGGTGAACCACTCCCGGTCGGCCGAGGAGGTGACCAGGGTCGGGGCCATGGTCGTGGGCCGCAGCACCCCGGGCTCGGAGACGTCCGCGCCCACCAGGGAGTTCACCAGCGTGGACTTGCCCGCCCCGGTGGAGCCGCCGACGACGGCGAGCAGCGGAGCGTCGATCGAGGTCAGCCGGGGAATGAGGTAGTCGTCGAGCTGCCCGGACAGCTCGCGCGCCGCGCGGCGGTCGGCCGTCACGTCGCCGATCGCGAGGGGGAACAGCTCGCGGCCGAGATGCCGCCGCAGCTCCCGCAGCGTCTCCAGAAGACCGTCGTTGTCACCCATACGGTCGTCCTGCCCTGCGAGGACCCCTCTAGACGCGTTTGGCCCCACCGCTCGACCGGGTTACGGGGGCGAACTCGGTAAAGCGGTGGGGCCCTGCCCTCGGATCTCATCCGGAGGCCGTACAGGGTTCGTCTCCCCCGCAGCTGGAGGCGAACCCGAGCCTCTCGGACGGTTCCGAGGTGATCGGGGGTCGTGCTTCGTCTATTTGAACACACAAAACTGCGAATCGGGTCAGTCGGAGCTGAATATCGGCTGAAAATTCAATCACTCTGCGGCGGGCGCAGGACGTAGCCCACCCCGCGGAGGGTGTGGATGAGCCTCGGCTCGGCCGTGTCGACCTTGCGGCGGAGGTAGGAGACGTAGGACTCGACCACCCCGGCGTCGCCGCCGAAGTCGTAGTTCCAGACGTGGTCGAGGATCTGCGCCTTGGACAGCACCCTGCCGCTGTTGACCATGAAGTAGTGCAGCAGCTTGAACTCGGTCGGCGACAGCCGCACCGGCACCCCGGAGCGCCAGACCTGATGCGCCTCCTCGTCCAGCTCCAGGTCGCCGACCTGCAACCGGGTGGGCAGGTCGAGATCCCCCCGGGTACGGCGGAGCACGGCCCTGATCCGGGCGAGGAGCTCCTCCAGGCTGAACGGCTTGGTCACGTAGTCGTCGGCCACGCGCAGCCCGGTGACCTTGTCGTCCGTGCCGTCCCGCGCGGTCAGGAAGAGCACGGGGACCTGCCCGTTCGTCTCCCTCAGCCGTCCGGCCACGGTGAAGCCGTCCATGTCGGGGAGCATCACGTCCAGCACGACGAGGTCGGGACGGAGGCGTTCGGCGAAGTGCACGGCCTCCCGGCCGTCCACCGCGGTCATCACCTCGAACCCGGACATGCGCAGGCTCGCCGAGAGCAGCTCCCTGATGTTCGGTTCGTCGTCCACGACCAGCAGACGGGCTTCCACTCTGTCCGGCACACCCCGAGGTTCGCCCACCTCGCTGGAACGCCGCTCAGCCGGGGCTGAAGGTTTGCTGGGAGGAGTCCCGCTCGGCCGGAACCGGAACCCGGCTCGGGCCCGCGCCCGGGTCCCGGTCCGGGTCCGGGTCCGGGTCCGGACGGCGGGACCCGGCGGTCCGGGACGGCGGGGTCAGTCGGACTCCGACGCCAGGGGGAGGAAGACCCGGAACGTCGCGCCCTTGCCCGGCTCCGACTCCACCGCGACCTCGCCGCCGTGCGCCTCGACCATCGCGGCCACGATCGACAGCCCGAGCCCGCTCCCGCCGTCCTCGGGGGCGCGCCGGCCCCGGGCCGAGTCGGCGCGGTAGAACCGCTCGAAGACCCGCTCGCGCTGCTCGGCGGTCAGGCCGGGCCCCTCGTCGGCGACCTCGATGAGGGCCATGTCGTTCTCGCCGGAGAGCGCCACCCGCACCGGGGTGCCCGCGGGGGTGTGGGTGAGCGCGTTGGTCATGAGGTTGCCCACCACCTGGCGGAGCCGTACCTCGTCGCCGGAGACGATGAGCGCGGAGCCGTCCACCGAGAGGCCGATCTCGCGCTCGGGGGCGAGGATGCGGGCGTCGTGGACGGCGTCGGCGGCGATGGCCAGCAGGTCGACCGGGCGCATGACCAGCGGCCGCTGCTGGTCCAGCCGGGCGAGCATCAGCAGGTCGTCGACCAGCAGGCCCATCCGGACCGCCTCCGACTCCACCCTGCGCATCAGCGGCGCGGCGTCGATGCCGGGCGCCTGCCGGTAGAACTCCGCGAAGCCGCGGATCGAGGTCAGGGGGGTACGGAGCTCGTGCGAGGCGTCCGCGACGAACCTGCGCATGCGCTCCTCCGACCTGCGGGCCGAGGACTCCGACTCCGACCGGGCCTGGAAGGCCGCCTCGATCTGGGCGAGCATGCCGTTGAGCGAGCGGCCCAGGCGGCCCACCTCGGTACGCGGGTCGGCGTCGGGGACGCGGCGGCTCAGGTCCCCTGCGGCGATGGCCTCGGCGGTGCGCTCGATCTCCTCCAGCGGGCGCAGGCTCCTGCGGATGATCAGCACCCCGGCCCCGGCGAGCATCAGCACCAGGCCGCTCCCGCCGAGCACCTCCACCAGGGCGAGCTGGCCGACGATCTGGTGCACCTCGCCCATGTCCACGGCCACGACGAGGCTTCCGTCCTGCGTCGGCACCGTACGGACCCGCCAGTCGCCGCTGTCGAACGGCAGCGCGCCCTGGCCCGCCGGGACGCCCGGCCCCGGCCTGTCCTCCACGTCGGCCCCGCTGAACGCGGCGAAGACCTCGCCCGCGTGGTTGCGCAGCTCCAGCTTCGCGTCCGGGGAGAGCGGCCTGCCGATGGGCGTGGCCCCCCGGTGCATCCGGCGCAGCGCGGTGTCGACGATCATGCCGATCTGGCCGTCGACGCGGTCGATCAGGTAGCCGCGCATGATCGAGACGCTGCCGATCCCGATGAGCGTCAGCGCGATCGTGAGCAGGATCAGGATGATCGCGATCAGCTTCACCCGGAGCGGGGTCGTGTCCAGCATCACGGCCCCGGGGGCAGGCGCAGTACGTATCCGACCCCGCGCAACGTGTGGATCAGCCGGGGGTCGACATTGTCGATCTTGCGGCGGAGGACCGAGACGTAGGACTCCACGATCCCGACGTCGCCCCGGAAGTCGTAGTCCCACACGTGGTCGAGGATCTGCGCCTTGGACAGCACCCGCCCGGCGTTCGCCATGAAGTAGCGCAGCAGCTTGAACTCGGTCGGCGACAGCGCCACCGCCCTGCCCTCGCGCCAGACCTCGTGGCTCTCCTCGTCCAGCTCGATGTCGGCGAAGGTCAGCCGGGGCGGCCGGGGCGGCAGGTCACTGGCGGAGGTACGGCGCAGCACGGCCCGGATCCGGGCCAGGACCTCCTCCAGGCTGAAGGGCTTGGTCACGTAGTCGTCACCGCCCATGGTCAGCCCGCGGATCTTGTCCTCGGTGCCGTCGCGGGCGGTGAGGAAGACCACCGGGGTGTCGCTGCCGCCACCGCGCAGGCGCCGTACGACGTCGAAGCCGTCCATGTCGGGCAGCATCACGTCGAGCACGATGAGGTCGGGGCGGTGGCGCTGCACGGCCGCGACGGCGTCCGTGCCGTTGCTCGCCGTGTTGACGCCGAATCCGGCGAACCTCAGGCTCGCCGCGAGAAGTTCGAGAATGTTCGGCTCGTCTTCGACGATCAGCAGGCGGGCCTCGGGCGAATCGGTCACCGCTCTATCCTCACCGGCCCATATGAGAAAACAGTCAACTGGTCAATGTCGAGGTTATCCCCACAATATGCCTGGCGATCGCCAGGCTGGAGGTCGCCGCGGGCGAGGGGGCGTTCCGCACCAGGACGACGCGGCCGTGCACGTCGATCGAGAAGTCGTCCAGCATGCCGCCGCGGGCGTCCACCGCCTGGGCGCGCACGCCCCCGGTGGTCCTGACCAGATCGCCGGCGGTCAGGGCGGGCACGTAGCGGCGCGCGGCCCTCAGGAACGACCGCCTGCCGATCGACCCGGCCACCTCCTTCACGCCGGTCCGCCAGTGCCGGGCGGCCATCCTGCGGGTGCCCGGCCAGGTCAGGATCCGGGCCAGCTCGGCCGGGGCGAGGTCCCGCCAGGAGTAGCCCTCCAGCGCCAGGGCCATGACCGCGTTCGGCCCGACCAGCACCTCCCCGTCGATCCTTCGGGTCAGGTGCACGCCCAGGAAGGGGTAGCGAGGGTCGGGGACGGGGTAGACGAGCCCGCGGACCAGGTCCCTCGCCGTACCGGCCAGCGCGTAGTACTCCCCCCGGAACGGGACGATCCGTACGTCGCCGGGCGCGCCGGCCATCCGCGCGACCGCGTCGGTGCCGAGCCCGGCGCAGACGATCAGCCGGTCGAAGGTCAGGGTCCGCTCACCGGCCACGACGCGCACCCCTCCCGCGGTCTCCCGGACGGACCGCACCGGGTGGGAGAGCAGCACCGACCCGCCGCCCTGCCGTACGTCCTCGGCCAGGCGGCGGGCGACGGCGGGGAAGTCGGCGATCGCGGTACGCGGGGAGTGCACCGCCCCGGTGCCGACGACGTGCGGCTCGATCTCGCGCAGCGCCAGCGCGTCCAGCTCCGCGATCCCGGGCACCCCGTTCGCGCGGGCCCGTACGGCGATCTCGCGCAGCGCGGGCCGCTCGGCCCCGGTGGAGGCCACGACGAGCTTGCCGACCTCGGCGTAGGGGAGGCGGTGCTCGGCGCAGTACTCCCGCAGCAGCGCCACGCCCTCCCGGCAGAGCCGGGCCTTGAGCGAGCCCGGCCGGTAGTAGATCCCGGCGTGCACGACGCCGCTGTTGTGCCCGGTCTGGTGGGCGCCGACGCGGTCCTCCTTGTCCAGGACGGTCACCCTGGCCCCGTGGGCCAGCGCCGCCTGCCTGGCCACGGCCAGCCCGACGATCCCGCCTCCGACGATCCCGACGTCCATCGCGGCCTCCCCTTCCCGTGAAGCCCGTCACCGCTTCCCGTGACGCTCGTCACCGTTTCCTGACCGTGACGCTCGTCGCCGTTCTGCGTGACGCTCGTCATGGTTTCCGTGACGCTCGCCACCGCCCGGCCGCCCGAGGGTACGTCACCGGGCGACGCTGTCCGCCAGCCTGCCGACCCTGCCGGCGTCGAGGTGTCCCTCCTGCGCCAGCCAGCGCAGCGCGTCGGCGACGGTCTCGTGCACCGGGCGCAGGCCCACTCCGAGCGCCTCCAGGGTAGGGGTGTCGTAGGTGCGGACCATCGTGACCATCATCTCGACGGCGTCCCGGGTGAGCGGGTAGTCGATCTCCTTGATCAGCTTCATCGCGTCCCCCACGGCAGCCGCGCCGCGCAGCACCGCCCGGTGGATCCTGAACCTGCGGCAGCGGCTCCCGGTCACCTCGTCGCAGACGTCGGCGAGCTGCGACCAGGTGAGGTAGTGCCCGCCCAGCATGAACCGGCGCGGGCCCCGCCCGGGTTCGAGACAGCGGGCGAGCACGACGGCCAGGTCCCGCACGTCGACGATGTTGACGCCGCCCTCGGTGATCGGCCAGCCCTGCTCCAGGCCGGCGCGCAGGCCCTCCATCAGCGCGTCCAGCGAGGGCTGACACGGCCCGGCGACCCCGGACGGGTAGACGATCGTGACCGGCATCCCCTGCTCCTGGAGGCCCCGGGCGTACCGCTCGGCGGAGATCTTGGTCCTGCCGTACTCGTTCCTCGGCACCGAGAGCGGGCTCTCGGTCGTGATCACCGGCCCGGACGGGGGGACGAAGACGCTGATGCTGGAGACGTGCACGACGGGGTCGAGACCGAGCTCGACGGCCTGGCCGAGGACGTTCTTCGCCCCCGTCACATTCGTACCGTCCAGATCGTCCGCGCGGCCGGTGACCCCGATTTCCGCGGCGGCGTGAATGACCGCGTCGCAGCCCTCCAGCGCGTCCCGTACGGCCGCGGCGTCGCGGATATCGGCCTTATGCAGAGAAATGGGCTCGTTCACCCCGAGGCGGGCCAGCACCCGGCACGTTTTCCCTGGATCGCGCACGAGGAGCAGCGGCTCGTGCCCGTCGGCGAGAAGGCCGGGGACGGCGTGCGAGCCGACGAAACCTGATGCTCCCGTTACCAGAACGCGCATGCTCGCAAGTTAGCGGCAATCCTCACCGGAAGAGAAGGGATAACCGGCACCGTTCTTAGTCGTCATTGTTCATTGCGGGATATCCGTACGGCACGGTCAAGGAATACGCGAATATGTCCGGTCAGTAAATCGCGATGCGGTCATTCACCTTCGGCATGAGAACGTGTTCCATGCCGATCCCGGGGAGCCGTCCCCGGGCCGGTCCGGCGGGTGTGGTCACCGGTGAGTGCACGCGCCGTTACGCACATGTCTCCGGTCCGTCGCCCACGCCGGCGTCCGGGCGGGGTATACCTTGATCGGGCCGGACGGCGGCCCGAGTCGACCGTTCCCGGGTGGAGATGCGAGGCGATGAGCAGAGAACTCTCCATCGGCGTCGACCACCACGAACACACCGGCTGCACCGTGATCACCGTCACCGGCGACATCGACCGCAACTCCAGCGGGCTGCTGAGGGCGACCATCGAGCGGCTGGTCTCCGACCGGCACACCCGGATCGTCATCGACGCCGAGGACATCAGCTTCTGCGACTCCACCGGCCTGCGGGCGCTCCTCAGCGGCATACGCGTGACCTCGGAGGCGGGCGGCTGGCTCCGTCTGGCCGGGGTCTCCGGGGTCCTCGAACGCCTGCTGCGGATGACCGACCTCTACGGCTGGTTCCCTGTCGACGCCGACGTGATCGCCTCCCTGGGCCACGCCCGCGGCCGGAGCCTGTAGCCCCGGCCGGAACCGGACCACGACCAGCGGGGACGGTCAGCGCATCCGGCCCACGGCCGCGCGCAGGCGCCGTACGTCCCGCAGGCGCGCCTCGTAGGTCGCGCCGACGGCCACCAGCAGCAGCCCGCCCAGCGCCATCGGCACCCACCGGGGCACCAGCGCGGCCAGCTGCGCGACCCACGGCGTCAGCTCGTGCAGGGCCACGGCCGCCAGGGTCAGCCCGCCGAGCACGACCGGCGCCTGGCTCCGGAACCGGGCACCGGCCAGCAGCACGGCCAGCGCGGCCACGCCGAGCAGCAGCGGCCGGAGCGTGCCCGAGCCGCCCAGGAGCGCCAGCAGGGAGGGCAGCAGGCTGGAGGCGAGCCCGGGGCCGTAGGCCACCCAGGACGAGGTCGGCCCGCGCCGCGCCCGCAGGAGACCGATCACCAGCAGCACCACCGAGAACGGCACCGTGTAGGCCTCGACCACGGTGACGTCGGAGGCGAGCAGCCGCAGCCAGGAGGCCGCCAGCAGGAACCCGGTCCCCACGTACCCGGCCCACCGCCGCCGGTCGGGCCGCAGCGCGGTCCCGGCCATCAGCACGCCCGCGACGGCGCAGGCCAGGCTCGCCGTCGGCAGATCGGCCGACGCGAGCGGCAGGCCCACGCCCACCAGCGCGTACCCGGCCGCCTCCACCCCGGCCGCGAACGGCGACCGCCTGAACCGGCCCGCCAGGACGGCGGCGGCGCAGGCCACGGCGAGCGGGCCGAACGCCGCGTACCGCACCGGCCAGTCCGGTGCCAGACCCGCGGCCAGCGCCTCGCCGCCCGCGAGCAGCGTCGCCAGCCCGGCCGCGACCGGCGCCACCCCGGCCGCCCGGCCCCGCAGGGCGACCGCCGCGGCGACGACGGCCAGCACCGGCAGCACGACCAGGGTGGCGGTCTCGCTCGCCAGGGCCCAGGAGATCGCCACGAAGGCGGCCCAGGTCGCCGCCACCCCGCCGAAGGCCCAGGCCGCGCGGCTGCGCGCCGCCGCCCACGCCGGCGGGACCACCCCGGCGACGAACATCGCCACCTCCGTCCCGTACGGCAGGGCGACCGAGACCGGCAGGGACACCAGGACCAGGGGCCAGGCCAGCAGTGCCGTCCTGACCGCGCCCGGGCGGCGCGCCATCTGCCAGGAGACCAGCACCGCCGCCGTCGCGGTGAGGACCACCACGGCCGCGAGCACCGGATGGACGACCCCGGGCCAGGCCGGCGCCGTCCAGGGCCGCAGGAGGGGCCGGTGGAAACGACCGATCGCGATCAGGGCCGGGGTGGCGGTGAGGACCGCGAGGAGGGCCAGCGTCCCGCTCAGTACCAGCCCGGTGAGACGTCTCGGGTCATCCACCGAGGCCGCGGAAGCCGGGGTCGCGGACGACGGGAGGGCGGACGGCATGAGGGCGGGCAGGACGAGCAGGGCGGCGAGCACGGCCCCGGCCGCCAGCGCGAGGGACAGCCCTTCCCCCCCGGCCGCCCATCCGAATCCGCTGAGGAACGTCCAGCCCAGACCGATCGCCGAGAGCACGCCCGCGACCAGCGAGAGCGCCGCCACCGCCAGCACCCGGGCGGTGTACGCGGCCACCCCCCAGGCGACGAGCAGGACGGTGAGCACGACGTACGTGGTCGTCCGGGTGGCGAGCCCGACCGCCAGCGCCTCGGCCGACACCGTCCCGGCCGCCACCGCGAAGGCCCACGCCCACCGCGGTCGCGTGGCCAGGGCCAGGGCCGCCACGAGCGCGACGGCCAGCACCGACAGGACCGCCAGGTCCACCCGGTGACCCCAGCCGAAGGCGACGGGTGCGACGGCCACGGTGAGCGTCCCCGCGGCGATCGCGGCGAACCCCAGGAGGGGCCGGCCCCGCAGGGCCGCCACCGTCGCGGCCAGGGCCAGCAGCCCGGCCACGACCGGGAACTGCGGGAAGGACGCGATCGGCCACGCGGCGCCGAGGTTCCCCGCGGCGTCCAGGCGGGCGTACTGCCCCCGGTTGAGCAGGGCGAAGGGCACCACGTCCACGAACGGGAGCGTGGTGACCGCGGCCAGCACCGCGCCGGAGCGGGCTCCGGTCGAGCGGAGCCGCGGCTCGTCCAGGCCGGGCGCGCGGAGCATGACCACCACCGTGGCCAGGGCCGCCAGGGTGTAGAGGACGACCTCCCAGGCGCTCGGGAACAGCGGCCGGAACGGCGCCGCCAGCCCCACGGTCAGGGTGAGCGCGGAGACGGCGGTGGCGACCCCGAGACGGCCGTCGTGCCGTACCCGGCGCGCGACCGCCAGCCCGGTCACGGCCATCGCGACCAGCACGGCGCCCTTGGCCGCGGAGGCCGCGACGCCGTCGCCCAGGCCGTCGCCGAGCACCTGCTGCAGGAGGACGGCCAGGATGCCGTGGCACACGCCCAGGCCCCAGACCACACCGAAGCAGACCGCCACCGTCGCTCTCACCCCGGCCCGGGGGGTGGACGCGGGGACGGGCGCGGGATCGCCGCGGGCCGTGAGGATCAGGAAGGCCGCGTCGGCGGCGGCCGTGGCGGCGAGGGCCGCGGTGATCCACGACGCCGACTCGTCGAAGGCGAGGAACGAGAGCGGGAACTGGGCGACGACGACCGCGACGGGCAGCGGCAGCCGCAGCGGGAGCAGTCGCGAGTACCCCGCCACGGCGAGGGCGACCAGCGTGAACAGCAGCGCGGCGTAGTGGGGCCCGGTCAGCTCGTCGGCCCCCGCCAGCCCCGTGTGCCGGGCCGCGTAGCCGTCCAGGAACAAAAGCGCGACGCCGAACATCGCCATGGTCTCGGCGGTGGTGACGAGGCCGCGTCTCACCAGCGGGACCGGCGCGGCGAAGGCCAGCCCGGTCACCCCGGCCAGGACCGCCGCCCTCCCGCCGATGCCCATGCTCCCCCAGCTGACCACCGTGAACACCACGGCGGCGACGACCAGCAACAGGCCGCCCAGACCGAGGAGCAGGTTCTGCACCGCCCGGGGCGAGACCTCCTTCTTCGGTACGGGGACGGGGACGGGTCCCGGACCCGGCACGTCCCCGGGTCCGGCCGCGAACCCGGGTCCGGCCGCGAACCCGGGCCCCGGCACGAACCCGGGCCCCGGCACGGGCCCGGCCGCGGCCGTGGAGGAGGCTCCGGGCCCAGGCTCGGCACCGGCTCCCGGCACGGCCCCCACCCGAGGGCCGGAGCCGGGTCCGGAGGCAGCGGCCGGGGACGGACCCGATGCGGGCGCCACCGGACCGGCCGTCCCCGCGCGGGCCCGTTCGGAACCGAGCACGCCGAGCAGGTGGGCCCGGCGGGCGAGGAGCCCGGCCTCGCGGGCCCGCAGCCCGGCCAGATCCCGGTCGAGCCGCCACAGCTCGGCCGCGACCGGCCCCCGCAGGAGCAGCGCGCAGCGCGGGCAGCGCTCGTACGTCCCGGCCAGGGGGGCGTCGCACTCGGGGCAGGTCACCCGCATCGGCGGGCGGCCGGGCGGGGGTGCCGGGATCTCGTCATGCATGCCCCACAGGATGACGGTGACGGCTTGCGGTGCGCTTGCGCCGGATTACTCAACCGTGCCTGAGTACCCCTCAGCGGGTGTGGCGGGCGATCAGCGTGATCACGCCGGTGGCACCCGCCGCGATGGCCAGCCACAGGAGCACGGCCGAGGCCGGCACGCCCGCGTCGGCGTCGTCCTCGGCGGCGTCGGCGTCCCTGGTCCCGGCCACCGGTGTGGTGCCCGGGTCGGCGGTGCCGGGCGTCGTCGCGGGAGCGGCCCGTCGCGCGGCCGGTGTGGGCTCGGGGGCCGCGGCGGCGAGGACCGTCGCGGGCAGCGGCACCCGGTGGACCGGGCTGCGGTTCCCCTCGGTGCCGGTCAGCAGGCTCCTGCCGTCGCGCGTGTAGGCGATCGACTCGGCCTGCTCCAGGTCCGGCATGGTCACGCGGGCGATCTGCTCGTCGGGCGCGCGGTAGACCGTGGCGGAGAAGTAGGTGCGGATCACGAAGCTCGACCCGTCGGGGGCGTAGGCGGCGTCGGTGGCCATGATGGGCGCGGAGCCGACCTTGCGAAGCACGTTGACCCGGTCGGTCCGCAGCCGCTTCGGCGCCTGGTAGACGGCCCCGGAGAACTGCTTGGTCACGACGAGCAGGCGCCCGGTGCGGGGGTGGACCATGATCCCCTCGGCGTTGTGCCCGCCGTCCTCGTAGCGGAACCGGTAACGCACGGCGGGGACGACGGCGTCGGTGAGCGTCGCGGGCTCCTCCACCCGGTACACCGACACGTCTGGCCAGGCGCCCTCGAAGTTGTCGCCGATGTCGGCGAACCAGAGCACCCCCCGTCCGGTACGCGGGTCCGTGGAGGCGGCCATGCCCTCCCAGTCGCGGGAGGCCGCCCCCCGCAGCGTGAAGGTCGCGCGGGTCCGCCCGTCGGGGCCGACCGCGAAGAAGACCGGGCCCGCGGAGCTGTCGTTGTGGGTGTAGTAGACGCCGTCACGGGTGGGCGAGACCGCCAGGCCGCTCGACTCGGTGATCCGCTCGTCCTTGAAACGGAAGAGGATCCGCCCCCCGTCGTCCCCGGGCGAGCCCTGCCCGGGGTCGCGCGCCGTGCCGGCCCCGGCGTCCCGCGCCGTTCGCAGTCCCGCACCGGCCCGCGCCTCCTGACCCACCGCGGCTCGTGTCTCCTGCCCTGCCGCGGTCCGCGTCTCCTGGCCCGTACCGGCCGAGGCGCCGTGTCCGGTGAGGACCACGGCCGCGGTCACGCCGGCCACCGCGAGCACGCGCATCACGACATCCCCCGGCTTGTTCAGCATGCAGCCATCATGCCCCGGCGGCACCGGTGGGCGGCGCAGACGCGGCGGGCCGTACCGGTGCGGATTTCCCTCCGCCCCCGCTCGCCTGGAGTGCACTCCAGGTACCTAGTGTGGGTCGCATGGATTACACGCAGCTCGGCCGTACCGGCCTGAAGGTCAGCCGTCTCTGCCTGGGCACGATGAACTTCGGCCCCCAGACCACGGAGGACGACTCCTTCGCGATCATGGACCATGCCCACGAGCTGGGGATCAACTTCTTCGACACGGCCAACGTCTACGGCTGGAAGAAGGGCGAGGGCATCACCGAGAACATCATCGGCCGATGGTTCGCCCAGGGGGGCGGGCGCCGCGAGAAGACGGTGATCGCCACGAAGCTCTACGGCGACATGGGCGACTGGCCCAACGACGGACGGCTCTCCGCGCTCAACATCCGCCGGGCGGCCGACGCGTCGCTGAAGCGGATGCAGACCGACTACATCGACCTCTACCAGGCGCACCACGTCGACCGGAACACCCCGTTCGAGGAGTTCTGGGAGGCGATGGACGTCCTCAAGCAGCAGGGCAAGATCCTGTACGTCGGATCGTCCAACTTCGCGGGCTGGCACATCGCCAAGGCCCAGGAGGAGGCCAGGCGCCGCAACACCCTCGGCCTGGTCTCGGAGCAGTCCCACTACAACCTGCTGGTCAGGGCTCCCGAGCTCGAGGTGATCCCGGCGGCCGAGGACTACGGCCTCGGGCTGATCCCGTGGAGCCCGCTCGCCGGCGGCCTGCTCGGCGGCATCCTGCGGAAGATCGACAAGGGCCGTTCCGCCACCCCGCAGATGGCCTCGGAGCTGGAGAAGCACCGCGACAAGGTGGAGGCCTACGAGGCGTTCGCCGACGAGCTCGGCGTGGACCCGGCCCACCTGGCGCTGGCCTGGCTGCTCCACCAGAAGGTCGTCACCGCGCCGATCATCGGCCCGCGTACGATCGACCAGCTCGACGGCACCGTCAGGGCGCTGGAGGTCGAGCTGGACGAGAAGGCGCTGGCCCGGCTTGACGAGATCTTCCCCGGGTTCAGGACGGCACCCGAGCACTACGCCTGGTGACCCGTGGCCGGACGGCGCCGACCGGCGCCGACCGGCTAGGAGACGAGGGCGCCGACCACCACGAGGAGCACGAGCAGTACGAGCACCGTGGGCAGAAGCCAGCGACTGGGACGATCCACGCCCTGGAGCCTAGCCCTGCCCACGGGGTGCCCGTGCCGCCAGGCGCCATTCCGCGACGCTCTCGTAGCGGACCCGGCCCCCGCGAGGGGCCGCGGTCCCGGCGTCGCTGCGCATCAGGTGGACGGCCGAGGCCTCCCAGGAGGTGCCGGAGAACGGCGCGAACTCCTCGACGAGCCCGCGCACGTCCGTACCGGGACGGCATCGGGCCAGGCTGAGGTGGGGGACGAACCGCCGCTCGGCCCCGCCCGCCCGGCCCGTCGCGGACCCCGCGGCATCCTCCAGCGCGGCGCGCGCCCCGTCCCGTACGGATCCGGCCAGGCGCGCGAGGCGGGGGACGTCGCCGGTCACCCCGGTCCACAGGACCCGGGCCCCGTCCGGCGACGGGAACGCCCCGGCCCCGGCGAACGAGAGCGTCATCGGCCCGTGGCCCGCGGCGGCGTCCCCCAGCCGTGACCGCAGCCCGGGGAGCGCACGGTCGGGCACCTCCCCCAGGAACGCCAGCGTCACGTGCCAGTTCGCCGGGTCCAGCCAGCGCAGCGCGGGCCACCGCGCCCGTGAGGACGCGAGGGCGCGGGCGAGTTCGTCACGCGCCCGCGGGGGCGGTGTCAGTCCCACGAACAACCGCACGGGTCCTCCTGCTGATCACCTTCGTCAGTGTCATCGCCGCGCCGATGCCCAGCAGGGTGAGCACCCCGCCGACCGCGACCCCGGCGCGCGGGCCGCCCAGCTCGGAGATCCAGCCGAGCAGCGGCGCGCCCAGCGGGGCCCCGCCGGTGAAGACGAGCACGTATATGCCCATCACCCGGCCGCGCATCTCCGGTGAGGTGGCCATCTGCACGCTCGCGTTGGCCGCGGTGTTCACCGAGATCAGCGCCATCCCGGCGGGCACCAGCAGCACCAGGTAGAGGGGGTACCAGGGGGCCAGCCCGCTGGCGATCTGGAACAGGCCGAACGAGACCGCCCCGGCGATCAGCAGCCGCCTGCTGGGCCGTACCCGGCGGGCCGCCATGAGCCCCCCGGCCAGCGCGCCCACCGCGAACATGCTGGAGGCGAGCCCGAACGAGGACGCGCCCGCCCGGAAGACCTCCTTGGACATGAGCGCGATCGACATCGAGAACGACTGGGTGAACAGCGAGACGAAGCCGAGCAGCAGGATCGGCATCAGCAGCTCGGGCCGGGCCATGACGTAGCGCACCCCCTCGCGCAGCTGCCCCTTGCCCCGGGGCACCGGCTCGGAGGCGACCAGCTCGCCCCTGCGCATCAGCAGCAGGCCGCCGATCACGGCGACGAACGACAGCGCGTTGATCATGAAGATCGGGCCGGTGCCGCCCAGCGCGTGGATCAGGACACCGGCGACGGCCGGGCCGACCACGCGGGCCAGGTTGAAGCTGGAGGAGTTCAGCGCGATCGCGTTGGGCAGGTCCTCGCGGCCCACGATCTCCACGACGAACGCCTGGCGGGTCGGCACCTCGACGCAGGCCAGCAGGCCCACCGAGAACGCCATCACGTACACCTGCCAGACCTGCGCCGAGCCGGTCACCGTGAGCACGCCCATGGTGAGCGCCAGCAGGCCCATGAGGGACTGGGCGGCCAGCAGCAGCGGACGCTTGGGGTAGCGGTCGGCGAGCACGCCGCCCCAGAGGCCGAACAGCAGCAGCGGCAGGAACTGCAGCGCGACGGTCAGGCCCAGCGCGGAGGCGCTGCCGTTCGTCAGGTCGAGCACCAGCCAGTCCTGGGCGGTGCGCTGCATCCACGTTCCGACGTTGGAGACCACCCCTCCGGCGGCGAACAGCCGGTAGTTGTGGATGCGCAGCGAGCGGAACATCCCGCCCCGCGTCCCGGGCACGTCCCCCGAGGCCGCCGGGGCGTCCGGGGTCTTTCCGAGGTCCGGATTCTTCTGAGCCTCCTGGGCCTCCTGGGCCTCCGGAGCCTCCGGAGCCTCCTGGACGTCCGCGGTCACCGCGGGGACCGGGACCGCGGGACTCCCGGGTTCCTCGGGGTCGGCTAGATCCGGCTGAGCTTCTCCAGGATCGGAGCCGCCTGCCGGAGCACCGCCCTCTCCTCGGGGGTCAGCTCCTTCAGCCGCTGCGTCAGCCACGCCTCCTTGAGCCGCCGTTCCTCGCCGAGCAGGGTCGAGCCCTCCTCGGTCAGGCTCACGCTCACCTGACGCCGGTCGGTCGGATGCGGCGTACGTGACACCAGCCCCCGCTCGGCCAGCGCGGCGATCACGCGGGTCATCGAGGGCGGTTGCACCTTCTCGAGGTCGGCCAGCTCGCCGGGGGTTATCCCGGGATTTCGCTCCACCGTGGCGAGCGTCGCGAGGTGGGTGGGCGTCAGCGAGTGCACCGCGGCCTGCCTGCGCAGGCGCCTGTTCAGCCGCGCCATGGACACGCGCAAAGCCGAAGCCAGACCGGCGTCGCTGCGCAGGCTGGCGGCGTGGTCCTTCTTGGGAAGATTCGTTAGCATAAGTCATTACCTTTGCTAACTATATAGGGCTGCACGGGATTCCCTCCACGGGGGTCCTGCTCGGCGCGGGCCGTACAGCGTCCCAGACGGCCGGGGGTTCGTCGAACCCCTGCCCCGAAGCGCCCGCACCGGCCCGTGACGGCTCGTGGCGGCTCGTGACGGCCCCGGAAGACGCCTCGGGCGGACCGCGGGCGGCCACGCCCCCTCCGCCGCCGGGTCCGTGACCCGTCCCCGGGCCTCCCGAGGCGCGGGGGTTTCGGTTGGTTACATCCCTGACGGCGGGGTAGTCGCCGACCACTTCCACCGGACGGGAAAGGACGATCGACATGGGAATCAAGGAGACCCTCTTCCAGGGACGCGCCGAAGTGGTCTATGACGGTCACACCATCACCGTGGAGAGCAAGACCGGCCGCGGGGTCGGCAACCATCACCGCCTGTTCGTCGACGGCGAGGCGCAGGACGCCGAGACGACGTTCCTGGGCGACCACCTCGACGGCACCCTTCCCGACGGCAGGGCCTTCAAGGTCCGTGTCGAACAGGGCGTGCGCACCCACTACCACCTGCTGATCGGCAACGAGGAGATCAAGATGGGCAGCGACTTCGTCGCCTGACCCGCCGGTCACCCCGGCTTTTCGGCCGTCTCCCGGCCGTCTCCCTACCGTGCGGGGACGGTGCGAGCCGCCCGCGCGGCCGGGAGACGGCCGTGACCGGACCGGCGCGAGCCCGTCACCGCACCCGCCCCGGGCCTCGGCCGGACCGCCGGGAACGGCGCGGCGTCGTGTCCGATTCGTTCAAGACGGCCGGGCCGGTGCTCGGCCAGCATGGACGCCATGAGCGATGACATCTTCGGCAGCGCGCGGGACTTCCTGCTCCGCGAGGGGCGCCTGCTCGAACGGCGCCTGTTCGCCACCCTTTTCGAGGGAGCGTCCGCCGACGGGGTCGTGGACTGCCTGCGCGGCTACCAGAACCCCGACGGCGGCTTCGGCCACGGTCTCGAACCCGACAAGCGCTGCCCCGCCAGCCTGCCCATCGACGTGGAGACCGCCTTCCAGGCGCTGGTGACGGCCGGTTCCCCGGACGGTGGGCAGATGGTGTCGCGCGCGTGCGACTGGCTGGCCACGGTCGCCGCGCCGGACGGGCTGGTGCCCCTGTCCCTGCCGGTCATGGAGGGCTACCCGAGGGCCGGGCACTGGTCCGACTGGACGTACGCGCCGGGGCTGAACCCCACCGCCGGGCTGGCCGGGCTGCTCCACCGGATGGGGGTGGAGCACCCCTGGCTCACCCGGGCCACCGACGGGTGCTGGGCGGAACTGGAGAAGGGCTTTCCGAAGGACGCGCACGCCATGTCCGAGACGATGGTCTTCCTCGAGCACGTCCCCGACCGCGACCGGGCCGAATCCGTCGCCGAGCGGGTGGGAGCGTGGCTTCCCGAGCTGAGCTGGTACCGCGCCGATCCCGCGGACCCGGGCTACGGCGTCACCCCGCTGCACCTCGCCCCCACGCCCGGAAGCCACTGGCGCCGGCTGTTCCCCGACGACGTGATCGAGGGTCACCTCGACCGGCTGGCGAAGGACCGGCAGCCGGACGGAGGGTGGGCCATCACCTGGGAGCCACCGGGCGCCGCCGCCACCCTCGAATACCGGGGCGTCGAGACCCTGCGGGCCCTGCGGGTGCTCACCGCCTACGGCAGGTGCGAGGGGTGATCGTCCCGGCGCGGCCCGAGGCCGTCATGGCGACGGTGGAACCGGTCGCCATGACGGCCTCGGGCGTACCGCTCAGCCCAGGCCGAGCAGGGCCTTGATCGGGCCGAGGGCGAAGTAGATCACGAACAGCCCGGCGACCGTCCACATCAGCGGGTGCACCTCGCGGGCCCTGCCGGTGACGGCCTTGATCAGGACGTAGGTGACGAAGCCCGCCCCGATGCCGGTCGCGATCGAGTACGTGAACGGCATGAGGACGATCGTCAGGAACGCCGGGATGGAGATCCCGTAGTCGGTGAAGTCGATCTCGCGGATCGCGGTCATCATCAGGAAGCCGACCACGACCAGCGCGGGGGCGGCGGCCTCGTACGGGACCACCGCGACCAGCGGCGAGATGAAGATCGCCAGCAGGAAGAGCACGCCGGTGACGACGCTCGCCAGGCCGGTGCGCGCGCCCTCGCCGACACCGGCGGCCGACTCGATGTAGGTGGTGTTGGAGGAGACCGAGGCCGCGCCTCCGGCCGCCGCGCCGATCGAGTCGACGAGGAGGATCTCCCGGGTCCTGGGCAGGGTGCCGTCCTCGCGCAGCAGCCCGGCCTGCCCGCCGACGCCCACGATCGTGCCCATGGTGTCGAAGAAGTCGGTGATCAGCAGGCTGAAGATGAGCAGCAGC
Source organism: Streptosporangium sp. NPDC050148 (assembly GCF_055586505.1). Taxonomy (NCBI): domain Bacteria; kingdom Bacillati; phylum Actinomycetota; class Actinomycetes; order Streptosporangiales; family Streptosporangiaceae; genus Streptosporangium; species Streptosporangium sp. NPDC050148. Next base: position 44,083 of record NZ_JBVJIA010000017.1, on the reverse strand, counting down.
GCCAGGATGGCCGAGACGGAGCCGAAGGCGCCGAAGGGGTCGAACTCGCGGAACAGCACCAGCGGATTGTTGAACCCGAAGACCTGCTCGGGCAGCCGGGGGACGACGAGCTGCCAGCCCGCGGGGTTGGGCGCCTTGCCCGGCACCGTCGAGGCGCCGACCTTGGCGACGGCCTCCACGACGATCGCGAGCACGGTGGTGGCCAGGATGCCGATCAGGATGGCGCCCCTGGTCCTGCGCGCCACCAGCACCACGATCAGCAGCAGGCCGACCACGAAGACGAAGATCGGCCAGCTCGTCAGCGAGCCCGCGATGCCCAGCTCCAGCGGCGGCCCGGCCGCCACGCGGCGGACGAAACCGGCGTCCACGAAGCCGATCAGGGCGATGAACAGTCCGATGCCGACGCTGATGGCGGTCTTGAGCTGCGACGGGATGGCGTTGAACACGGCGGTGCGGAACCCGGTCAGCACCAGGATCGCGATGATCACACCTTCCAGGAACACCAGCCCCATCGCCGACTCCCAGGACATCTGGGTGGCGATGCCGTAGGTGACGAAGGCGTTCAGGCCGAGACCGGCGGCCATCGCGAAGGGAACCTTGCCGATGACTCCCATCAGGATGCTGAGCAGGCCCGCCACCAGGGCGGTACCGGCCGCGACGAGCGGGATGTTGGGAGCGCTTCCGTCGCCGATGAACTGCCCCTCGGCGTCCTTCACGGTCGCGATGATCAGAGGGTTGAGCACGACGATGTAGGCCATCGTGAAGAACGTGGCGAACCCGCCGCGCACCTCTCGGCCGACGGTGGAGCCCCGGTCGGAGATGAAAAAGAACCGGTCAAGTCCACTGCTTCGGGAAGGTATGACATCTTTCACTCACGCAGAGTGACATTGACCTCCCCTCCAGGGAAGTACCGGCCACCGATGGTGATGGTTTCGAGACGGATTCGCGCCTTGGCGTAATCCGTTTTGCGAACAGTGGGATGCCATCACCTAGTCTGGAGCGCGTGAACCAGCCACGCCCTCCGGAGCTGCAGCCGTTGAAGACCAACGACACGCTCACGATCCTCGTGGGCACGGTTCTGTGGGCCGTCGCCCTGGTCGTGCTCCTGCTCTTGCAGCCCGATCCCGGGCAGCGCTGGTGGATCTGGACGTGCGTCTCCGGCATCTGCGGGGGCCTGTTCGGCATGTGGTTCGTCCGCCGCCGTGACCGGCGCCGGCCTCCCCCGGACGAGGAGCCGATCGAGCCGACCACGGCGATCCTGTAGGGCCGCCGCCCCGCCCCGGACCCACCGGACCCACCGGACGATGACCCGCACGGGACCGCCCGCCCGGGTCACGGTACGGACGGGCAGCGCCGCCGACGGTCCCGCGGACGGTCCCGCCTAGGTGGAGGCGGTCCAGCTGTCCAGGTCGGCCTCGGCCAGCAGCAGCGGCACCGCCGCGGGATCCCGGAGCAGCGCGGCCACCGCGAGGCGGTCGCCCCACTGGCCGGACGCCCAGGCGAGCCCGCGCGCCAGCCCCTCCACACCCGAGGCGTGCACCGTGCCCTCGAAGAAGCGCCAGGCCGCGGGGACGCCGTCCACCAGCAGGTCCTCGTGCGCCACGTAGCTCGTGGGCGCGGTGGGCAGCAGCGATCGCACCGCGGGCGGGACGTCGCGGACCTCGCCCGAGGACGTCACCTCCCCGGCCGCCTCCTCACCGGCCAGCGGCAGGTCCAGCAGTTCCGACAGCGCCTCGGCCAGGTCGAACGGGGCCAGGATCAGCGGCCGTCCGGCGACGAGCGGCAGCAGATCCGGGGCCTCGACCACGACCGGCTCGCCCGGCCCGTCCGTCTCGCCCCGGCCGTCGGCGGACAGCGTACGGCCGTCCTCCGCGTCCACCACGACGACCTCGCCCCCGAGGACGGCGCGTACCGAGCGCGGGGGCGCGACCCGGGACGGGTCGACGGCCGTCAGGGCCACCCACAGGGAGCGCAGCTGGGCCCGGTCGACCTCCACGGACGGGTCGCCGAGCAGGTCGAGCAGCTCGTCGGGGCCGCCGTGCGAGGCCAGCAGCTCGGCCAGGGTGCTCCGGACGCCGATCATCGCCAGCGCCGCCGCGTCCACGACCGCCGGGGCGTCCCCGTACAGGCCGAACAGCAGCGGGTCGCCCGCCGGGAGCCGCAGCTGCGTGGGACGCCTGCCGGCCAGCACGGGGTGCGTGGAGAGCCACCACGCGGTGTAGGATGGCACCTCCACGACCTCCCCGGCCACCAGGATCCGCAGCGGGTGCAGGACCGAGCGCAGCGGCGGGCGCGACAGCAGGGCGAGGGCGGCCGGCCAGTCGGCGACGTACTCCAGGTCGCGGACGGCGGAGAACTCCCGGGCGACCGGCGGGACGTCCATCTCGGGCAGCAGGTCGAGGACGGTCTCCAGCCACTCGTCCTCGCGGTCCAGGTCGTGGTCGCACTCGTCCGGGTCGATCATGACGTCGGTGTCGTTGACCACCGCGAAGCCGTCGAGCACCCCGGTCGCGGCGAGAACCCTGGGGCCGTAGCGCTCCACCAGCTCGGGCGCGGCCGTGCCGAAGTGCGTCTCGTCGTCGAGCAGCCCGGCCAGCGCGCCGTCGGCGAGGAGCAGCTCGCCGGCCGGGTACAGCTCGCCGTCGGCGCCGCGCAGCGCCAGCTCCGCCAGCCAGGGGGCGTCGCCCGCGGCCAGCCCGGCGGCGTCGACCAGCGCGAGCACCGCGCGGGCCACCGGTTCGGGGTCGGGGCGCTCCAGCGACTCCGACACGGCCGAGCGGGTCAGCGGGTCCTCCAGGACCGTGCGGGGGGTCGCCTCGCCCGCGCCGAGCCTGAGCAGGAGCGGGTGGGCGGCGTCCGGGTGGACCACGCGCAGGCCCAGGGGCGCCAGGACGGCGGGGTCCAGCGCCGAGTCTCCGGTGCCGCCGGTGCCGCCGGTGAGCAGCAGGGTGCCGCGCGGTCCCCTGACCAGGCGGCCGTCGGCGAGCGGGACGGGCAGCGCGCCGAGCGCCTCGGGGTCGTCGGCGGGCAGCACCTCGTACAGCGACCGCCACCAGGCCGGGTCCCTGTCCTTGACGGCGTCGCCGGAGAGCATGTCCACGATGTCGGAGAGCTGCACCTTCCTGACACCGAGGGCGGTGATCGCCGGATGCCGGGACGGCCACCCCGCGGGCAGCAGGCCCGGGATCATCGGGGCGACCCTGTCCAGCAGCTCCGCGGGCGCCGCCACCACCGAGGCCTGCCGCCCGGAGACGACGAGGTCCTCACCGGGTACGGGCGCGGGCGGGGAGGCCGCGGGGGAGGCCGGAGCCGGGGCCTCGGGCGCGCCGGGGTCGACGAGGCCGAAGTCCGCGAACGCCGAGGAGCCCGAGGAGGCCGCGGAGGCCGCGGGGTCCGCGGGCGGGGACAGGGCGGGCAGCAGCGGCGCGTCCGGGAGCCTGCGCAGGATGGCCCGGCGGATGCGGGCGTCGAGCTCGCCCTTGCCCATCAGCCCGGGGACGAGGTCGAGGAGCCGGGGCGTGCGGGGCAGCCGCGCGAGCAGCTCCAGGTAGGTGTCGGCCGCGCGCTCGACCAGGAAGTCGGCCAGCGGGCCCGGTGCCACGTGCCTGCGGTCGGTGGCCATCGGGAACGAGGCGATCAGCAGCGCGGGCAGGTCCAGCGGCTCGTCGCTCGGTGTGGGCGCGTGCACCACGGGCGGCACCAGGGCGGGCAGCGGCACCGGCTCCCCGTCCGGCGTACCGGAGACGGAGACGGCGAGGGACGCGGGCGCGGAGCCCGATGCGGAGCCCGGCGCGGGATCGGGGGCGGGGGTCGTGCCCGCGACGGGCACCGCCCAGCGGACCAGCCAGTACGGCCGGGAGCGCTCCTCGGTCGGCCGGTCGGCGAAGAGCACGGCCACCTGCTCGGGGGTGAACGTCCCGGAGGTGGAGACGACCTTCCAGCCCTCCGCGGTGACCGTCCTGGTCTCCCCGTCCAGGTCGATCTCGATCGACTCCAGCGCGGGCAGGCCCAGCAGCAGCGCGGGGCCGGTCTGGCGGAGCATCGCCCGCACCGCGTCCACGGCGGCCTCGTCGCGGAGCGGCAGCCGTACGAGCGTGTCGAACCCGGCGGGGATCTCGACCGGCCCGGCCGGGAAGGGCAGGCGCAGCAGCGGGACATGCCCGCCGCGCTCGGCGAGCTCCTTGGCCAGCGCGGGCTCGGCGGCCACCAGGGCCGCGGTCCGGTCGCGGGACCAGCGCACGACCCCCGAGCCCAGGGAGCCGATCACCGGCTCGTCGCAGACCGACACCACGGCCGCGAACCCGACGCCGAACCGGCCGGCCGCGCGGGTCTCGTCCCGCTTGGCGGAGACGCGCAGCGTGGACAGGCCCTCGATCCCGGCCCTGTCCACGGGGGCGCCGGTGTTGGCGGCCGAGAGCACGCCCTCGCGCAGCGAGAGGCGCAGCCGCCCGGGAACGCCCGCGCGCAGCGCCGCGTCCGCGGCGTTCTGGGCGAGCTCGACGATCAGCCGGTCGCGGTAGCCGCCGAGCGCGAAGTCCTCCTCGGCGTTGGCGTCCTCGCGGAAACGCGCGGGCGAGGCCGTCCAGGCGGCCAGGACGGCGGAGCGCAGGCGTTCGGTACCGAAGATGTCAGTCAAGGCGATGCTTTCCAAAGGTCGGGGCCCCCGTGGGCCGTCTGTCGCGTCCGATCGTCCGGGCGTACACGATCATCCGGCGTGCGCGCCCGGCCGGGGGCGCACGCCGCGCCGCCCGGTGCCCGGCGCCGGACCGGACGGCCGGGACGCCACCGGGGGCGTGGCCGGCCGTCGGCGACCGGGCGGGTCGCCGGCGGGGCGGCCCTGAGGGGGCCGCCGGGGAACGTCCGGGACCGCCCGGTCACGGGCCGGTCCCGGATCTCCGCGTCAGAAGGGACCGGACGGCGTCCCCCGTCAGGAGTGGCCGAGCGGCTCGGATGCGGTCTCGTCCACCGAACCGGCCAGGTCGGGCTCGGGCCCGCTCTCCGGGTTCTCGGCGGTGTCGTAGGAGAGGTCGTCGAGGATCGGCGAGGCCGGCTCGACCTGGTGCGGCAGCACCGCGGCCTCGGAGTGCGCGCCGCACCCGTGGTCGGCGGCCACCACCCGCCCGTCGTCGGGGGCGTACTCGTTGGCGCAGACGCCGAAGCCGGTGCGCAGCGCGCCCGCGAGCGGCCAGTAGAAGCCGCAGGTGGAGCACTGGGCCGGGGCGGCGTGCGCGAGCGGGGTGTGCGGCCCGGACTCGCCGGAGTGCCAGCGGCGCACGGCGCGGTCGCGGCCGATCGGGGAGAGCACCCGGGCGCGGCCGAGACCGTACTCGAAGATCATCTGATGGTCGGTCTCGTCGTCGGTCTCGGTGAAACCGGGCGCGAGCCGGTCGTCGTCGTCGGAGGTGGGCAGCAGGTCGCCCACGCCGAGGTCGCCGGGGCGCAGCCGCTCGCTCCACGGCACCCACTGCGGCGGCATCAGCGCGCCCGTCCCGGGCAGGAGCACGACCTCGCTGACCGTCACGTTGCGCGCGCGGGAGGCGCGGGCCACGGTGACGGCCCAGCGCCAGCCCCGGTAGGCGGGGTCCAGGCAGGCGAAGTAATGGGTGACGACGCGGTCGCCCTCGCCCTCCACCCCGAGGTGCTCGCCCACCTGCTCGGCCTTGACGTTCTCCTCGACCGCCCCACGGGCCAGGTCGACGGCCGCGACGCACGCCTGGTCAAGGACCACGGCGCGGGATCGAGTCCGGCTCACGAGTCGTCTCCCGTCAGCCTCGCAGCACCACGGCTGCTGTCCCTACTGGCTCGCTCGCTGCGCTCACTCACAGTTCATTCTCACCCATGACCGGAGCGAACGGCACCGCGGACCGCCGATCACCCTGCGAGTGACCAACCGCACCGGACAACTCACCCGCCCTTCGGGTATGACTGGATACGTGGCAGCGGGGTGGGAGCGGGTGCGGCAGGCGGCGGGTGAGGCCTCCCGGCAGGTGGGCCGGTCGGTGGCCGCAGCCGGGCGCGCGGGCGTGCGGGCCGGGCGGGGCACCGGCCGTACGGCGGCGCGGGCGGGCCGCGGCGCGGTCGGCGGCACCCGGCGGGTGGGCCGGGCCGCGCGGCGGCTGACCCACGCCCAGGGCGCGGGCCGCACCGGGCTGGGCCAGCTGATCGAGCTGACCGCCGCGCACAGCGCGGGTGACGCCCTGGTCACCGCCGCCCTGGCCGGGACGCTGTTCAAGCTCCCGGTCAACGAGGCGCGCGGCCAGGTCGCCCTCTACCTGCTGATCACGATGATCCCGTTCGTGGTGGTGGCGCCGTTCGTCGGCCCGGTGCTGGACCGGTTCCGCTCGGGGCGGCGCTTCGTGATGGCCGGCACCCTCTTCGGCCGCGGCCTGCTCTGCTTCGCCATGGCGGCGGCGATCGTCCCGGGCGACGTGTTCACGATCTTCCCGGCCGCGCTGGCCGTGCTGGTGCTGTCGAAGGCCTACAACGTCTCCCGGGCGGCGATCATGCCGAGCGTGCTGCCCGCCGACATCGCGCTGGTCACGGCCAACGCCAGGGTGGCCCTGTTCGCGCTGGTCAGCGCGGGGATCGCGGTGCCGCTCGGCGCCGGCGCCAGCGCCTGGCTGGGCGCCGAGTGGGTGCTGCGCGCCGCGACCGTGCTCTTCCTGCTCCAGGGCGTGCTGGCGGTACGGCTCCCCCGGCATGTCGACTCCCCCGACCTGGAGGGCCTGGACGAGCAGGGTGAGGACCGGCCGCACCGCTGGCGCACCATGCTCAACGTGGGGCCGGTGGTGGCCGAGGCGATGTACGCCAACGTGGCCGTCCGCGTCTACTCCGGTTTCCTGCTGTTCTACCTGCTGTTCCTGGTCCAGGACAGGAACCTGCCCGGCCTGCCGCCCACGGTGGCGATCGGCGTGCTGGCCGTGGCCGCGGGCGCCGGGGGGCTGGCGGGCACGGCGGTGGCCTCCTGGGTGCGCAACCACTCCCCGCAGGTCATCGTGCTGGCCACGCTGGCGGTGACGACCGCGATCACCGTGCTGGCGGCGGTCGTCTTCCAGATGTGGAGCGCGGTCGCGGTCGCCCTGGTGGCGGCGTTCGCCCAGGGCCTGGGCAAGCTCGCGCTGGACGCGGTCGTGCAGCGCGAGATCGGCGAGGAGGTGCGCTCCTCCACGTTCGGCGTGGTGGAGGCGTTCCTGCAGATCGCCTGGGTGCTGGGCGGCCTCGTCGGGCTCTGGCTCTCGCTGTTCGCCTCCGGGTCGGCCGGGCTCGCCGCGATGGCCGCGGTACTGGCGGGCTCGCTCGGCTGGCTGCTGGTCCGGCGCCGCGGACGGGTCCGCGACGTGGAGGCCCGGGTGGAGGCCGCCCGGGGGACGTCCTCCCCGGACGACGTCCCGGCCCCCGCGGGAGGCGGCTCCTCGCCCCAGGACGCGTGGGGCAGGCCGTGGCCGGGCGGGACGACCACCGCGGTGGTGCGGCACGCCGAGCCCCCGACCGAGAAGCGGACCAGGCCGCTGACCAACCCGCACGGCTGATCCGTCCCCCGGGCCGGGCCGGGTCCCGGCCGTCCCCGGCGGCCGGGCGGGGTGTCAGTCGTCCAGGTCGTCGGCCACGGCCCGGAGGACGGCCGCGATCTTCTTCGCGTGCGCGGCCTCGGGCTGCTTGCCCTTCTGGTACGACGTGGAGACCGTGTCGAGGAGCTTGATCAGGTCCTCCACGATGACGACCATCTCGTCGGGCTTCTTGCGCTTGCCCTTCGGCTTGGCGGTCTTCGCGAGCGTCGGGGGCTGGTCGATCACCCGGACCGACAGGGCCTGCTGGCCGCGGCGTCCCTCGGCCACGCCGAACTCGACCTTCTGGCCCGGCTTGAGGGAGTCCACGCCGGAGGGCAGCGCGGAAGAATGCACGAAGACCTCGCCGCCGTCGTCGCGGGTGAGGAAGCCGAATCCCTTGTCGGCGTCGTACCACTTGACCTTGCCACTCGGCACAGGGGTGACCTCGTTCAGACTGTCGTGAAAAGGAATGGATGTAGGTTATGCCCAGCGGGCGCCGGGAGCGACCGCATATCGAGCCCCGAATTACGCGGGAACGGCGACGGTTCTCCAGCCTTCGAACCATTCGGCGAACTCGGTCAGATCCTCCAGGACCACGTCGGCTCCGTGATCGCGTAAATCCCCCGCCGAACAGGGGCCCGTCGCCACCGCCACGCTGAAGGCTCCCCCCGCCCGCGCGGCGTCGACGTCCGCGACGTGATCTCCGACATAGGCGGCGGCGCCGAACGCCGCGAGGGCCGTTCCCTTGGCCGCCCCGAAGACCGAACCGGCGACCTCGTCCACGTCCAGGCCGAGGAACTCGACCGTGCGCGTCGCGTCGTGGACGTTCTTCGCCGTCACCACGATGACCCTGCCCCCCGCCCGGCGCACGGCCTCCACGGCCTCGCGGGCACCGGGCATGGGGGTGGTGACGGGGACGGCGATCGACGCGTACAGCTCCCGGTAGAGGCTCGCGACGGCCGGGACCTCCTCCGCGGGCATCCAGTGGGCCAGTTCGTGCTCCAGCGGCGGACCCAGCCTGGCCAGCACGACGGCGGTGTCGATGCGGACGCCGATGCGCGCCGTCACCTCGTCGAAGGTCGCGGCGATACCGGCACGCGTGTCCGCGAGCGTCAGATCGAGGTCGAACCCCACCGAGTTCATCGGGTCACTCACCGTTCCTTCTCGACTACACGAAGACAATTCTCCGATAACCCATCAGAGAATGCCAAATCGCCTTAAATATGGCTAACTCAAATCCTGTCGCCGACACTCCCCGCCACGGCACTCCTCGGGAAAGTGTTTACTTATGCGGAAGGCGGTGGGCTCTTCCCGGGTCGCGCGACCGGTCCGCCTCCGCACGGGCGGCTCACCTCCGCACGGGCGATCCGTCTCCGCACTGGCGGTTCGGCTTCGCGCGGGCGATCCGTCTCCGCACGGGAGGTCCGCCTCCGCGCGGCCGGACCGGCTCGGACCGGCGCGGCCGGGCGTGCTCCCCACCGGTTCCCGGCACTGGATAAGGTCACCGTGGAGGTATCGGCAGAGAAATGACCAGATCGACGCGCGAGCGGATCATCGACGAGTCCCTGCGCCTGTTCGCCGAACGAGGCTACGCGGCGACCTCGGTGGCCGAGATCGAGGCCGCCTCGGGGCTGTCGCCGGGCGCCGGTGGCCTCTATCGCCACTTCAAGTCCAAGTACGAGGTGCTGGCCGCGGCGATGAACGAGCACGCCGCCCGGACACGGGTGCAGATCGCCGAGACCCTGGCCGAGTTCGGCGTCGTCGACACCTCGTCCGGCATCGAGGAGCGGCTGGCCCACCTGTGCAGGGCGGGCCTGGCCAAGGTCAGCGAGGAGCGGGAGCTGACCCGCGTCTTCTTCCGCGACCTGAGCCAGTTCCCCGAACTGGTCGCGACCGTGCGCGAGGGCCTGCTGCAGCCCATGTTCGACGCGATCACCACGTGGTTCCACGCCCAGCCCGAGTACGCCGGCGTCGAGGCCGACTGGCACGCCATCGGGGCCGTGCTCGGCGGGGCGGTCGTGCACTACCGGCTGTTCCAGGAGACCGTGGGCGAACCGCCCGGCCGCGCAGAACGCGATCGCTTCGTCTCCGCCTGGGTACGGCTCGCGCTCGGCCTGCTCCCCCACCCGGCGGTCCGGGCGGTCGTCTGAGACGGGCGTCACCGCCCTCCCCGGCCCGGCTGGATCACCGGGTTGAGCAGGCGGTAGGTCAGCCAGAAGACCCCCCACGCCGTGCCCAGCAGGAACATCAGCCCGCTGATGGTGAAGAACTCCTCCACCACCCTTCCGATGTCGCCCCGGGCACGGACCAGGGCGACCAGGCCGCCGCCCAGGGTGTAGCTGAGCATCGGGGAGACGATCCCGATCACCTTGTCGGCGGGAAGCCACGCCTGGCAGGCGACGACCACGACCGCGCCCACGGCCCAGACCAGCACCGGCACCGTGAAGATCGCGATCGGGGCGAAGGGGAACGGGATCAGCAGCCCGGCCAGGGTGAGCAGGGCCATGCCGACCGTCTCGAGCCGGTGGCCCAGCAGGATCGTCCGGGCGTCCTGGGTGCCCGGCACGATGTCCTCGCGCGACCGGGGCGGGCGGTTCCGGCGCAGCAGGCCGGGACGGGCGCGCGACTGCTTCCTGGCCAGCCGCTCCTCCGCCTCCCGGATCCCCCTGGCCACGCCGGGCGGCATCCCCGGCCGGACCCCCGCGGGCCCTTTCCCGGACGCGTCCCCGTTCCCCGGGCCCTTGCTCCGCGGCTCCGCCTCCTTTCCCGGCTCCGTCTGCGGCACGGGCCCCGGCACCGGCGGCGCCAGGGGATCCGGTACGGACGGCGCCAGGGGATCGGGCACGGACGGCGCCAGCGGGTCCGGTACGGACGGCGCGAGAGGGTCGGGGGCGGGAGGTGCGACGGGGTTCGGCACGGGCGGTGCCAGGGGGTCGGGGGCGGGAGGTGCCGACGGGTCGGGGGCGGGCGGTGTCGGGGGGACGGGCGGCACGGGCGGGATCTCCTCGGTCGGCGGATCCCCCTCCACCGCGTCGTCCCACTCGTCCTCGGACCGCCGGCCCGGGACGGACGCCCGGTCCGGGGAGGCCGAAGGGTCCGAGGGGGGCGTCGAGGCGTAGGGATGTCCGCGTACGGGCCGTCGGGGGGCGGGGACGCCGGCGTCGTCACCTTCGCCGGGGTCGTCGGGGTCACGGGAGTCGCCGGAGTCGCGGGACGTGGGCGCGGCGAGGGGCGACGCCGGGGCCGGCACGGAGGCCGATGCCGCGGGGGCCGATGCCGCGGGGGCCGGTGACGCGGAGGCCGGTGACGCGGAGGCCGGTGACGCGGAGGCCGGTGGCGCGGAGGCCGATGAGGCGTGGGCGGGGACCCCGGCCGGCCGGGGCGTCTCCTGCCTGCCCAGCCGTCGCAGCTCCTGCCCGACCAGCTCGACGGGGTCGCCGAGACCGGCCAGCATCCTGGCCACGGCGGCCGGGTCGTCCGTCCCCCTCCGCTCGGCGTCGATCCGCCTGCGCAGGCCCGTGACGAAGTCGATGCGTTGTCTCGGTGGCAGCACCCCGTGGGCGGCGTCGGCCACCTTGCCGACGTAGTCCAGGACGAGCTGATCGGTGCGCTCGATCACACTGCCATCCTCTCTCGACATCGCCTCGCACGGGAGCCCCTTCCCTCATTCACCGCCCGTCAAGTGATCGATTCGGGTCCTTCGCGCGATCGTGGAATTCCCCCAGGCCGCGCGATGTCGGTCAAGCCTCCTACCATTGGCGGAATGAGCACGGAGTTCACCGAGTGGCTGCGCGGCCGCAGCGACGACCGGTTGCGGGCGCTCGTCTCCGCGCGTCCCGAGCTCATCACGCCCGTGCCCGCCCATCTGGAGGGCCTGGCCGGACGGGCGAGCAGCCCGTCGGCGGTGGGCAGGGCCCTCGACCGGCTCGACCGGTTCGCCCTCGCGGTCATGGAGACGCTGGTCGTGCTCCCCGGCCCCGTCCCCTACCGGTCGCTCCGCGCCCAGATGGCCCGCGCCCTGCCCGGAGCGGCCGATCCGGCGTTCCAGAACGCGCTCAAGGAGACGGTCGAGCGGCTGCGCACCATGGCCCTGGTCTACGGGCCCGACAAGGCGCTGGCCACGGCTCCCGGGGTGCGCGAGGTGCTGGACGGCCCCGCCGGGCTCGGCCCGCCCGCCGTGGAGGCGTTCCGGCACCATCCCGCCGAGCGCCTCGCCGAGCTGGTGCGGGACGCCGGGGGCGAGGACGGTGACACCAAGGAGGCCCTGGCCGCGCTGCTCGCCGACCCGGAGGTCGTCGGGCGGCTGGTCGGGGAGGTCTCCCCGCAGGCCCGGTCGGCGCTCAACGAGCTGGCCTGGGGCCCGGCCAGCGGCCGGGTGCCGAACGCCCGGCGCGAGGTGCGCGCCGCCACCGCGCAGTCCCCGATCGACCAGCTGCTCTCCCGGGCACTGCTGGCCGCCACCGGCGAGGAGAGCGTGGTGCTCCCCCGCGAGGTCGGCCTGTTCCTGCGCGGCGGCCGCGTCCACCGCGATCTCTCCCCCTTCCCGCCGGTGACCGAGGGCACCGAGCGCGACCAGGGGCTCGCCGACCGCACGGCGGCCGGGCAGGCGTTCACCTTCGTCCGCGCGGTGGAGGAGCTGTGCGAGCGCTGGAGCGCCGACCCGCCCGGCGTGCTCCGCAGCGGCGGCCTGGCCGTGCGCGACCTCAAGCGGACCGCCGCCCTGCTCGACCTGCCCGAGTGGGTGACGGGGCTCATCATCGAGGTGGCGTACGCGGCGGGGCTGGTGGCGGCGAGCGGCGCGGTCGACGGCGACTGGATGCCCACGCCCGGCTACGACGGCTGGCGGGTGAAGGCCACCGAGGATCGCTGGACGGCGCTGGCCACGACCTGGCTCACCATGGACCGGCTGCCGGGTGTGATCGGCGACCGGGACGAGCGCGACCGGCTGCTCAACGCCCTCCATCCCGACCTGCGCCGCCCGTCCGCGGCCGAGGTCCGCGCCGCCACCCTGGGCGTGCTCGCCTCCGCGCCGGGGACGGCGCCCACCCTGGAGGCGGTACGCGACCGCCTGGCCTGGGAGCAGCCGCGCCGCCGGGGCGGCCACCGCGACCGGCTGGTGGAGTTCACCCTGCGGGAGGCCGAGCAGATCGGCGTCACCGGGCTGGGCGCGCTCTCCGCCCACGGCCGCGCCCTGCTCCCCGACGCCTCCGGCGACCCGGGCGCCTGCGGGGGGTCCGGCGGGTCCACCGCGTCCGGGAGTCCCGCCGGGTCCGCAGGTTCCGGGGGTTCCGGCGCCCATGCCGCCGCGCGGCTGCTGCTCCCGCTGCTGCCCGAGCCGCTCGACCACGTCCTGCTGCAGGCCGACCTGACCGCCGTCGCCCCCGGGCCGCTCACCGGCGAGCTGAGGCGGTGGCTGGCACTGGCGGCCGAGGTGGAGTCCACCGGCGGCGCCACGGTCTACCGGTTCGACGAGCGGTCGATCCGGCGGGCGCTGGACGCCGGGCAGGGCGCCGACGAGCTGCTCGCCATGCTGGAGCGCCACTCGACCACGCCCGTCCCGCAGCCGCTCGGCTACCTGATCGCCGACGTGGCCCGCAGGCACGGCCGGATGCGCGTGGGCACGGCGAGCGCGTACGTGCGCTGCGACGACTCCTCGCTGCTGGACGAGGTCATGGCCGACAAGCGGGCTATCCCGCTGCGGCTGCGCCGGCTCGCCCCCACGGTGATCGCCTCCAAGTCCTCCCGGCCCGTGCTGGTCGACGCGTTGCGCGCGATGGGGTACGCCCCCGCGGCCGAGTCGCTCGACGGAGACGTGATCATCACCCAGCTCGACGTGCGCCGGACCGAGGGCCCGCCGGCGGCCCGCGCGCCGGTCACGTTCGGCGGCCCGGAGGCCGACGTGGTGGCCGCGGCCGTCCGCGCCGTGCGCGCCGGGGACGCCGCCCATCTGGCCCGGCGTCCCCCGGTGGCGGCCCCCGGTGGCCAGGTGCCGCGTTCCCCGGCCACCGCCACGATCACCGCGCTGCGCGAGGCCATCCGGCAGGGCTCGCAGGTCTGGATCGGCTACCTCGACTCGCAGGGCAACGCGACCAGCCGGATCCTCGAACCCGCCCGGATGGAGGGCGGCTACCTCACCGCCTACGACGAGACGCGAGCGGCCGTGCACCGTTTCGCCCTGCACCGCATCACCGGCATCGCCGACATCGCCTGAGCCTCCACGAAACCGGCACGGCACCGGCGTGACACCGGCGTGACACCGGCCGGCGTCGCACGACGTCACCCGGCACCGGCCCGCACCGGTCCGCACCGGCCCGCACCGGCCCGCACCGGCCCGCACCGGCCGGCATCGGCCGGTGACGGGCGGCACCGGCCGGGAACGCCCGACATCCGGCGTCATCGGTCGCCATCGGCCGTCATCGGCCGGTGTTCCCGTCCTCGGCCGCGTCGCCGGGAACGCCCCCGCGCGTTCCGGACGGGGATCGGGAACGGCCGCACGGTCGCGGTGTACCGGGCAGGGCCACAGGGTAATGTCGGTTCCGGAACGGACCGCCCCGAGGCCGGCCGCCGGGTCGCCGAGGCAGGTCGCCGCGCGGAGCGGGGTCCTTCCCGGTCTCACCCGGGATCCGGCCGCCGGAGCGGAGACCGACCCATTCGTCCGTGGCACACGGTTCACGGCTCATATCGTGATATCTGTTGATGTCCCGAGCTCCACGGAAGCGAGAGATCCACGGTGAGCAGCGGTCATTCCGAAGGCCCCAGCACCAACCCGGACGACTGGAAGAGCCCCTACGGCACGGGTCCCGGCCCGGCCTCCGGCGACGACCGGCTCGCCTACGACCGGGAACGGTCCCCCCAGGGGTACTCGTCCGGCCACGACCGGGCCTCCGGCGACCCGGCCCACACCGGCCAGGGGTACGGCGCGCCGGCCTACGCCGACCAGGGGTACGGCGCTCACGAGCGCGCCGATCAGGGATACGGCCAGGGATACCCCGGTCAGGCGTACACCGACCACGGCCATGCGGGCGGATACGGCGACGGGGGGTACACCCGGCCGGATCACGGCTCCTACCCGGGCGGATACGGCCAGGGCTATGCCGAGCAGCCCTACGGGGCCGGTCACGACCCCGTGGCGTCCCGGAACGCCGAGGGGGTCAGGACGCACGCGATCATCGTCCTGGCCGTCGGCATCGTGCTCTCGCTGAGCTGCTTCCTGAGCATCGGCGGTCTGGTCAGCGCCGTCCTGTCGGGCATCGCGCTGGGCAGGGTCGACTCCGACCCCCGGGGGGCCAGGGGCCTGCTCCGATGGGCCTGGATCAGCATCGGCGTCAACGTCGGGCTGCTCGTCCTGGGAGTGGCCGCCTTCATCGTCGCCGGGCTCAACGACGCCTTCAGCGCCTGACCATGCCGGAGACACCGGGACCACCGGGAGCGTCCCCGGACCCGTGCCCCGCCCCGTGTCCGTCGCGGAGCCCGCGCGCCCGGCGCCCGCATCCCCGGCGACCCCGTACTCTCGATGTCCGGGCACGGTGCGTACGCACGCGTGCCGGCCGGGAATGTGAGATCGCTCGCATCGGCGGGTCGCGCGGGACTGCCCACGCGTCCCCGTCCGTTGCACCCGGGGAACGTGGGGCAGCAGACGGTCCGGCGCCCACCCGCCGGGTCCGACCGAGAGCCGAGCCGCCCAACCCGCGGTAACCGAGGGAGACGTCTGTGACTGACGGACCATTGATCGTCCAATCGGACAAGACCCTGCTCCTCGAGGTCGACCACGAGAGGGCCGGGGAGTGCCGTAAGGCGATCGCGCCCTTCGCCGAGCTGGAACGCGCCCCCGAGCACGTGCACACCTACCGGGTCACGCCGCTGGCGCTGTGGAACGCGCGGGCCGCCGGGCACGACGCCGAGCAGGTGATCGACGCCCTGATCGCCTACAGCCGCTACCCGGTGCCGCACGCGCTGCTGGTCGACGTCGCCGAGACGATGGCGCGCTACGGCAGGCTGCGCCTGGAGAAGCACCCCGTGCACGGGCTCGTGCTGACCAGCACCGACAGGGCCGTGCTGGAGGAGGTATTGCGCTCCCGGAAGATCCAGCCGCTGCTGGGCGAGCGCCTGGACGACGGCGTGGCCGTGCACCCGAGCGAGCGCGGCAACATCAAGCAGCACCTGCTCAAGCTGGGCTGGCCCGCCGAGGACCTGGCCGGGTACGTCGACGGCGAGCACCACCCGATCGAGCTCACCGAGGACGGCTGGGAGCTGCGCACCTACCAGCGCGAGGCCGCCGAGGCGTTCTGGCACGGCGGCTCCGGCGTGGTGGTGCTCCCGTGCGGGGCGGGCAAGACGATCGTGGGCGCCGCGGCGATGGCCCAGGCCAAGGCGACCACGCTGATCCTGGTGACCAACACGGTCTCGGCCCACCAGTGGAAGCAGGAACTGCTCAAGCGGACCTCGCTGACCGAGGACGAGATCGGCGAGTACACCGGTACGAAGAAGGAGATCCGGCCGGTCACCATCGCCACGTACCAGGTGATGACGACCCGCAGGCAGGGCGTCTACCGGCACCTGGAGCTGTTCGACGCCCGTGACTGGGGCCTGGTCGTCTACGACGAGGTGCACCTGCTGCCAGCGCCGATCTTCCGGATGACCGCCGACCTGCAGGCCAGGCGGCGGGTCGGGCTGACCGCGACGCTGGTGCGCGAGGACGGCCGGGAGGGCGACGTGTTCTCCCTGATCGGCCCCAAGCGCTACGACGCGCCGTGGAAGGAGATGGAGAACCAGGGCTGGATCGCCCCGGCCGACTGCGTCGAGGTGCGGGTGACGCTCACCGACGAGGAGCGGCTGGCGTACGCGATGGCCGAGTCCGAGGAGCGCTACCGGTTCTGCGCGACCACGCCGTCCAAGACGCGGGTGACCGAGGCGCTGGTCCGCCGGCACCTGGACGAGCAGGTGCTGGTCATCGGGCAGTACATCGACCAGCTCGACGAACTGGGCGAGCACCTGAACGCGCCGGTGATCAAGGGTGAGACGAAGGTCAAGGAGCGGGAGCGGCTCTTCCAGGCGTTCCGCGACAAGGAGATCCAGGTCCTGGTCGTCTCCAAGGTCGCCAACTTCTCCATCGACCTGCCCGAGGCGGCGGTGGCCATCCAGGTGTCGGGCACCTTCGGGTCACGGCAGGAGGAGGCGCAGCGGCTGGGCCGGGTGCTGCGACCGAAGGCCGACGGCGGCGGGGCCCGCTTCTACTCGGTGGTCAGCCGTGACACGGTCGACCAGGACTTCGCCGCGCACCGGCAGCGTTTCCTGGCCGAGCAGGGGTACGCCTACCAGATCATCGACGCGGACGACGTGCTCGCCGGAGAATGACTCCACCTGGCGAACACGTCGTCGATGTGTGTCAGGCCCACGAAATCCCTCGGGCTTTCGACAAACAGACCACCCCCTCGCTAGGCCTCTGCGGCCACTGGCGACATACCCCCATGATCTGCGCGAGTCACCATGTTCGGCTGCCTTTTTCATCATTTCTACACGGAATTACCCAGAGTATCAGAGTGATTACGGAGCGGTCTCAACGCCGGTCCCGACAATGCCCGCGATGACCGCTGAATGACGATCCGACGATCGATGAAGACGTCGTCACGGCGATTCTTACCGGGGCGGGCCGTCCCGAAGGACGCGCCCGCCCGAGGTCCCGGGCGCCACCGCGTACCCGGCCCTAATCCCTTTGAGACGCGCGGGCGTCGCCGCTAGGCTGGTCGATTCGCTGCCCGATGACCACCACCTCCGTTCATGAATGGGAGGCGCTTCAGCGTGCCCGCACACCAACTGGCCCCCGACATATCCTCCGATCCCGCCCGGATCCTCGCCGCCGAACGTGAACACCTGGCCGCTTCCAGGGCGGCGCTGCGCGCGATGCGCGAGCACGCCGCCTCCCTGTCCGCCGACGCCGCCGGGGACTGGGTCTCCCAGCAGGTCCTGCAGGGGCTGCTGGACCAGCGGGTCGCGGCGCTCGCCGACCACTCCGGCACGCCCCTGTTCTTCGGCCGGCTCGACCGGGAGGCCGGCGACGATCTGCCCGAGACGATCCACGTCGGGCGCAGGCACGTCCACGACGACCGCAGCCGCCCCCTGGTCATCGACTGGCGGGCCCCGGTCTCCCGGGCCTTCTACCAGGCCGGCCCGGCCGATCCGATGGGCGTCGTACGGCGCCGCCGGTTCGGCTACCAGGGCGGGGACCTGACCGCCTACGAGGACGAGCGCCTCGACCAGGGCGATACCGCCGTCGCGCAGAGCAGGATCCTCACCGAGGAGATCGAGCGCCCCCGCTCGGGGCCGATGCGCGACATCGTCGCGACGATCCAGCCCGACCAGGACGAGATCGTCCGCTCCGAGCTGACCCGGACCGTGTGCGTCCAGGGAGCCCCCGGCACCGGGAAGACCGCGGTCGGCCTGCACCGGGCGGCCTACCTGCTCTTCACCCACCGCGAGCGGCTCGCCCGGTCGGGCGTCATGATCGTCGGCCCGAACCGGGCGTTCCTCTCCTACATCTCCTCGGTGCTGCCCGCCCTGGGCGAGGTCAAGGTCGACCAGACCACGGTCTCCGGCATCCTCGGCGACCACTCCGCGCCCGAGGACGCGGCGGTCGGCGCCGTCAAGGGCGACGCCAGGATCGTCGGGGTGCTCAGGCGTGCCCTGTGGATGCACGTCGTCAAGCCCACCGAGGGCGTGCTGTACACCAAGGGGATCAACCGCTACCGGGTCGCCGACCACGAGGTGCGCGAGATCGTCGCCGCCCTGCGCGGCACCACCCGCTACGGGCCCGGACGCGCGACGCTCGCCCAGCGCCTCGCCCACCTGGTGCTCGTCCGGATGGAGCAGCGCGGCGAGTCGCCCGACGACCGGGTGCAGGACGCGGTGGCCAGGTCCGCGCCGGTCAAGCGGCTGGTGGACGCGGTCTGGCCCAAGGTGACCCCGCAGCAGGTGCTGTACCGGCTGTTCAGCGACCCCGGCTTCCTGGCCTCCGCGGCCAAGGACGACCTCACGCCCGAGGAGCAGGCCCTGCTGCTCTGGGCCAGGCCCGCCAAGTCCTTCCGCTCGGCGAAGTGGTCGGCGGCCGACGCCGCGCTGATGGACGAGCTGGGCGACATGATCGAGCGGACCGTACCGCTGGGCCACCTGGTCGTGGACGAGGCCCAGGACCTGTCGGCGATGCAGCTGCGGGCGCTCGGGCGGCGCTGCCGTACCGGGTCGGCCACCGTGCTGGGCGACCTCGCCCAGGGCACCACGCCCTGGTCCGCGCGCTCCTGGACCGAAGTGCTGACCCATCTGGGCTTCGAGGACGGCAGCGTCACCGAGCTCACCCTGGGGTTCCGGGTGCCTCGCGAGGTCCTCGACTACGCCGCCAGGCTGCTGCCCTCGGTGGCCCCTGGCCTGGCCGCCCCCCGGTCACTGCGGCCCGGCGCGGGCTCCCTGTCGGTGCGGCGGGTGACGGACCTGGCCACGGCGCTGTCCGGCGCCGCCGAGGAGGCGCTCGCCCGCGAGGGGTCGATCGGCGTCATCGTCCCCGACGCCTCGGTGGACGCGGCGTCCGCCGCCCTGTCCCATCTGGATCACCGCGTGCTGAGCCCCGACACGGTCGCCGACCACCGCCTGCTGGTCGTCCCGGCCACCCTGGCCAAGGGCCTGGAGTACGACCACGTGATCGTGACCGAGCCGGCCGACATCGTCGCCGCCGAGCCCCGGGGCCTGGCCCGCCTGTACGTGGTGCTGACCCGCGCGGTCACCTCGCTGACCGTGCTGCACACCCGGCCGCTCCCCGCGCAGCTCGGCTGACCACGCGACGCACCGGACGGTGAACGACGCGACGTCCGGCCGTTGAACGACACGGCGTCCGGACGGTGAACGCAAAAAGAGGCGGCCCCGACGGGGGTCGCCTCTTTTTCGAAAGCGTATGGACTAGAAGTCCATGTCGCCACCGCCGCCGGGCATGGCGGGAGCGGCACCGGCCTTCTCGGGCTTCTCGGCGATGACGGCCTCGGTGGTGAGGAACAGCGCCGCGATGGACGCCGCGTTCTGCAGAGCGGAACGCGTCACCTTGGCCGGGTCGATGATGCCCGTCTCGAACAGGTTGACGTACTCGCCGGTGGCGGCGTTGAGGCCCTCACCCGCGGGAAGGTTGCGCACCTTCTCGACCACGACGCCACCCTCGAGGCCGGCGTTCACGGCGATCTGCTTCAGCGGCTCCTCGAGAGCCTTCTTCACGATCGCGGCACCGGTGGCCTCGTCGCCGGTGAGCTCCAGCTTGTCGAACGCCTTGGCGCCGGCCTGCAGCAGGGCCACGCCACCGCCGGGGACGATGCCCTCCTCGACGGCCGCCTTCGCGTTGCGAACGGCGTCCTCGATGCGGTGCTTGCGCTCCTTGAGCTCGACCTCGGTCGCCGCGCCGGCCTTGATGACGGCCACGCCGCCGGCCAGCTTGGCGAGACGCTCCTGGAGCTTCTCGCGGTCGTAGTCGGAGTCGGTGTTCTCGATCTCGGCGCGGATCTGGTTGACCCGGCCGGCGATCTGCTCGGCGTCGCCGGCACCGTCGACGATGGTGGTCTCGTCCTTGGTGACGATGACCTGGCGGGCCCGGCCGAGCTGGTCCAGCGTGGTGGACTCCAGCTTGAGGCCGAGGTCCTCGCTGATGACCTGGGCGCCGGTCAGGATGCCGATGTCGCCCAGCATGGCCTTGCGGCGGTCACCGAAGCCGGGCGCCTTGACGGCGACCGAGCGGAAGAGACCACGGATCTTGTTCACGACCAGGGTGGCCAGGGCCTCGCCCTCGACGTCCTCGGCGATGATCAGCAGCGGCTTGCCGGCCTGCACGACCTTGTCGAGAACGGGGAGCAGGTCCTTGTTGGCGGACACCTTGGAGTTGACGACCAGGATGTAGGGGTCGTCGAGGACGGCCTCCATCCGCTCCGGGTCGGTCACGAAGTACATCGAGGTGAGGCCCTTGTCGAAGCGCATGCCCTCGGTGAGCTCGAGCTCGAGACCGAAGGTGTTGCTCTCCTCGACGGTGATGACGCCTTCCTTGCCGACCTTGTCCATCGCCTCGGCGATCATCTCGCCGATCTGCGGGTCGCCCGCGGAGATCGAGGCGGTGGAGGCGATCTGCGCCTTCGTCTCCACGTCCTTGGCGAGCTTGGACAGCTCCTCCGACACGCGCTCGACGGCGGCCTCGATGCCCTTCTTCAGGGCCATCGGGTTGGCGCCGGCGGCGACGTTGCGGAGACCCTCACGTACGAGAGCCTGAGCGAGCACGGTGGCGGTGGTGGTGCCGTCACCCGCGACGTCGTCGGTCTTCTTGGCGACTTCCTTGACGAGCTCGGCCCCGATCTTCTCCCACGGGTCCTCGAGCTCGATCTCCTTCGCAATGGAGACACCATCGTTGGTGATGGTGGGGGCTCCCCACTTCTTCTCCAGAACGACGTTACGGCCCTTGGGGCCGAGGGTCACCTTCACGGCGTCCGCGAGCTGGTTCATGCCACGCTCGAGACCGCGCCTGGCGTCCTCGTTAAACGCGATCATCTTGGCTGCCATACGGCTAGACCTCCCAGATACAGGGTGGCTTGCTCCGGACCGAGCCGACGCCCGCGACGGCATGTGGGCCCACGACTCCGTTCGGCGGGCCCCATCGCCTCGATCCAGGTTTGGCACTCCTCATGTGCGAGTGCCAACAAACTGTTTAGCACTCTACCCTGCCGAGTGCAAGCTGCGATCGCCTGACCTGCGTCGCACCAGGGGACATCGCGCCTTCACGGCGGCGCGTCAGGGGTACGGCACCGGCCGCCTCGTGGCACGTCAGGGGCGATCCACCGGGCGCGACGCCCGGCCCGCCGGGGCGTGGGGCGTCCTTTCGCCGCCCGACGACGACGGGACCGTTCCGCGCAGAGCGAAGGCCCGGTCCGTCCCCCCGGGGAGGGAACGGGGCCAAAAAAAAGAAACCTTCCGAACCCCCC
>NZ_JBVJIA010000017.1:0-22535 GCF_055586505.1 Streptosporangium sp. NPDC050148 | reverse complement strand
CAACAACACAAAGAAAGCGGCCCTTTCCACAGAGAGGGAACCCCCCTTCCCCCCCCGGGGGCCCCCCCCCGGGCCCGACGAAACGAACCGCTCGGACCGATCCCGGCCAAGCCGGACCAAGCCAAACCAGTCCAGATCAGCCCGCACGAAGCCGGACCAAGCCGGACCAAGTCGAACCAGCCCGGATCGGCCCGGACAGGACGGATGACATCGGACCGGAGTGAACGGCCTCGAACCGGACGGGCCGGGTCCGACGAACCCGTCCGGATCCGGCCGGATCCGGCCGGATCCGGACGGGCCGAGCCCCGACCCGACCTGACGTGACCTGACGAGCCGACCACGCCGGACCGGGCCGGACATGAGGGGCGGGCGTGCGGAGCGGCCGGACAGACCGCGATCCACGGGGTTCCACGAGGTTCCACGGGGTTCTGCGGTGCTCCGCGAGACTCCGCGGGGCTGCGCCGCCCGCCCGGAGAGTTCGGGGGACGGCCGGGTCAGACCGTCCGGACGGCTTCGGCCTGGGGACCCTTCTGACCCTGGGTGATCTCGAACTCCACCCGCTGGCCCTGCTCCAGTGCCCGGTAGCCGTCCATCATGATCGCGGAGTAATGGACGAACACATCCTTACCACCGTCTACCGCGATGAAGCCGTAGCCCTTGTCCGCGTTGAACCATTTGACGGTGCCCTGCGCCACTTGTGACTCCTCTTACTGGTCTTTAGGACGACGCCCATTCCTCTCGCGAAGTCCTCAATCTCCGGGCGAACTTCGCCACGTCGATCGCCCTCGACCATACCTGTGAGAAGTGGTCGAGCAACAGAGTCAAGCACCAAACTACCCGTTTACGCGAGTTTTCCGTACGAGAACATAGTTTGACTATCACTAGTAGTTAGTTTAAATTTGTACGATCTCTTCATGCGCAAGGAATATGAGTCCGGGTCATAAAAAACGACACCCGCGCGGCCTGAGCCGCGCGGGTGTCGTGGGGAGATGTCGATGGCGAACGGGGCCGGGCCCCGAGCCCACCGGCGGTCCGGACGGGCCCGCAGGGGCCGGCCCGGGGCGGGTCGGGGACGACGTGACGGCGCGGGAGCGCCGGGACCGGGACGCCGGGTGGGCGGCGGCTCAGCCCCCGGCCACCGCCGGGATGATGGAGATCTGCGCGCCCGAGGGCGTGGCCGTGTCCAGGTTCTCGGCGAAGCGGACGTCCTCGTCGCCGACGTAGACATTGACAAAACGGCGAATTTTACCCGTTTCATCAAGGATTCGGGCACCGATCCCCGGGAAGTCCGCGTCCAGCTTCTGCAGAACTTCGCGCAGGGTCTCACCCTCCGCGCTCACCTCGGCGGCACCACCGGTGTACGTCCGGAGAATCGTCGGAATCCGCACAGAAACGCTCATAGTTCGGTACCTTTCACGGTTTTCAGGCGATGGCCGCACGGAATGCGTCAAGGGAGGGCCGGATGACCGCGGTGGGACGCGCCTCGGAGGCCACCGCGTCCAGGGTCTTGAGGCCGTCCCCGGTGTTGAGCACCACGGTCTCCGCGTCGGGGTCGAGCGTGCCCGAGGCGACCAGCTTGCGGAGCACGCCGACGGTGACGCCACCGGCGGTCTCGGCGAAGACGCCCTCGGTCCTGGCCAGCAGCCGGATCGCGTCGACGATCTCGGCGTCGGTCACGTCCTCGACGGCGCCACCGGTACGGCGGGCGATGTCCAGGACGTAGGGGCCGTCGGCCGGGTTGCCGATCGCCAGCGACTTGGCGATGGTGTCCGGCTTGACCGGGCGGATCACGTCGTGACCGGCCTTGTAGGCCGCCGAGACCGGCGAGCACCCCTCGGCCTGGGCGGCGAAGATCTTGTACGGGGTGTCCTCGACGAGCCCGAGCCGGATCAGCTCCTTGAACCCCTTGTCGATCTTCGTGAGCTGGGAGCCCGAGGCCACCGGGACGATGATCTGGTCGGGGATGCGCCAGCCGAGCTGCTCGGCGATCTCGTAGGCCAGCGTCTTGGAGCCCTCGGCGTAGTACGGCCGCAGGTTGACGTTGACGAAGCCCCACTTCTCGCCCAGCTCGTCGCCGATGAGCTCGGAGCAGAAGCGGTTCACGTCGTCGTAGGTGCCCTCGATGCCCACCAGCCTGCCGCCGTACACGGAGGCCATGACGATCTTGGCCTGCTCCAGGTTCGAGGGGATGAACACGCAGGAGTCCAGCCCGGCCCGCGCGGCGGCGGCGGCCACGGCACCGGCCAGGTTGCCGGTGGAGGAGCAGGACAGGGTGTGGAAGCCGAAGGTGCGGGCCGCCTCCACGGCGATGGCCACCACGCGATCCTTGAAGGAGTGCGTGGGGTTGCCCGAGTCGTCCTTCACGTGCAGCGAGCGGATACCGAGCTCGCGAGCCAGGTTCCGGGCGTTGACGAGCTTGGTCCAGCCGGGTGCCATGTTGGGCTTGGAGGCCACGTCGGCCGGGACCGGCAGCAGTGAGCGGTAGCGCCAGATGTTGTCCGGCCCCTCGGCGATCTGCTCCCGGGTCACGCGCCCGAAGTCGTAGGCGATCTCGAGGGGCCCGAAACATTCGATGCACGCGAAGCTCGGGCCGAGGTCGTAGCGGGCACCGCACTCGCGACAGGACAGGGCCACGGCGGGGCCGAAGCTTCCGTCCGCGTCCTGCTGGGCGGGCGAGGTGACGGTGATGTTCTCAGTGGTTGCGAGCGCCATGAAGCGAGGCCTTTCCCTCATCTTCGTCTGCGACCACCCTGGCCACAGACCGGAATTGGCACCTGTCCCGGCCGACCTCGTCAGATCACGAGTCTTGAACCGGGAGGGTTGCCGGGGCTTCGCAGGGCCGGTCCCTCCACCCCTCTGGATGAGCACGTATTCAGTTGTCGACCTGATGCGCAGGTCTCCAGCACTCTACCCCGCCACCCCGCCGTCCCGGCAAGCCGTCTCACCGTATGAGACATGGCGTGTTACCTGCCGGACAGGGACATCGGCGGGGGGTGTGGTCACCGGCCCTGGGGGGGGGGGGGGGGGGGGGGGGGGGGGGGGGGGGGGGGGGGGGGGGGGGGGGGGGGGGGGGGAGGGGATGGCTGCGGGGGGGTACGCCCCCCCCCCCCCCCCCCCCCCCCCCCCCCCCCCCCCCCCCCCCCCCCCCCCCCCCCCCCCCCCCCCCCCCCCCCCCCCCCCCCCCCCCGGGACCGTGCCGGAGGCTTGACGCCCGGCCGGACACCGGACTTCCCGAAGACGGCCGCTCAGGTCAGGGCGCGCTGCGGACCGAGAGCGGGGACGGCGCCCTGAGCCCCACGGTGTAGGCGCCGGAACCGGCCACGCTCGCCACCCGGTAGCGGTAGAAACCGGGCGTCCCGGTGTAGGTGATCTTCTCGTCGGGGCCGGCGCTCCTGGAGGAGGCGACGACCCGCCAGGCGGAGCGGCTCCACTTCTGCAGGTACAGGTCGAAGTCCGCGCCGGCGGGGCCGTCCAGGCACCCGAAGTGGTTCCCGGGGATGCCCGCCCGGTAGTAGACGTTCCTGGGGTGGTAGACGGACCTCCCGGCGGCCAGCGCGCCGGTGTAGGTGGTGGGGTAGCCGGTGCAGGTGCCGGTGGTCGGCGGCGGCGGATTGCCCGCCGTGGTCCTCAGGGCCAGGCCGTAGGCGGTGAGGATCTCGGCGATCGGCTGGAAGTAGGTGACGCCTCCCGAGGCGCAGTCGCCCGAGCCTCCGGAGGTGACGCCCTGGGCCTGGTCGATGGCGATGAACGAGCCGCCCGAGTCGCCGGGCTCGGCGCAGACGCTGGTACGGGTCAGCTCCAGGACGGCGCCCTGGGGGTAGGTGACGCTGGCGTCGCGCTGCTGGACGAGGCCGCAGTACCAGTCGGTGGTGGAGCCCGACCGGCAGACCGAGGCCCCCTCGATGGCGACCCGGGCCCCGGCGACGGGGACGATGCCGCCCTCACCGTTGTCCACACCGGCGACGGCCGTCCAGGCAGCGTTGGTGGCCACCCAGGCGTAGTCGCTGCCCGGGAAGACCGACCCCTGGAAGACCCCCTGGGCCTGGCGGTTGAACCCGAGGGTGGGCGCGCCCTGCCTGCCGCAGTGACCGGCGGTGACGAACCCCTGCTGGTTCCCCTTGAGGACGGAGAAGCCGACCGAGCAGCGGTTGACGGTGTTGATGTAGTAGGCGTTTCCGCCGACCAGGTCGTACAGCGGCAACGGCGCCTCGGTGGAGGGCAGCACGATCACGGCGGTCTGGTCGAGACCGGAGGACTCGATGATGTTCTCGGTCTGGTCCGGCCGCGGGGCCAGCACGACCACCTTGTTCCGCTTGACGTCGATGTAGCGGACGCTGGAGACCAGCGGCTGCGGCGGCAGGGTGGCGTCGAGCTTCGCCTTGATGGCGGACAGCTCCGTCAGCGACGTGGGAACGATCTCGGCCTGCGCGCCCGCGGCCAGGATCTGGGGGATGTCGGTGGCCCTGGTGCTGGCCACCACCAGGGTGTGCGCGGTCTTGGCCCGCAGCCAGGCGCCGCCGAAGCGGTCACCGAGCCTCCTGCTCATCTGCTCGGCGATCGGGATCAGCCGGGCCTCGTTGAGCAGCCGGGTCTCGGCCTCGGCCCGGGTCAGGCCCAGGTCGCGCTGGAGCGCCTCGAGCATGCCCGGTGGCGGCGCCGCGGCCCTCGCGCCCCCGGGAACCGTCACACCCGGCGTCCCGGCCCTGGAAGGCGTTCCCGGTGTCTTCGTCGCGATCGGTACGGCGGGCCCGACCGGCTCGGCCGCCCCGGGCCCGCCCGTCCGGGGGTCGGCGTCCGCCGGAGCGGCGGCCAGGGTGAGCGCGGTGATCGCCAGGACGCATCCGGCGGTGACGGCGTGTCTGCGGGACATGTGGGTCTCTCCTCGACCTCGGCTTCCGGAGCTGAGGGGGGAGATCGCCCCATGTCACCGACGGCCTGATGACGCGGGCACCGGGCCGGGTGACGCGGACGGGGCCACCCTAATCCAGCCGTCACCGGTCAAGGCCGCAGAAGCCGCACGCCACGCGGACGACCCTCGTTGAGGGGCGGGAGGCGACGGGCCGGAGCCGGCCGGTCAGGAGGAGCCGGCCGGAGGCGACCGGCCGGCCCGCAAGGAGCCGGTCGGAAGGAGACGGCCGAAGAAGGGCGGGCCGAAGAGAGGGCGGGCCGGAGAAGGACGGGTCAGAGACCGTAGGCCTCGCCCAGGGCCCCCTGGACGTACTTGCGGGCCTGGTGGATCCGCGACTTGGCGGTGCCCAGCGGGATGCCGAGCTGCTCGGCCACCTCGTTGTAGTCGAGCTGGCAGATGTCACGCAGCACCAGAGCCTGCGCCAGGTCGGGCTTCTCGGCCTCCAGCGCCTCCATCGCGTCGAGCAGGTCGAGCCGGGATCCGGCGATCACGCTCACCCGGGCGACGTCCGGCTTCTGCAGGGGGAGCTCGTCCGAGCTCTGCTCGGCGGCGCGGCGCTTCAGCGATCGGTAGGTGGTCCTGGCGCAGTTGGCGGTCACGATGTGCAGCCAGGTGCTGAACCGGGCGCGACCCTCGAAGCGGCCGATGTTGCGGGCCACCGCCAGCAGGGTGTCCTGGCAGGCCTCCTCGGCGTCCTGGCGGTAGGGGAGGATGCGGCCGCAGTGCCGCAGCACGGCGGGCTCGATGCGCTTCAGCAGCTCGCCGAGCGCGCGGTGGTCACCGAGGGCGGCCTGCCGGGCCAGTTCCTCGGTCGTCTCGTCCAGCGCCATCACGGGCCCCCATCAGCGGTCACGGTCGCTGGACATCCTACGGTCGTAGATGACAGACGTTCACCGTCGATCGCGCCATAAAAGCGGGTAAAACCCATGAACACAAACCGACCGGCTGACAAGAGCTGACACAATCCGACGAACGCCATTCCTCCCTCTCCGGAAGAGGAGGCGTCCCGGGAAGGTGCCGGTTAACCTTCAGGACAGGCGTGTCCCTAGCCAGTGAAGGGATCTGATGAAAGCGATCCTGGTGGCCTCCAACCGGGGCCCCGTCTCCTTCACCCTCTCCGAGGACGGCTCCCTGTCCATGCGCAGGGGAGGAGGCGGCCTGGTGTCGGGGCTGTCGGCGGTCGCCAGGGACATGGGCGCCCTGTGGGTCTGCGCGGCACTGTCCGACGGCGACCGGGGCGCGGTGCGGCTGGCGCCCGGCGGCCGGCTCGACCAGGCGGGCTACGACACCGGGGCGCTGCGGATGCTCGACATCCCCCCGACGACCTTCCACCGCGCCTACAACGCGGTGGCCAACTCCACCCTCTGGTTCGTCCACCACCTCCTCTACGACACCCCCAACATGCCGCACTTCGACGCCAGGTTCCGCCGGGAGTGGGAGTCGTACCAGGCCTACAACGAGGCGTTCGCCATGGCGCTGGCCGAGGAGGCCCCGCACGAGGCGCGGGTGATGGTGCAGGACTACCACCTCAGCCTGGTCCCGGCCATGCTCCGGGGCGAGCGGCCCGACCTGCGGGTGGCGCACTTCTCGCACACCCCCTGGGCCCCGCCGGAGTACTTCGCCCTGCTGCCCGACGACGTGGCGGCCGAGCTGCTAGAGGGCATCCTGGGCTCCGACCACGCGGGCTTCCTGACCGAGCGCTGGGGCACCGCGTTCATGGACTGCTGCCGGACCGTGCTCGGCGCCTCGGTCGACCCCGGCGCCCGTACGGTGACCCACGCGGGCAGGACCACCCGGGTCGGCACGCACAGCCTGGGCGTGGACGGCAAGGCGCTGTGGGCGCGGGCCGGGGAGCCCGACGTGGAGTCGCACATGGCCGCGCTCCGCGCCCAGGTGGGCGACCGCAGGCTGATCGTGCGGATCGACCGGACCGAGCTGTCGAAGAACATCGTCAGGGGCCTGGTCGCCTACCGGGAGTTCCTGGCGGCCCATCCGGAGTGGCACGGCCGGGTCACCCACCTGGCCTTCGCCTACCCCTCCCGGCACGACCTGCCCGAGTACCGCGAGTACACCGCGGCGGTGCAGCGCTGCGCCAAGGAGATCGAGGACGAGTACGCCACCGAGGACTGGGACCCGCTGATCCTCAACGTCGACGACGACTACCCGCGGTCGCTGGCCGCCTACCGGCTGGCCGACGTGCTGCTGGTCAACCCGATCCGGGACGGGATGAACCTGGTCGCCAAGGAGGGGCCGATCCTGTCGCCGGGCAGCGCGCTGGTGCTCTCGCGGGAGGCGGGCGCCGCCGCCGAGCTGGGCGAGCACGCCCTCACGGTCAATCCCTACGACGTCTCGGCCACGGCCGCCGCGCTGCACGAGGGCCTGACCATGCCCGAGGGCGAACGCTCCCGCAGGGGCGGCCTGCTGGCCGCGGCGGCGACCGCCCTCCCCCCGCACCGGTGGTTCGCCGAGCAGCTCGACGCCCTCGCCTGAGCGCGGAGTTTCAGACCTCTATGAGATAGTTTCCGAGGCCGTTTCAGTTTTTTCGACGTCCGGGGGAGATCAGGGTGATCGTGACCGCGCCCGTCCGGCTGGTCCGCGACCGCCCGACCTGGCTGGTCTACCTCCAGCTCGGCGTCTTCGCCACCTACCTGTACGGCCTCAGCGCCGCGCTCCCGCTGCTGCGGATCGACCAGGGCCTCTCCCAGGCGGTCGCCGGGCTGCACGGCACCTCGATGGCGGTCGGCGGCATCCTCACCGGCCTCGCGCTCCCCCGGCTGACCGCCCGGATCGGCCGCCGGGCCGTGATCTGGACCGGGATGGCCGGGATGAGCGCCGGAACGTTCCTGGTGGCGGCGGCCCCCACCGTCCTGCCCGCCACCCTGCTCGGCTACGGCGTCGCCAGCGGGATGGCCTCGCTCACCATGTACACGGGCATGGCGTCGCTCGACGACCGCCACGGCCCGGCGGGCCCGGCGGCGATCAGCGAGGCCAACGCGGTCTGCGTGATCGTCGGCATCGGGGTGCCGTTCGTGGTCAGCGTCGCGGCGCAGAGCACGCTGGGCTGGCGGGCGGCGCTGGTGGTGCCCACCGTGCTGACCGTGCTGCTCGCACTGTTCATGGGGCGCGTCCGCGTCCCCGAGCGCCCGGCCGCGGCCGAGACGGGGCCCGTCTCGGCCGGGATGGACGCCGCGCCCGGAGTGGACGCCTCGCCCGGGGTGGACGCCTCGCCCGGGGACGGCGCCCGCCTGGGACGGCGCTTCCGTCTGGCCGGGATCGTGCTGTTCTGCTGCGTCGCCGCGGAGTTCTGCTTCAACCTGTGGGCGGCCAAGCTGTTCTCCGACCGGACCGGCCTGTCTCCGGCGGTGGCCGCGACCGCGGTCGCGGCGTTCACCGCCGGGATGGCGGCCGGGCGGCTGGCGGGGGCGTGGCTGGCCCTGCGGATCGCGCCGACGGTCCTGTTCATCGGGGCGCTGCTGGTCGCGGCCACCGGCTGGGGGGTCTTCTGGCTGAGCACGGAACCCGCGTTCTCGTACGCGGGGCTGGCGCTCTCCGGACTGGGCGTCGCGCTGCACTTCCCGATGGCGCTCTCCCGGCTGCTGGCCGTCTCCGGGGGACGGCGGAACCAGGCGACCGCGATCGCCTCGATCATCACGAGCGTCGCCCTCGGAGTGGGCCCGTTCGTGCTGGGCGCGCTGGCCGACGGGTTCGGCACCCGGACGGCGTTCCTCCTGGTGCCGGCGCTGATCGGGGCGGCCCTGGCCGGGCTGCTGATCGGCACCGCCGGGGACGCGCCCGCCCTCAGCCGGTCGTCTCCTTCTCGATCGCGTCGGCGATCGAGCTGAGGAGCTCCAGCACCCCCGTGGGCCCGTCCACCACCAGGTCGGCCTCGACCTCGATCTCGGGCGACCCGCTGAACACCGTCACCCCCGGCAGCCCCGAGCCGCGCACGGCCGCGAACGCCGGCAGGTCGCCCAGGTCGTCCCCGGCGAACAGCACCGACCGGGCGGCCCGCTCGCGCAGGAAGGCGTCCAGCGCCACCCCCTTGTCGATCCCCGGCGGGCGCAGCTCCAGCACGAGCTTGCCGGGCTCCACGGTCAGCCCGGCCGAGGCGGCCAGCGTGGCCACCGGCCCGGCCAGCGCCTCCAGAGTGGCCCACGGGTCGGCGGCCTGACGGGTGTGCACGGCGACCGCCCGTTCCTTGTCCTCGATCCTGACCCCGTCCAGGCCCGCGACCAGGGTGAGCAGCCCGGCCCTGGCCTCGTCCAGGCCCGGGTGCACGGGCGGCGCGGCCAGCGCGCCCGCCTCCCAGCGTTCGAGGCCGTAGTGACCGAGCACCACCAGGCCGGGCACCGCGGCCAGGGAGCCGTACTCGACCGCGACGGCGGCCGGCCGGCCGGTCACGATCACCAGGGAGCCGATGAGGCCGCCGAGCCTGGTCAGCACCTCGGCCCCGCCGGGGGCGATCCTGGCCGCGGCCGGGTCGGGGACGATCGGGGAGAGCGTGCCGTCGAAGTCGAGCCCGATCACCGCCCCCGCGGGGTCGGCGACGATCGCCTTCAGTCCGTCGGTGGTGTTCGCCCTCATGCCCGCCTCAGCCCGTCGAGTGTCTTCGCCGTCATGTCGTGTCCTCGCCGTCATGCCGCCCGGCTCCGGTCCGTCCGCGCGGCGCCCACCGGGAGACCCCGGCGCGGGCGCCCGCCCGAGCGGTCGTACCCCACCATCAGGGGCGCAAGCCCCTCTTTCGGGCGGCGCGTTCCTGGCGGCGGGTCTCGCGGAGCCGACGCAGGCGTTTGACCAGCATCGGATCGTGGGCGAGCGCCGCCGGCAGCTCGATGATCTCGCTGAGCAGCTGGTAGTAGCGCGTCGCGGAGAGGTCGAAGACCTGGCGGATCTCCTGCTCCTTGGCGCCCGCGTGACGCCACCATCGCCGTTCGAAGGCGAGCAGTTCCCGCTCCTGTTCGGTGAGCGCCCGCGACGGAGGCTCGGCTGCGGCGCCGTCGCCGGGGGTCGGCGCGGGATCCATTGCTTCCTCCTCGGCCGGACGGGCGGGGATCGCACCGCGTGCGCGACCAGAAGTCAGGATAGTCCGGAATTTCGCGCTGTTCATGACGGATGTGGAGACGTACAGTCACCAGGTGTGACCTCTGTCATCAGCCTTCTCACCGACTACGGCCTGGAGGACGGCTACATCGCCGCCTGTCACGGCGTGATCGTCGGAATCTCGCCGGAGTCGCGGATCATCGACGTGTGCCATCTGGTGCCGCCGGGTGACGTACGGCGCGGGGCGGCGATCCTGGCCCAGACGATCGCCTACCTCCCGCCGGGCGTGCACGTCGCCGTGGTGGACCCGGGTGTCGGCGGAGCGCGCAGGGCCGTGGCGGTCGAGGCCGGGGAGCACGTGTTCCTGGGGCCCGACAACGGGCTGCTGTCGTGGGCGATCAACGCGAGCGGGGGCGCGCGGGCCGCCTACGAGCTGTCCAACGGCGATCTCTTCCTCAAGCCGGTCTCGCCGACCTTCCACGGGCGCGACCTGTTCGCGCCGGTGGCGGCGCACCTGGCGATCGGACGCCGGCCGGCCGAGCTGGGCCCGGAGATCCCGCTGGGCCGCCTGGTCTCGCTGCCCGCGCCCACCTCGACCGTGCAGGAGGGGTACGCCGAGGGGGAGGTGCTCTCGATCGACCGGTACGGCAACGCCCAGCTCTCGATCGGCTCGGGCGACCTGGTGAGCCTGGGCATCACGCCGGGCGACACCCTGGTGGTCTGGCTGGGCAGGCGGCGGCTGTCGGTGCCGTTCAGGGAGACGTTCACGGCGGTCCCTCCGGGCGACGTGGTGGCGTTCACCGATTCGGCCGGGCTGGTCGCGCTGGGCGTCAACGCCGGTGACGCCTCGCAGAGGCTGGGCCTGCCGCCCGGGGCCCATGTCCGGCTCTCCCTGGGGTCCCGCCATATGTGACTACGTGCCCAATAGAGGCATCTAAAGGTAATCACTGTATGTATCGGTCTGTTTACTGAAGCGTCGTCCTCCCTGGAAGAGCGCGTGTCAGAATCCCGGTGACGTGTAACCCCGCCCCCTCCCGACGAGGTCACCGTGTTCTCCTTCCCGCTCCCTCCGGCGTTCCCGCACGGCCGGGCACCCGCCTGTCATGCGTCCTCACCCCCCGCCCCGCCCGGCGGTCCCCCCGGCATCCCACCCCCCGCCCCGCCCGGCGTCCCACCCGCCGTCCCCTCCGGCCCTGCGCCCGGTGGTCCACCCGGCACCCCGCAGGGCGCCCTGCCCGCCCGCCGCCCGGGGATCGCACGGTGAGGGGCTCGGTGGCGCTCACCGCCGCCCCGTTCTGCGTGGCGGCGGCCCTGAGCGTCACGTCCGTCCCGCAGCCCGACACCGCGCGCCTCGTCTCCGGCCGGGTCCCGGCGACGGCGGTGGCCACCGCCCCGGCCCTCCTTCGCGCCGCCGTCGCGCCCCGGGCCGCCCGCCACCCGCACGACCCGGCCTCGATCGCCTGCCGTCCCGGTGAACCGGCACGCGAGCTCCGCGAGCTCCGCGAGCTCCGTGACCTTCGTGAGCTTCGTGACCCGCGTGGACGGCGCAGCCCCGTACACGACCTCCGGAACGGACGCGAACCGGCCCGCGACGTCCGTGACACCCGCGACACCCGGGGTGCGCCCGGAGCGGCTCGCCCCGGGCGGAGCGCCCGCGAGGCGCCCCCCGCCCCCCGGTCCGCGTACGAGGTGGCGCGCGAGCCCGGCCCCTCGGACACCCGCGCTCCGGGCGGGCCCCGGCCGCCGTCACCGGCCGCCGGGCCGGGCACCCCCGCTCCCCCCTCCGGCCGGAAGCCGGCCGCGGCCTCCCCCGTCGGCGGGGCCTCCCCGCCCGGTGCGGCCCGTGACACCTACGTCTCGCTGGTCCTGCTCGCCCTGGCCCTGGCGGGGCGCGCGGTGGCCATGCGCCGCAGGTCCGGCCCGGCCCTTCCGGAAGAGGATCGCACCTAGCAAGTGCTTGCGTGCGGCCCGTCCTCGGCCGTACCCGGGGCCGACGGCCGGCTCACCGTGGACGACGGTGTCGCGCGGCCTGCCCGGCACCGCCCGCGATCGTTGCGGGACCGCCCGCCTCCCGTCCCGGACGGGTTTCTGCCACGCCCCCCCGTACCGCGACGGGGAGAACCCGGCACGGGTGCGCCCGCCGCGCGCCAGGCGCGCCAGGCGCGGGAGGCGCGGGAGGCGCGGGAGGCGCGGGAGGCGCGGATCGGGCCGGCGATCGATCAGGGCCCCTCCGGACACGGCCCCGCGATCATTGCCACAACCTGACCATTCTTGACCCTCCAGAAAGCATGTCGCTGGATAGTCTCACTCCCGTTACTTTGAGTAGCCGCGTGCAGACGGTCCGTTCAAAAGGGCCCAGAACACTGCCGCGACGATTTCCTTCCAGGGGGAACCAACAATGATTCGTCGTCTTCTCATCACCTCCGCGTGCGTCGGTATCGCCGTCATCGCACCGGCCGCGGCCGCGTCCGCCGCCACCTCCTCCACCGCCTCCAAGGCCGCCGTCACCTCGGTGGCGCAGGCCAAGGTCGCCAAGGCCGCCAAGTCCAAGGCCGACTGCTGCGGCGTCGGCGTCGTCAGCACTCCGGTCGTCGCCTGCCCGACCGTCGTCGCGGTTCCCACCGTCTACGCGGCCGGCTGCGGCGGCGTCTACGGCGGCGGGGTCGTCTACGGCGGCGGCGTCTACGGCGGTGGCGTCTACGGTGGCGGCGTCTACGGTGGCGGCGTCTACGGCGGTGGCGTCTACGGTGGCGGCTTCGGCCACCACGGCGGCTTCGGCCGTGGCGGCAACAACATCGGCGGCGGCGGCAACATCATCAGCAGCGGCAGCGGCGTCGGCCACGGTGTCGGCATCGGTGGCCTCGTCGGCATCGGCGGCGTCGGCGTCGACATCCTCTAGTACGCCGTCCTCTAGCACGTCGAGGATCACGCGGTAGGCAAGACGGGGCGCGGCCCCCATCCGTCACGGGTGGGGGCCGCGCCTCTTCGCGTCACCGGACCGTCCCGCGCGGGCCCGGTCCGCGCGGGCCCCGACAGGCCCCGACAGGCCCCGACCGGCCGCGCGCCACGTCGCGCCCTCGTCCCGCGCGCCCGACGCGCCGAACGCACGTGATCCCGACCGCCCGGGACGCCGGACGCGTACGACGTCAGACGTGCACGACGTCAGATGTGCACGACGTCGTGCGTCTCGGCGAAGTGGCAGGCGCTCGCGTGCGCGGTGCCGGGCCTGACCACCAGCGCGGGCTCCTCGGTGGCGCAGATCTCCTCGGCCTTCCAGCACCGGGTACGGAACCGGCAGCCCGACGGCGGATCGGCCGGGGAGGGCGGGTCCCCGTGAAGGATGATCCGCTCGCGCCGCTCGCGTCCCTCGGGGTCGGGCACCGGCACGGCCGACAGCAGCGCCTGGGTGTAGGGGTGAGCGGGCCGGTCGTAGATCTCGGTGTCCTTGCCCAGTTCGACGATCTTGCCCAGGTACATCACCCCGACCCGGTCGGAGATGTGCCGGACCACCGACAGGTCGTGGGCGATGAAGACGTACGCCAGCCCGAACTCGTCCTGCAGCCGTTCCAGCAGGTTGACGACCTGCGCCTGGATCGACACGTCCAGCGCGGAGACCGGTTCGTCACAGACGATGATCTCCGGCTGGAGCGCCAGCCCCCGGGCGATGCCGATGCGCTGGCGCTGGCCGCCGGAGAACTGGTGCGGGTAGCGGTGGATGTGCTGGGGGTCCAGGCCCACCACCTCCAGCAGTTCCTGCACCCTGCGGCGCCGGTCCCCCTTGGGGGCGACCTCGCCGTGGATCTCGAACGGCTCCCCGATGATGTCGCCCACGGTCATCCGGGGGTTCAGCGAGGTGTAGGGGTCCTGCATCACCATCTGGATGTTGCGGCGGACCCGCTTCAGCGCGCCGCCCCTGGCGCGGGCGATCTCCTGGCCGTTGATCCGTACCGAGCCCGAGGTCGGCCGCTCCAGCGCCATCAGGAGCCTGGCCAGCGTGGACTTGCCACAGCCGGACTCGCCCACGATGCCCAGCGTCTCGCCCCGGCGCAGGTCGAAGGAGACCCCGTCGACGGCCTTGATCGCGCCGACCTGCTTGCGCAGGATGACGCCCTGGGTCAGCGGGAAGTGCTTGACCAGGTCGCGCACCTCAAGGATCGGATCACCCGTGGCTGCCATCGAGGACCTCCCTCCAGTAGTGGCACGCGCTGCTCCGCGCCGGGTCGATCTCGTACAGCGGTGGCGGGTCGGTGACGCAGTCGTCCTGACGGTACGGGCACCGGGGGTGGAAGGAACAGCCCGAGGGCATGTCGAGCAGGTTCGGCGGCATGCCCTTGATGGCGTACAGCTCCTGACCCTTCTGGTCGACCCGGGGGATCGAGTCGAGCAGCCCCTTGGCGTACGGGTGGGCGGGGGCCCGGTAGATGTCGTGCACCGGGGCGTGCTCCACGATCCGCCCGGCGTACATCACCGCGATCCGGTCGGCGACGTCGGCCACCACGCCGAGGTCGTGGGTGATCAGGATCAGGCCCATGTCGCTCTCCCGGCGCAGCTCGGCCAGCAGCTCCATGATCTGGGCCTGCACGGTCACGTCGAGCGCGGTGGTCGGCTCGTCGGCGATCAGCACCTCCGGGTCGAGCGCGATCGACATCGCGATCATGATGCGCTGGCGCATCCCCCCGGAGAACTGGTGCGGGTAGTCGTCGACCCGCTGCGCGGCGGCGGGGATGCGGACCCGGTCCATCAGCTCGATCGCCTTCTTGTGGGCGTCGCGCCGGGACATGCCGCGGTGCACCCGGAACATCTCCCCGATCTGGGCGCCGACGGTGAACACCGGGTTCAGCGCGGAGAGCGCGTCCTGGAAGATCATCGCGATCCTCCGGCCGCGGATCTGGGAGCGGGCCTCCTCGGACAGGGTGAGCAGGTCGGTGCCGCGGAAGCGCACCTCGCCCCGGGGGATGCGGGCCGGCGGCATGTCGAGCAGGCCCATGATCGCCTGCGCGGTCACCGACTTGCCCGAACCGGACTCGCCGAGCACGGCGAGCGTCTCCCCCGGGCTCAGCGAGTAGCTGACCCCGTTGACCGCCCTGAGCACGCCCTGCCTGGTCACGAACTCCACGTGCAGGTCGTCGACGACGAGCAGCGGCTCGCCGGCCGCCACGTTCCCGTCCGGCACCGGCGAGGTCGCCGGGGTCACGGTCCTCTTCACAGGTCCCCCTACCGCAGCTTCGGGTCGAGGGCGTCGCGGACGGCGTCACCCAGCATGATGAAGGCCAGCACCGTCAGGCTCAGGAAGAGCGCCGGGAACAGCAGCGCCCACGGAGCCTCCAGGAAGCGTTCCCGGGCATCGGAGATCATGAGTCCCCAGGAGATGTCGGGCGAGCGCAGGCCCACGCCGAGGAAGGAGAGCCCGGCCTCGGCGGCGATGAAGTACCCCAGGTTGATGGTGGCGACCACGATCACCGAGGCGACCGCGTTCGGCAGGATGTGCCGGAACATGATCCTCGGTGTGGAGGCGCCGAGCGCCCGCGCCGCGAGCACGTAGTCCTGGCTCTTGGCCGTGATCACCGCGGCCCGCATGATCCGGTACGTCATCGGCCAGGTCAGCACCGCCAGCGCGAGCATGACCGTCCACACGTTGCCGGTCCGGAAGACCGCCAGGATCAGCAGGGCGCCCAGGATCGACGGGATCGCGAAGAAGATCTCCGCCACCCGGGAGAACCCGGAGTCGACCCAGCCTCCGGCGTACCCGCCGAGCAGGCCGAGCAGACCGCCCGCCAGCGCGGTGACGATCGTGGTGGACAGGCCGACCACGATCGAGTTGCGGGCTCCGTGGACGGTACGGGCGTAGACGTCGCAGCCGAGGTTGTCGGTGCCGAACCAGTGGAGCTCGCTCATGCCCTTGCGGGCGTCGGACAGCTGGCAGGTCGTGGCGTCGAACGGGTTCACCGAGGTGAAGAGCGAGGGGACGATCGCCATCGTGACCAGGATGCCGATCAGGAAGGACGCCCCGATGAACAGCGGCCGGCGGCGCAGGTCGTACCAGGCGTCGTTCCACAGGCTCGCGGCCTTGGGACCGGAGCCCCTTCCCCGGCGGAAGCGCCCGGGGGACCCGGTCTGCCCACCGGCCGGGATGAGGGTGTCACTCATAGCGGATCCTCGGGTCGAGCACGGCGTACAGCAGGTCGACGATCAGGTTGGCCAGGATGTAGATCAGCACCAGCATGGTCACGATGCCGACGACGACGGGTTGTTCCCGCAGGTAGACGGAGCTGAACAGCTGCTGTCCGATGCCCGGCAGATTGAAGATCGTCTCGGTGATCACCGCGCCGCCCATCAGCTGGCCCAGGTCCGCGCCCAGGTAGGTGACCAGCGGGATCAGCGCGTTGCGCAGCGCGTGCCGCCCGACGACCCTCCGGCGCGGCAGGCCCTTGGCCACCGCGGTGCGGATGTAGTCGGCGCGCAGGATCTCCACCAGGCTGCCCCGGGTGAGCCGGGTGAGGTAGGCGATCGACGTCCCCGCGAGCACGAACCCGGGCAGCAGGTAGCTGCGCCAGCCCTCCGACACGCCCGCGACCGGGAACAGGTCGATCCCGGCCTGCTTGAGCTTCACGCCCAGCAGCAGCTGCAGCACGAAGCCGGTCACCAGGGTGGGGACCGAGATGAGCACCAGGGTGGAGGCCAGGATCATCGAGTCCAGGGGGCGGCCGCGGCGCAGGGCCGCGTACGTGCCCAGGCCGATGCCGATGACCGCCTCCAGCACCAGGGCGGTCATCGCCAGGTTGATCGTCACCTGGAACTTGCCCGCCAGGATGTCGCTCACCCGCACCCCGCTGAAGGTGGTGCCCAGGTCACCGGTGAACAGGCCGGTGACGTAGTACCAGTACTGCACCAGGAACGGGTCGTTCAGGTGGTACTGCTCGCGCAGGATGTTGACGATGTTGGGGTCGATGCGCTTCTCGCCCGCCAGCGCCGCGATGGGGTCACCGGGCAGCGCGAAGACGATGGCGTAGATGAGCAGGGTCGCGCCCACCAGGACAGGTATCGCCTGGATCAGGCGTCGGAGGATGTAGCGGCCCATTCAAGTCTCCCGTACGTGCCCGGGTCGGTCCCGCGCACCGGCGGATCGCGGTGCGCGGGACCGGCCCCGGGCGGCCAGTGAGGCCGGACCCTCGCCCGGCGCTCGGCCCTTCGTCAGCCGGTCTTCTCCAACTCGGACCACTCGATCTGGTTGAGAAGGTTGATCCTGACGTTCTTGACCTTCTGGGAGTGGGCCGCGTTCATCCGGTAGAAGTAGACCGGGATGTACGGCAGTTCCTTGATCAGCACGTCGTCGGCCTGCTGGTAGAACTTCAGGCTCTCC
This sequence comes from Streptosporangium sp. NPDC050148, assembly GCF_055586505.1. Classification (NCBI taxonomy): domain Bacteria; kingdom Bacillati; phylum Actinomycetota; class Actinomycetes; order Streptosporangiales; family Streptosporangiaceae; genus Streptosporangium; species Streptosporangium sp. NPDC050148. The sequence continues at coordinate 5,226 of NZ_JBVJIA010000017.1, read as the reverse complement.
TCCATCGTCGCGGCGGTGTCGCCCTTGGCGAGGAGCTCGTCGAACTCCTTGTTCGACCAGCCGGCGTAGTTGGAACCGGTCTTGATCGCGACGGTGGAGAAGATCGGGGTGAGGTAGTTCTCCGCCGACGGGTAGTCGATCGCCCAGCCCATCCGGAACAGCCCGCCGTAGGTCTTCTTGTCGAGCTCGTCGAGGATCGAGGCGAACTTCTCGAAGGGCTTGACCGTGACCTCGATGCCCAGGTTGGCGCGGAGGTTGTTGGCGACGGCCTCGATCCACTCCTTGTGCGGGCCGTCGGAGTTGTAGCCCAGCTCCAGCGTCTTGGGGCCGCCCGCCTCGGCGTACTGGGCCTTGGCCTTGGCCGGGTCGTAGGCGCAGACCGCGCAGGCGCCGGGACGATGGCCCTGCAGCAGCGGGTTGATGAAGTCGTCCGCGGGTGCGCGGGTGCCGGAGAAGACCGTCTCGGCGATGGTCTTGCGGTCGATCGCCATGGAGACGGCCTCGCGGACCCTCACGTCCGCGTACGTCTTGTTGTACTGCAGCGGGAAGCCGATGTAGCCGATGCCCGCGTCCGGCTCGTCGATGTAGCGCTCGCCGAACTCCGACTTGGCGCGGGAGATCGCCGAGGGGGGCAGCGAGTCGTGCAGGTCGAGGTTCTCGGCGGCCAGGTCGTTGAACGCGGTCTCCTGGCTCGTGTAGAGCTTGAACTGGAGCTTGGCGAACTTCGGCTTCTCCCCGGGGAACTTGTCGTACCGGGTGAGGTCGATCGTCTGGTCGGTGCCCTTGTTGTAGGGCTTGTCGATCTGGAAGTAGCCCTGGCCGATCGGCTTCTTGGCGTACTCCTCGGTGATCTTGCCGTCGGGGCCGAAGGCGACCTTGGGCAGCGGATAGAACGAGGTGTACCCGAGCATCGTCTTGAACTGGGAGAACGGCTGGCTCAGCGTGACGGTGAAGGTCGACTCGTCGACGACCTTCAGACCCTTCATCTCCTTGACGGAGACGGTCTTGCCCTCACCGGGGTTCAGGTCGGCCCAGCCGTCGATGCGGCTGAAGAAGCCGTTGGCGCCCTGCGCGTTGTCCTGGTTGGCCGCGTAGTTCCAGGCGTCGACGTAGTTCTGCGCGATCACCTTCTCGCCGTTGTGCCAGGTGTAGCCGGGCTTGAGCTTGATCGTCCACACCTTGTTGTCGGTCGTCTCGATCGACTCGGCGGCCTCGTTGACGACCTGCTTCTGCTCGTCGTAGCTGACCAGCCCCGAGAACATGGCAGCCATCGCCTCGGCACCCTCGGACTCGGTGGTGTCACCGGGATAGAAGAGCTTCTGCGGCTCACCCAGCTCCATCCGCACCGGCAGGTCGGCGGCGGCCGACCCCCCGCCGGGGGTTTCCGTGCTGCCGCAGGCGGCCAGCGCGAGGGCGAGTAGCGCGGTGCCGGCGGCAGCCCGCGCACCCTTGGTAACACGCAGCATTGCGGTAAATCCTCCCTTTGCAGGCTTGCGCCGGCACTGAGATCCGTTAACCGGGCACCGCGAAGGAGGATCTTGTGGTTCCTGCTTCCCGCTGGTTCCGGTTCGGGTGCTGACGCCACACCGATCGGTCGCGACTATTCCTCACCGTTCCGTATCGGCTTGTATCTGCGATGTTGCAGTTAGGTCACGCATATGCCGATTTCGCGTCATACGCCCGCCACCTCGGTGAATCCGTCTTGGCAGGTTTCTACAAATCCGACATCAGCCCCTACATCAGACGTCAACGGTCATGTCAAAATCCCCTCTGGCCGGGATCCCCATGTCCGTTACTCGGCCATGACCCCCGGTGGGGACCGCGCCGACCCTTCCCCGGTCCCGCGGGGCGGCCACCGACGAACTTCACAATTGCCGTGGAACCTCCGGCCCGGGGAACCCGTCCAATGTGTGCGGCGGCAGACCGCCGCAGGCACTTCATCCACTCGCATCCAATAGAGTCCTTGCCATGAGCCAGCCGGAATCCGCGATCGCGGACGCCCAGGCGGGTGGCCCGAAGAACGGCAACCCCCCAGAGGGGCAAGAGCCGCTGGCCAAGCTCGCCGCGCGTTACGGACTTCGGCGTGCCATCGCACGCCCCAGTCTGCCCGTCTACCTGCGTCAACTGTGGGAACGACGTCACTTCATCACGACGTACGCCACCTCCCGCAACGTCTCGAAGTACAGCAACTCCGCCCTGGGCCAGCTGTGGCAGGTCGTCACGCCACTGCTGAACGCCGCGATCTACTTCCTGATGTTCGGCCTGATCCTCGGCGCGAACAAGGACATCGAGAACTATCCGGCCTTCCTCATCACCGGGATGTTCGTCTTCACCTACACCCAGCGCTCGGTGAGCGGTGGCGCCAGGGCGATCTCCGGCAACCTGTCGCTGATCCGCGCCCTGCACTTCCCCCGGGCCGCGCTCCCGCTGGCCTACACGATCCAGGAGTTCCAGCAGCTGCTGATCTCCATGGGCGTGCTGTTCGGCCTGGTACTGCTCACCGATGAGCCGCTCACCCTGTACTGGCTCCTCATCCCGGTCGCCCTGGCGCTGCAGACGATGTTCAACATCGGCGCCAGCCTGGTCCTGGCCCGCGTCGGCGCCACCGCCCGCGACCTGAACCAGCTCCTGCCCTTCATCATGCGCACCTGGCTGTACGCCTCCGGCGTGTTCTTCTCCATCGAGGACAAGGTCGTGGGGCCCGACGGCGCCGGCCTGCCCCAGTGGGTCGCCGACGTCATGTACTTCAACCCGGCGGCCGCGTACATCGAGCTCATGCGGGACCTGCTGATGCAGACGCACGAGCCCCGTCCCTACATCTGGGGCGTCTGCGTATTCTGGGCGGTGTTCGCTCTGCTCGGCGGCTTCTGGTACTTCTGGCGAGCCGAGGAGAAGTACGGCCGTGGCTGAGTTGACCGAGGAGCTGTCCGGAGTGAAGGCCGAGGAGCCGGCCGTGCCCAGCACGGACGTCAGGGTGCACCCCGCCCCGGAACCCGCCGCCGGCGGCGGCGCCGCCCCCGAGGGCGACCCGACGGTCATCGTCGACGACCTGCACATCATCTACCGCGTGTACGGGGCGGCCAGCGACACCGAGAAGGGCAACGCGGTCAACGCCCTCATGCGCCTCGTCAAGCGCCAGGGACGGCCGCAGATGAAGGAGGTGCACGCCGTCCGCGGCGTGTCCTTCGTGGCCCGCCACGGTGACGCCATCGGCATCGTGGGCCGTAACGGCTCCGGCAAGTCCACGCTGCTGCGCGCCATCGCCGGCCTGCTGCCCCCGCACTCCGGCGCGGTCTACACCGACGGCCAGCCCTCCCTGCTCGGCGTCAACGCCGCGCTGATGCGCGAGCTCACCGGTGAGCGCAACATCGTGCTCGGCTGCTACGCGATGGGCATGAACCCCGCCCAGGTCAAGGAGACCTACGACGACATCGTCGACTTCTCCGGCATCGGGGAGTTCGTGCAGTTCCCCATGTCGACCTACTCCTCCGGCATGGGCGCCAGGCTCCGCTTCGCCATCGCCTCGGCCAAGTCCCACGACGTGCTGCTCATCGACGAGGCCCTGGCCACCGGCGACCGCGAGTTCCGGCGCAAGAGCCAGGACCGCATCAAGAAGATGCGCGACCAGGCCGGCACCGTCTTCCTGGTCGCGCACAACCTGGACGTCATCGAGGAGACCTGCAACCGGGTCATCTGGCTGCACAAGGGCAAGATCAAGATGGACGGCGACCCGCAGACGGTCCTGGCCGCCTACAACAAGGGCTGACCGCACGGAGGCGATCGCCACGGGGTCCGGCCGTGGCGATCCCCGGCGGGCCTGCTCCACCGGGCCCGCTCCGGCGTGGCCGGCCCCACGGGTCACGGGATCCGATCGTCGTGGCCTCCGGTCGCTACGGGATCCGATCGCGGGCAGGATGAGGGGCGACCGACAAGACGCTCCCATCGGAGGTGAATCGTGTCCACGCGGCCACCGATTCCATATGACCTGCTGCCCCCGGTCCCGGCCCTGACCGTCGAGAGCGACGACGTGCGCGACGGCGAGCGCCTGGCCGAGACCCACGTGTTCGACGACTGGGGGGCCACCGGCCAGAACGTCTCCCCGCACCTGCGCTGGTCCGGCGCCCCCGAGGGCACCCTCAGCTACGCCGTGACGTGCTTCGACCCCGACGCGCCCACCGGCAGCGGGTTCTGGCACTGGCTGCTGTTCGACATCCCCGCAGGTACGACCGAACTGCCCTCGGGTGCGGGCACCGCCGACACGAGCGTGGGCGTGCACGGCCGCAACGACTACGGCACGCTCGCCTACGGCGGCGCCGCCCCGCCGCCCGGCCCCCCGCACCGCTACATCTTCGCGGTGCACGCCCTCGACGTGGAGAAGCTCGGCGTCGACGCCGACGCCTCCGCCGCCGTGGTGGGCTTCAACATCACCGCCCGCACCCTGGCCCGCGGCTACATCGTTCCCGAGTACCAGAACTGACACGGCGCCGGCGCGTCGCGGTCCGGCCACCCGGACCCGGCGCGCGGCCCCGCGCGGCCCCGCACGGTCCCGGACGGCCCCGCGCGGCCCCGCACGACCCTCCACGGTCCCGCACGACCCTCCACGGTCCCGCGGGGCCGCGCAGGACTCCGCCACGGGCCCACGGCCGCTCCGCGGCTCGTTCCTCACCGGCCTTCACCGGCCTCTCACCGGTCCGTCCCCGGTCCGTCCCCGGACCGGCGAGGGACGTGCCGGGCCGCACCGGGAGCCTCTCCGCGAACAGCGGCCGGTGGGCGGGTACGGGCACCCGGGCACGTTCCCGGACGGAACATCAGGGCGGAACATCGAGCCGGGACGTCAAGCGGGGGCGTGGATGTGACACGGGGGGCAATGGACTGACAGCGTGTTCGGTGTTCCGGTATGATTCGAACGTTGTTTCGATCCGAGGAAGCCGTCATGGAGTGGGGGCGCGCGATGCGAGACCTGTCCACCGCGATCGACCACCTGTCCGTCGAGGACCCGTCCGAGATTCCGCGTCTCCAGCTCACCGAGCAGCTCATCGAGCTGCACTGGCAGATGGCCAGGCTCCAGGCCGAGATAGCCCGTCGCACCTCCGTGCGGCGTCCGGGGCGCTGAGGCGGTGGGGGGGGGGGGGGGGGGGGGGGGGGGGGGGGGGGGGGGGGGGGGGGGGGGGGGGGGGGGGAGGGGGGGAGGGGAGGGGGGGGAGGAACAGTCGGAGGCGGTACCCG
>NZ_JBVJIA010000016.1:98778-197030 GCF_055586505.1 Streptosporangium sp. NPDC050148 | reverse complement strand
GAGGTGGTGGCCTCGGGGTCACCGCGCTCCCACGCGCCGGCCGTGGCGGTGTCGGTGCCGGACGGGTTGGCCGTCCAGCCGGTCGCCGTCTCGAAGGTGTCCTGCCAGATGGCGGGCGGCGGTGGCGTCGTGACCGCGGTCGTCCACACCGCGTACGCGATGGCGTCGGAGTTCCGGTTCAGCGCGGTGTCGTTGACGTTGGTGATGGTGTCGCACGCGCGGTGGTAGCAGGGGTCGAAGGGCTGACCCGCGGTGCCGCCCCACAGGGTGGCCTGGGCGCTGGTCTTGGTGCCCTCGGCGCCGGTGAAGGTGCCTCCCGCCGGGATGCCCACGGCGATGAAGGGCCCGTAGTCGGAGCGGCCGTCGAAGTCGGTGCCCCGGGTGGCCACGCCGATCGAGCTGAAGTACGCCTGGAGCGTCGCCTCCAGCTGCGCCGAGCCCGCCGGGCCGGGGCCCGAGCCGACGCCGTCGGAGTTGTCGCCGTCGTAGAGGAAGTAGCCCGGGTTGGGCGAGCCGACCATGTCGAAGTTGTAGTAGCCCTTGATCCTGGACCGCTCGGTGGAGGAGAGGCCGTTCACGTAGGCCTGGGAGCCTCGCAGGCCGAGCTCCTCGGCACCCCACCAGGCGAAGCGCAGGTGCCTGGTCGGCGCCAGCGACTGGCGGGAGACCTCCAGCGCGGTCTCCAGGATGGCGGCGCTGCCCGTGCCGTTGTCGTTGATGCCCGGACCGGAGGCCACGCTGTCGAGGTGGGCGCCGATCATCAGGGTGTTGTTGGTGTCGCCTCCGGGCCAGTCCGCGATGACGTTGTAGCCGGTCGCGCCGCCGTAGGTGAACGACTGCAGGGTGGTGGTGAAGCCCGCCGCGTCCAGCTTGCCCTTGACGTAGTTGGCCGAGGCCAGGTAGCCGGGACGGCCGTGGGCCCGGTTGCCGCCGTTGGCGGTGGCGATGGACTGGAACTGCGTGAGATGTGCCTTGACGGCGGTCAGCGAGATGTCCGGTGGGGCGGCCGCTGACGCCGACGGGGCGGTGAAAGCCAGGGGGATGGCGAGGATCGCCGCCATGCCCGTGGTCCACAGTTTGCGCATCATGCTCCTCGGATGTGAGGGTGGGGGGTCCCCCGGGCGGCGCGCCCCCCTGTGCGGAGGCGCGCCGTGAAACCGTGGTGCGTTCGCGTGACCGCTCGCTAGCGGGCGGCGCCCTCGGGCGCCGTCATGAACCTCGCGGAGCTCGCGGAGCTCTTGGCGAGCGCCGCGGCGTTGCGGTCGGGGATGCCGGTCAGGTCGTAGGCGTAGAACGCGGTGGCGTAACCGACGGCCTTGGAGTTGCGCTCGAGCGCGGCGGCGTTGATGTTGGTGATGCCGTCGCAGGCGGAGTGGTAGCAGGGGTCGTAGGCGACACCGGCGGTGCCGCCGAACTTCGCGGCCTGCTCGGGGGTCTTGATGCCCTCGGCGCCGGTGAAGATGCCGCCGGCCGGGATGCCGTTGGCGATGAACGCGCCGTAGTCGGAGCGGCCGGTGAAGTCGGTGCCCTCGAAGGGCAGGTTGCGCTTGGCGTAGAACGCCGCCAGGCGCTGCTCGATCTCGGCCGATCCGGTCGGGCCGGCCGGGGCGCCCTCGGCGTCGGAGTCGTCACCGTCGTACAGGAAGGTGCCGTCGTTCGGCGAGGCGACCATGTCGAAGTTCAGGTAGAGCCGGATCTTGTCCCGCTCGGCCTGCGACAGGCCCGCGACGTACTGCTCGGAGCCGAGCAGGCCGAGCTCCTCGGCGCCCCACCAGGCGAAGCGCAGCCGGTGCTTGGTGGGCACGTGGGCCAGCTTGAGCGCGGTCTCCAGGACGGCGGCGCTGCCGGAGCCGTTGTCGTTGATGCCGGGGCCCTCGGGCACGCTGTCCAGGTGGGCGCCGACCGCGACGATCTCGCCGGACTTGCCCCAGCGGGAGTCGGCGATCAGGTTCTTGGTACGGCCGACCTCGGTCCTGGCGTCGACCTTCAGGTGCACGGTCGTGTTCGGGCTGTCGGCCAGGTCCAGGCCGACGGCCGTGCTCGCCATCACGATGGGCATGTCGAAGCGCCACTCGATGATGTCGAAGACGAGCGGGTCGGTACGGCCCGGCTGACCCTCGTTGAAGAAGATCACTCCGGCCGCGCCGGCGGCCTTGGCGTTGGTGGCCTTGTCGATGAACGGGCAGGTGCCGCGCTGGATCAGCGCGATCCGGCCCGCGACGAAGCCCTCGAAGTCGGAGGCCTCGCAGCCCGCGGTCGAGGTGTTCGGGGTCGGCGCGGGCGGGATGACCGCGTCGACGACCTGCACCTGGGCGGTGACGTCGCCGCCGGCGGAGGAGACCACGGTCACGAAGTCGGCCGGGGTGGCGTAGGTCTTCGCCTCGGGGGCGGTCTGCTCCAGGACCGGGGGGCTGAACTCCTGCCAGCCGAGCGGGAACTCGACGTCGGTCGTGGAGGTCTTGTATCCGGCCTTGCGCAGCTTGTCCTGCACGTAGGCCAGGGAGGCGTCGTAACCGGGCGTGCCCGCGGCCCGGTTGCCGCCGTTGGCGGTCGCGATCTCCTGGAATTTGTCCAGGTGCTTCTGGACGTTCTTCCCCTTGATCTGTGTCGCGAACACGTTGGCCAGCACGTCGGAGACGACGGGGCCGGTGGTCGCGGGGGCCGCGCTCGCCGGGACGGTGAAGGCGAGGGGGAGGGTGATGGCCGTGACCAGGGTGGCGGTCCGGACCATGGTGCGGCGGAACCTCAGGCGCATAACGCTCCTAGGGTGGAACGGGAGGGAATTCCCTGTTGCTGTACATGGCGGAACGTACCGTGACCAAACCCGATCGCCTAGACGTATCTCGGCTGAGATGGGCGAAAAGTTATGGGGCCGACCCTGTCAGGGTTTTCTCAGGGGTGTCTCGGGAACGGGCAGAAGGCGGCCACTCGTTTGAAGAGACATAGAACACCGAGGCGGGGAGAGACATCGTGCACCGTTCGAGAAACCACAAGATAATCGCCGGCGTCTGCGGCGGGATCGCCGAGACCTTCAACATGCCGCCCACCCTGGTCCGGGTGTTCTGGCTGCTGCTCTCGCTCATCCCGGGACCGCTCTGGGTCGCCTACGTGCTCATGTGGATCTTCGTCCCCAAGGCGCCGGCGGTTCGCTACTGAAAATAGGCTGGGGGCATGAGGCGACGCCCACTGTCCCTGGTCCAGGATGACCTGGTCGACTACGAGAAGGCCATGGAGCGGATGACCGACCTGGTCGGTCTGCGGCAGCGCGACGAGTGCTCCGACACGCTCTGGCTGCTCAGCCACCCATCGGTGTACACCGTGGGCAGGCGGACCGACGAGCGCCACCTGCCCGACCCGTCTCACGGCATCCCGGTCGTGAGCACGGGTCGCGGGGGGCAGCTCACCTATCACGGCCCCGGCCAGCTGGTCGGGTATCTGATCGTCAAGCTCGGTGAGGGCGAGGGGATCGTCGACTACGTCCGAGAGGTCGAGCTGAGGCTGGTGCGCGCGCTCGGCGCGCTGGGCGTCCCGGCCGAACGCCGCGACACGCCGCCGGGCTCGGAACTGCTGACCGGCGTGTGGACGAGCGAGACCGGACGCAAGATCGCCTCCATCGGCATGCGCCAGAGCCGCGGCGTCACCAGCCACGGGTTCGCCCTCAACGTCGACGGCGACCTGACCCCGTGGAGCTGGGCGGTGGCCTGCGGCATGCCCGAGGTGGACATGACCTCCATGCGCCGGGAGGCCCCGGACGCCGCGGCGATGGACCGGGTACGGGCGGCCGTGGCCGAGGCCTTCGAGGCGGTCTGACCGTCCCTTCCGCGGCCCCAGGGGCTCAAGGACCTGCAAGACCTTCGGGATCTCCGGGACGTCCGGGACGTCCGGGACGTCCGGGACGTCCGGGACGTCCAAGGGCGCGTGACGGCCCGGCGCGGCTCCCCGGGGAACCGCGCCGGGCCGTCACGGGATACGGCGGGTCAGCCGGTGGGGTCCCCGCCGGTCGTGCCCGCCGGTCCGGCCGGGTCGAACGCCTCGGCCATGTCGACCGTGCGGCGCGGGCCGGTGAACCAGTGCCGGGCCGACAGCACCCACCACAGGCCCACGCCCAGCACCATCACGCCGACCACGATCGGTGCGTAGTTCACCGAGGTCCAGGTGAACTCGTCGCTGAACGGCACCGCGGACGGCACCAGCGGCATGATGAAGTAGATCGAGATGATCACGATCTCGATCAGGGCGATCCAGCACATGACCTTGTACTTGCGTCCCAGCGTCCAGGGGCCGGGCTGGAACCGGTCGCCCATCCGCAGCCGGAGCCAGATCGGGATCGCGAAGGCGATGTAGAGGCCGATGACCGCCACCGAGACGACCGCGTAGAAGGCCAGCGGCACCCCGCCGGGGGCCTCGTACAGGGCGGGCAGGGTGAGGACCAGCGCGACCGCGCAGCCGAAGACGATCGCGTTGACCGGGGTGCGGTTGGCGTCCACCTTCGACCACAGCCGCCAGCCGGGGATGGCGCCGTCCCGGGAGAAGGCGTAGGTCATCCGGGACATCGAGGTCACGCAGCTCATGCCGCAGAAGAACTGGCCGATGGTGGAGATCGCGAAGATCGCCGTGGCCAGGTTGCCGGGGAGCGCGCTGTCGAAGATGGCGCCGACGAAGCCGCCCGCCTCGTTGATCGCGTTCACGTCGGTGGCCGCGAACAGGAAGGCCAGCAGCAGGATCCAGCCGCCGATCGCCGAGTAGAAGATCGACTGCCACAGTCCCCTGGCGGCGGCGGTGGAGGCGCCCTGGGTCTCCTCGGACACGTGCGCGCACGCGTCGAACCCGGTGATCGTGTACTGGGTCAGCAGGAAGCCGAGCGGCAGCACGTAGAACCAGTAGGACGAGTCGGAGAAGCCGGAGTTGTTGATCGTCTCGGTGAAGACGAACGACATCGACTGGTGCGCGTCCGGACCGAAGATCAGGATCAGCACGACCACCGCGGCGCCGAACACGTGCCACCAGACCGAGACGTTCTGCAGCGTCGAGATCAGCCGGTGGCTGAAGATGTTGATCAGCGCGTGCAGGACGAGGATCACCGCGAACAGGATGAACGCGTTGTTCAGGTTGGGGTCCCAGCCCGGGAGGAACCGGTTGAGGGTGATGTTCAGGAACGTCGCGCAGCCGTAGTCGACCGAGGCCGTCACCGCGATCAGCCCGATGAGGTTGAACCACCCCGTGAACCAGCCGTGCACGGGCCTGCCCATCTTCGCGGCCCACCAGTAGATCCCGCCCGCGGTCGGGTAGGCCGACACCAGCTCCGACATGCAGAGCCCGATGATCAGAATGAAGATCGAGATCAGCGGCCAGCCCCACGAGATGGCGATGGGGCCGCCGTTGTTCCACGCCTGGCCGAACGTGGTGAAGCAGCCGGCCAGGATGGAGATGATCGAGAAGGAGATGGCGAAGTTGGAGAAGCCGCTCCAGGTTCTGGACAGCTCCTGCTTGTAACCGAGTTCGGCGAGCCGCTTCGCGTCCTCGTCGACCGATGTGGGCTTGGTCATTCAAGCCTCCTTGCATGGTGGTGCGGGGGGTGTGAAGATCCGGGGCTCGCGCCCCGGACGTGATCGACGAGCCGTCCGAACCCCGGGTCGTCCAGGTCCCGTACGGCTTGCGAGAACTTGTCGGCCGCCTCGGCCCGGTAGTCGAAGTCGGCGTCGGCCGCCTGCTCCCTCAACAGTCCGTGGTGCACGGCGAACCAGAGCGTCCAGGTCAGGTTGGACATGATCAGGTTGAGCCTGACCCGGGCGGTGAACCGCCGGTCGTCGGCGCCGAGGTAGGCGCGGGCCAGCCGGGCGGTCAGGTCGGGGTCGTAGTCGGCCTCGGCGGCGATGTCGCCCAGCTCGAAGGCCGGGTCGTTGTTCCCCGACAGCTGGTAGTCGACGATCCTGACCTCGTCGCCGCAGCGGATGAGGTTCTCCGGCAGCAGGTCGTTGTGGCAGGGCACCGTGGGCGGCGGATCGGCGGCCAGCGCCCGTTCGATCTCCGCGGCCGCGGGAAGGCGGTCGAGGTAGCCGTCGGGTACGTCCAGTTCGTGGGTACGGCACAGGGCGAGGAACTCGTCCAGCTTGCGGAAGATGGAGAAGTCGTTGACGAACCGGGGGCCGGCGTGCAGCCGGCGGCAGGCCGCGGCGATCGGGCCGGGGAGCCGCCGTACCGCGTGCGCGTCCAGGGTGACGCCGTCGAGGTACTCCAGCACCAGGGCGTCGGGGAGGCGGTGCAGCACCCTGGCGCCGATCCCGGCGTCGGCGGCGCGCACGGTGTTGGCGATCTCCTGCTCGATCGGGATGCCCAGGCCGGCCTCGGACACCCGGGGGTCCAGCACGCGCAGCAGCCATCGCCGCCCGTCCGCCGCGTCGAGACGGACGATCCGGTGGCTGAGACCCCCCTTGATCGGCGTCTCGGTCACGGGCTGCCCGGCCCATGCGCGGACGTCCGCCCGGAGATCTGGCATGCTGCCCTCCTTTGGCCTACCTTCAGACCATTGATCCGATTTTGCGAGCACGGTGTTACAGAGGGGTTGCGAACCTTGAAACTTCCCAGCTCTGCGCGGGCGGTCGTGATCGGCGGCGGGGTGGCCGGGTGCAGCGTGGCCTACCACCTGGCACGGCTCGGCTGGACCGAGGTGCTGCTGGTGGAACGGCACGAGCTCACCGAGGGGACGACCTGGCACTCGGCCGGTTTCGTGGGTCAGCTCCGCTCCACCGTCACCCAGACAAAGATGATCATGTATTCGGCGGGCCTGTACCCCGAGCTGGCCGAGCTCACCGGTCTGGACCCGGGCTGGCACGGGGTCGGCGGCCTGCGGCTGGCCACCACGCCAGAACGGGTGCAGGAGTCGCTGCGCCTGGCCGGGGCCGCGGAGACCTACGGGCTCGATCTGGAGATGCTCTCCGGCGCCGAGGCGGGGCGAAGGCTCCCGCTGCTGAACGTCGAGGACGTGCGGGCCGCGCTCTGGCTGCCCGGGGACGGCTGGCTGGACCCGGCGCTGCTGGCCAGGGCGCTGGCGGCCGGGGCGCAGAAGCTGGGCGTGCGGATCCTCACCGGGACCCGGGTGACAGGGCTCGATGTGGTGGGCGGCGCGATCACCGGCGTACGGCTCGCGCGGGGCGACGGGGAGGCCGGGGAGACCGAGGAGTGGTCGGTCCAGGCGGAGACCGTGGTCATCGCGGCGGGCGCGGCCAGTGGCCGGGTCGGGCGGCTGGCCGGGGTGGACGTCCCGGTCGTGCCGATCAAGCATCAGTATGTCGTCACCGAGCCTTTCGAGGTCTCCTCCTTCATGCCCACGGTGCGGGATCCGGACAACATTGTTTATTTTCGGGAGGAGGGCGGCGGGATTCTGGTCGGCGGATATATCCGTGACCCTGAGATATGGGATACGGCCGAGCCGCTGCAGGAGCCTAGAACCCTCTTTTCCCCGAATATGCCGAAATTTCAGGAATCGTGGGATTCGGCGGTGCGGCGCGTTCCCGGCCTGGCCCGTACCGAGATCGTCAAGGTCGTCCACGGCCCCGAGGCGTTCACCCCCGACGGCGAGTTCCTGCTCGGCGAGACCCCGGTCCGCGGACTGTGGGCGGCGGCCGGGTTCTGCGTGCACGGCCTGGCCGCGGCGGGCGGCGTGGGCAAGGTGATGGCCGAGTGGATCGTGGACGGCTCGCCCGAGTACGACGTGTTCGCCATGGACCTGCGCCGTTTCTCCGGTCACGCCCGTTCGGCCTCCTGGGCCCGCGCCAGGGCCCTGGACGCGTACTCGACGTACTACGACATCGTCTACCCCGGCGAGGAGCGCACCGCGGCCCGGCCGCTCCGCCGCTCCCCGGCCTGGGTACGGCACGTGGAGCTGGGGGCGGCGTTCGGCGAGAAGTCCGGCTGGGAGCGGGTCAACTGGTTCGAGTCCAACGCGCGCCCGGGGGGCTCCGGCGTCACCCCGGACGGCCGGGACACGTCCGGCGACCGTGACACGTCCGGCGTCCCCGCCCGGGACAGTGACGACGGCCGGGACGGCGGCGGCCGGGACGGCGGCGGCCGGGACGGCGACGACGGCTCGGAGTACCGTCCCGAAGGATGGGCCGGGCGGGTCTGGTCGCCGGCCGTCCGCCGGGAGTGCCTGGCCACCCGGGACGCCGCGGGGCTGTTCGACCAGAGCTCGTTCTCCAAGCTGGAGGTCGCGGGACCCGGTGCGCTGGAGGGGCTGCAGCGGGCGTGCGCCGGGCGGATCGACCGGCCCGTGGGCTCGGTCGTCTACACCCAGCTGCTGAACGCGCGGGGCGGCATCGAGGCCGACCTGACCGTGACCCGCCTGGCCGAGGACCGTTTCCGCCTGGTCACCGGCACCGCGTTCGGCGTCCACGACGCGGCCTGGCTCCGCGGCCAGGGCCTCGACGTCCGCGACGTGACCTCGGCCCACGCCTGCTACTGCCTCTGGGGCCCGCGGGCCCTCGACATCCTCGGCTCGGTCTGCCCGGACGACCTGACCTTCGGCTACCTGCGGGCCCGGGAGATCAGCGTGGGGAACGTCCCGGTACTGGCCCAGCGGGTGACGTTCGTGGGCGAGTTCGGCTGGGAGCTGTACTGCCCCGCCGAGTACGGGCTGACGCTGTGGGACACGCTCATGGAGGCGGGGACGCCGTTCGGCATGCGCCCGGCCGGGTACCGCGCGATCGACTCGATGCGCCTGGAGAAGGGCTACCGCGTCTGGGGGCTGGACATCACCCCGGAGACCACGCCGTACGAGGCGGGCCTGGGCTTCGCGGTCGCCCGCGACAAGGACTTCCTCGGCCGCGCCGCCCTGGAGGGCCATGGTTCCCGCGGCCCTTCGAACACCGGCACCGCCGACACCGCCGACACCCCCGGCACCCCCGGCACCCCCGACACCGCCGACACCCCCGGCACCCCCGGCACCCCCGGCACCCCCGACACCGCGGACACCCCCGGCACCCCCGGCACCCCCGGCACCTCGGGCGCTTCCGGTGCCCCCGCAGGGGCCGCGCCCGCGCGGCGCCTGTTCTGCTTGGTCCTGGACGACCCGCGGCAGGTCTGCCTCGGCGGTGAGCCGGTCCGCTCCGGCGGCCTGCCCGTCTCACGGGTCACCAGCGGCGGGTACGGCCACCGCGTCGACCGCTCGATCGCCTACGCCTACCTGCCCGCGGGCACGGCACCCGGAGACCGGGTGGAGGTCGGCGTCACCGGCGTCTGGACGGACGCCGCCGTCGTCGCGGAACCCCTCTACGACCCGTCCTCCGAGCGGATCCGCCACCTGCCCTCCTGACGCTCCCGGCCCCCTCGCCTCCCCGGGGAGGCGAGGGCGTCACCGGTGCCCGATTTCCCGTACGCCCCCTCGGCACCGTGCGCATCGGCCATCCTGTGTCACGGAGACCGGCGTTCTCGATGCCCTCCGGGGCCGTTCGAAAGGGTGGTGACGGGACACCGTGGATGAACGGACGAATACCCCCTAAGGGTATGAGGAGGGTGATGAACGGCGCGATGAGAGTGGGCGCGTACGCGCTGGGGCTGGTCGTGGTGTTCGGCGGCGCCCTGGGGACGGGCCGGATGGCCGGGTCGGTCGCGAGCACGGTGGAGGCCACCCGCGGCCCCGCCCAGGGTGCGGACCGGGACGCGGGCCAGGGTGCGGGGCGGCACACCGGTCACGGTGCCGCGCCGGACGCGGGGAACGCCGCGCCGCCCGGCACCGCGCAGCCGACGGCGCGGGCGCCGGTCGTGCCCGGCGGGCTCCAGATCTCCCAGGGCGGGTACAGCCTCCTGCCGGAGACGGACGAGGTGAAGGCCGGTGAGCGGACCGACTTCCGTTTCTCGGTGATCGGTCCCGACGGTCACCCGGTCGACGAGTTCGCGGTCCAGCACGACAAGAAGCTGCACTTCATCGTGGTCCGCCGCGACCTGACCGGATTCCAGCACCTGCACCCCGTCCAGAAGGGGGGCGGGATCTGGTCGGTCCCGCTGGAGCTTCCCTCCGCCGGGGAGTACCGGGCCTTCGCCGACTTCGCCCCCGAGGGCGGCCGGGCCATGACGCTCGGCATGGACCTGTCGGTCGCGGGGGACTACCGGCCGGAACCGCTCGCCGTTCCGGCCGGGACCGCGAAGGTGGGCGACTACACCGTCACCCTCACCGGGGGCCTCGTCGCCGGGCGTACCAGCATGCTCACGCTCTCGATCGCCGAGGACGGCCGGCCCGTCACCGACCTGCAGCCCTACCTGGCCGCGTACGGCCATCTGGTCGCGCTCCGCGACGGGGACCTGGCCTACCTGCACGTGCACCCCGACGGCGCGCCCGGTGACGGGCGCACCGCGCCCGGCCCGGACATCACCTTCTACGCCGAGGTGCCCAGTTCCGGGACGTACCGTCTCTTCCTGGACTTCCAGCACGCCGGGACCGTGCGCACCGCCGTGTTCACCGCGGTCACCGCCCCGGACCCGGAGGCCGGCGGGGCCACCACCCCGGCCGAGGACGCCCACGGTTCCCACGAGCACGGTCACGGGCCGTGAGACCCCGCGGGGCCGGACGTTCCCCGGATCGGGCGCTCGGATCGGGCGCTCGAATGGGGCGCTCGGATAGGGCACCCGGATCGGCCCCTGGCCCGGGTCACCGCCCGGGCCGGGTCACCGCCCGGGCCGGGGTGCCGTCCGGCTCAGGGCACCGGCCGGGGCAGTTGTGCCGGCCGGAGCCGGGCGCCGGTCCCCTTCGGTCCGGGCTTCCCCTTCGGCCCGGTCGTTCCCTTGGGGCCGGCCCGTTCCGCGGGCCGGAGGATCCTTCTCACCCGCTCCTCGTCCGCGGTGTAGATGTGCGGCACGTCGACGAAGATCCGCATCGGCCCGCAGCCCACGGTGAGGCCGTCCGCGACCTCCCTCTGGATCCCGCGGAGCGGCACGTAGTTGAGATAGCAGGTGAACGCGTTCTGCGACCGGAAGGCCGCGGTCATGACCAGACGCCCGGCCCGGAGCCGGAAGGCCAGGCTGGTCAGGCAGGGCACCGCGTCGGGAGGCTCGCCGGGAGCGGTCAGCGAGATCCAGCCGCTCTTGGTGTACGGCTTGGAGCGCAGCACGTCGGAGATCCAGCCGAGCTGGTCGACGCCGAGGAACTGCCGCAGCCGTCCCCCGTAGCTGTACTTGAACGGCGGGACGATCGACCGCTCACTGAACTTGCTGGCGTACAGCGGGATCTTCCCCGGGTCGCCGTGGCATCTCAGGATGGGATCGTCCCAGCTCAGAGCGTTGATCTCGAACAGTACGGCCGGGGCTTCGATGATCGGGCCGCGGTCGTCCAGGGCGGGACCGCCGCTGTCCGTCACGTGTCGCATCAGCCAGATCCACGTCTCCCCACAAGACGCGAACCTGAGGAGGTCGGGCATTCATGTCTCCACGTTGGGGAAATGGTAGGGATTGTGTGGGAGCCGGCGTTGCCGGGAGACGTTGGCGCGCACGTAGTAGACGAAATAGTGGATCAGCGCGAGCAACCCGATGATCACCAGCAGCAGGGCCGGGGTAGGCTCGGCCCCGATCAGCCCGAGCACGCCGACCGCGATGTAGGAGCCGTTGACCAGTGCCAGCATCATCACGTTGATCCCCGGCCACGCCAGCGGCGCGTACGTCTCCGGATAGCGGGGATCGACCGGCAGGTTCGGACTCCAGCCGAGGGTCGAGAAGTGGTCCTTGAGGGGAAGGACGTACAGCAGTCGGAAGTTGTTGAGCGCCCGCGCCGTCCTCATGTGCGCGTTGACCGCCTCGATCAGCCGCAGGAAGGGCAGCACGTTGAGCAGCCCGAACGCGGCGACCGTCGCGAACAGGTACCACGGGACGCTCTCCCAGGCGGCCAGCGCGTCCGGCCTGACCACCTTCGCGCTCGCCAGCGCGACCGCGGCGGCGAACGGGGCGGCGAGCAGGCTCATGGACAACCGGGTCATCTTGATCCGCTCGTCCTTGGCCGCCAGGTAGACCTGGTAGGTGCCGGTGAAGTCGACGGCCAGCAGGCTGACGAACTCCCTGGGCTCCACGGGCGGCGCGGGTGGAGCCTCGGGCGGTGCTTCCGCGGTCGCCCGCGGCGGTGTCTTCCGCATCGGGACCCCCACTTTCGACGAAGAGTGGATTTTCCCGTAAGAAGATATTGACTCAGTTGTAAGGCCAATGGGGGCGTTTTAACGACATACGTATTAAGGCTTCCGTGGACGCCTTTCGGGTGCTCCCCGGGCGGCTTTTCGGGCCGCTGGGGCCCGCGGTGCCGGTGCCGCCGCTCTCCTCGTCCGGCCCCGTCATGGTCAAGGGGACGGGACCTGCTCCTCCGGGACCCGCTCTTCCCCGGCCGCGCTCGTCCCTGCCTCGCGCAGCGCCTCCTCCACGGAGTCGGCCATCGTGAAATAGGTCAGCAGCCCGGTGGTCGCCAGCATGTGACGCAACGTCCGGCTCGCCCCGGCCACCACGAGGCGCGTCCCGGTCTCCTGGCTCCGGCGCAGGCTCCACAGCAGCTCCGCGAGCCCGGTCGAGTCGCAGAAGGTGATCCCCGTCAGGTCCAGGATGAGACAGGGGGGTGCGGCCGGGGTCGTCGTCCCGCCCGCGGTGCCGGGGGACGTCTCCGAAGACGGCGGCACGTCCGGGGAGTCCGGGGAAGGGGAGTCCGGGGAAGGGGGCGCCGGAGGGGCGGGCGGGGGCGGGGGCTCCGGGGAATCGGGAGGAAGGGGCGGCGGGGTGCCCGGGGAGAGGGGCGACGGGTCTCCGGGGGAGAACGGCGGGTCGCCGGGAGAGACGGGTGGCGGACTCCCGGGAGAGACCGGTGGCGGGCCTGCGGGGAAGAACGGCGACGGGACGCCCGGTTCCAGCGGTGACGGGCGCTCCGAGGAGAAGTGCCGCTCCCCGGGGAACGGGCGCTCAGGGAAGAGGGAGGTCTCCGGGGCGAACCGGTGCCCGGGGGAGAAGGGACGCTCCGGGGCGAGGGGGCCGTCCACGGAGGAGGTCGTGGGGGAGGGCTCCGCGAGGAGGGGGGAGGCTCCGGGGAAGATGGTCGGGGTCTCGGGGGCGGACGGGGGCGGAGCCGCGGGCGACGGCAGGCCGTCACCCATGTCCCACACCCGGGTGAGCTCTCTGCGGAAGACGCGCGCGTAGTCGTAGTCGAGCTCACCGCTCGCCCGGACGACGATGGCGTCACCGTAGGTGTCGGCCGATATGGAGAGGGGTTTCGCATCTTCGGGTGGCATGGAAAGGCTCCTTAGACCCGCGGTTCACAGGGCGGGCGTTCCCCCCGTCTTACCAGGTATGCGGATCCCGGTCCCCCGGCACCTGCCGTTCATCCCCCGTCACGGCGGGCGTTCTGCTTGGCGATCCCCTGAAGGACCGCGGTGACGTGCGGGGAGCAGACGGGGTCACGGGAGTGCCGGCCGGAGAACCAGCGCGTCTCGATCACGTAGTCGGCCCGGTGACCACAGAGGCACACGCCGGAGGTTTCGGAGTCGAGCGGGACGACGGCCGTACGGTGAGTCACCATGAGTTAACTTTAGATGCCTTTGATGTTTTTGTGACGTTTATCATTGTTGCGAACGCACACCGGAGTCCCTCGGGCCTCCTTCAGGCCCGCGTCGCCGCCGGATCCGTCGCGTCCGCGCCGAGCGCCGCCGGCGCGGCGGCCACCACCACCGGAGGGCCGAGCCGTTCGGCCGGGACGTCGGCGAACTCAACGGTACAGTCCGAGAGGCCGCCGATGGCCACGATCGCGCGGGCGCGGGCGTCCAGATCGGGCTCGGGGTCCGGTGCGAGGAGCAGGGCGACGAGCCGCCGCCGCCAGACCGTCACGCGCCGTCCCAGGTCGAGGTGGGCCAGGGCGGCCAGCTCGCGCACCGCCATCGCGGTGACCTCGCGGTGCCGGAAGATGATGTCGAAGTAGGTCTGCAGGAGAGCGCGCCGGTCGCGCGGGGCGTCCGCCTCGGCCTCGTCCAGGAAGGCGTCGATGTCGTCGATCAGCGGCTGGACGATGCTCCGGAGCAGTTCCTCCCGCGAGGTGAAGTGGTAGTAGAGCGCGGGCTTGGTGATCCCCAGCCGGTCGGCGATGTCGCGCAGGCTCGTCCGCTGCACGCCCCTCTCCGCGAAGAGCTCCCTCGCGGCCGCCTGGATGCGCGCCTTGGTGTCCGACGGCCTGGCCACCCGACACCTCCTGTCTCCCGCCCGGACCTTCCCGTACGCGGGACGCGGGTGATCGGACCAGGGTAGCGCCGGGCGGGAACCGCTTACCTGTCGACAGTGAGCGGGTGCGCCTCCGGCCGGTGCGCCCCGAGCGGGACGGGGCCCGGGGATCAGTCGTTCTTGAAGGGGTCGTGCTCGGCCAGCAGCTTGTCCAGCCTGGCCTGGTCGACCCGGCTGACGACCGCGGCCTCCTCGTTGCGGTCGCGCACGCACTTGGCCAGCGTGAAGGTCGACGTCACCACGTACAGCAGCCCGAGGGCCATGAAGGACCGGACCCAGACGGTCACGGGCAGGTACGTGATGCCGATCGCCAGGGCCGTCACCGACAGCCCGAAGGAGATGACGGCCTGGGCGTAGAAGGCCGTCGTCGTCGTGTTCTTCACCGGTCGTGTCATGCCACCATCGTCGGCGCGATCCGTGCGCGGCACATGGGCGCGGTTACTTAGTTACTCGTGAGTACGATCTCCGTGCCCTCGGTGGCCGGGCCCCCGGCCCTTCCCCTCCCCTTCCTCGTCCCCGTTCCCCGTCCCCGTTCCCGTTCCCCGTTCCTCGGGCTCCCGGGCTCCGTCGCGCCACGTCCCGGACCCCGGGCCCGGACGTCAGCCCTCCGGATCCTTCGCGCGGGCCAGGAAGAGGACGCGCTCGTGCTCGTTGCGGGTGAGCCCGGCGGCCCGCCCGAACTCCGCGCGCGCCTCGTCGAGGCGGCCCAGCCTGGCGAGCAGATCCCCCCGTACGGCCGGCAGCTGGGGGTAACCGGCGAGCGCGCGCTCCGCCGTCAGCCTCTCCACGATCTCCAGCCCCCGCGCCGGGCCGTACGCCATCCCCACCGCGACCGCGCGGTTCAGCTCGGCCACGGGAGAGGGGAAGACGTGGACCAGCAACCGGTAGAGGGCGGCCATCCGCTCCCAGTCGGTGTCGTCGGCGGACGACGCGCGGGCGTGACAGGCGGCGATCGCGGCCTGCAGGCCGTAGGGCCCCAGCGTGCCGAGCGACTCGGCGCGTTCGAGCGACTCCAGCCCGCGGCGTACCAACAGCCGGTCCCAGAGCCTGCGGTCCTGGTCGAGCAGGAGGACGGGCCCGCCGTCCGCCCCGGTCCTGGCCCGCAGCCGGGACGCCTGGATCTCCATCAGCGCGACCAGGCCGTGCACCTCGGCCTGGTCCGGCATCAGGCCCGCCAGGATCCGTCCCAGGCGCAGCGCCTCCTCGCAGAGCGAGGGGCGCGTCCAGTCGTGACCGGCGGTCGCCGAGTACCCCTCGTTGAAGACGAGGTAGACCACCTCCAGGACCGAGGAGAGCCTGCCGCCCAGCTCGTCCGGCGGGGGCATCTCGATCCGCACCCGCCTGTCGGCCAGTGTGCGCTTGGCCCGGGAGATCCGCTGCCCGACGGTCGGCTCCGGCACCAGGAAGGCGCGGGCGATCTCCCCGGTGGTCAGGCCGCCCAGCAGCCGCAGGGTGAGCGCCAGGCGTCCCTCGGCCGGCAGCACCGGATGGCAGGCGGTGAACAGCAGGCGCAGCACGTCGTCGCCGACGGGGTCGTCGAGAGCGTCCTCGACCTCCTCCTCGGCCGCCCACCGGCGCAGCTCCAGGTCCCGGCCGACCTCCTCCAGCTTGCGCTCGTAGGTGTTCCTGCGGCGCAGCAGGTCGATGGCCCGGTGCTTGGCGGTGAGCATCAGCCAGGCGCCGGGGTTGTCCGGCACCCCGTCCACCGGCCACTGCTCCAGCGCGATGACCAGGGCGTCCTGTGCCAGCTCCTCGGCCAGCCCGATGTCGTTCACGATCCTGGCCAGGCCGCCGATCACCCTGGCGGACTCGATCCGCCAGACCGCCTCGACCCTCCGGTGAGCATCGTCGACCCCCATGACGACCGATCCAATCACGCCGTCCCCCACACGCGACGGCGCCCCCGCCGCCGCGCGATCGCGAGGTACGGCGGGGGCGCCGCCACTGCGCGCCGCCGGTCAGGACGGCGGCACGGCCGGAGGGGACGGGGTCAGGACGGGGCGGCGAAGTCCTCGGGACCGAAGACGCGCAGCACCTCGGCCTCGCCCTCCCAGCCCTCCCAGTGGTCGCGGTGCAGCTTCAGGAAGCGGGAGGTCCACTCGATCGTCTCCTCCTTCGACCGGGTCTGGTAGAGGGCGTAGCTGATCATCTCCTTGGCCTCGGCGAACGGGCCGTCGGTGACGGTCAGCTTCCCCCCGGCCAGCTCGACCCGGGCGCCCTCGGCGCGCGGGGCCAGCCCGCCGTTGTCCAGCAGGGCGCCGGCCCGGGTGGCCTCCTCGCCGAGCATGGTGATGGCCTCCATCAGCTCGGCGGGCGGCGGGGTCGTGGGCTGGTTGAGGACCTTCAGGGTGACCAGGTAGCGCATCGGACGTCTCCTTCTTCGACGGTGGTTCTCGGTGTTCTCGGTGGTGTCGCACGACGGTGGTGTCGGTGGTGCCGGGCGACGGTGGTCTCGGTGGTGTCGGTGGTGCCGGGCGACGGACGGGGTGTTCTCCGGCGTGCGGGGCGCCGGTCAGGGTCAGGCGTGTCCGGGTGAGACGCGCCCGCGGAGGTGGATCGACAGGGCCGCGAGCCAGGCCCACAGGCCCACGAGCCCGGTGATGAAGGTCATGATGGACCAGGTGGCCCCGCCGCCCGCCGCGATGCCGAGGAAGGTCACCAGGAAGATCACGCCGGTGATCCGCGAGTACAGGGCCCATCCCCCGCGACCCTCGGCGGCGAACCTGCTCCCCGCGACCAGGCAGGCCACGGTCACGCACACGAAGCCCACGGCGCCGACGACGAAGTGGAGCGTCCCGTGCCAGCTCACCGGGCCCGGCCCCTCCGGCGTGCCCGCCGGGAACCCCAGCCCCGGATCCGCCGGGAAGATCCCCGCGCCGATCAGGCTCACCCCGTACGCGGCGACGAGCCGGGGCAGCCAGGTCGCGCCGGTCCCGCCGGTGAGGGCCCGGCGCAGGCCGGCCGCGCAGGCGACGGTCGCCAGCCCGGTCAGGACGAGGTTGGCGATCTGGATCCATCCGAGGTCACCGTTGGCGAGCATGCTCCAGGCGTGGCGGGTGAGGTCGAAACCCTCCCGGGTCAGCGCCTGGGCGACCGAGACCACGACGTACACCGGCCCGGCGATGACGCCGAAGGCCAGGAGCGACGTCGTGACGCCCGGCGCGGGGTCGCCGATCCTCCGGCCCGTGACCCTCCTGTCGCCGGTACCCGTCGTCTGCTGGGTCATGGCCTGTCTCCTCAGCTGTCCGGGGCCGGTCCGCTGTTTCTTCCGGCCCTTGTGACCAGGCTTCGAACGGGACCGGGCCGATTCGACAGACCGCCCGGATTCTTTTCATGATTTTTTACAGGGGGTACGGCTCCGGCCCCCGAAGGGGGCTCCCGCGCCCGGAAGGGCTCCCGCCACGGGACCCGTGAGGGCGGGGACCGTTCCGGGACCGCGCCTGCGTGCCGGGCCGGGCCCCACGGTCCACCGACCCGATCTTCACGGCGGGCCACCCGGCTGAGAGGATGTCTCCCGTGACCTCCAGTACGACCGGCCCGGCCGCCACGCGAGCGGACATGACGTTCCGTTCCGCGCGCGCCGCCGTCTTCGCCGTGGTCTGCCTGGGGTTGAGCGTGGGAGCGCACGTCCTCGCGGGAGGCTCGGTCTCCGCGCCGGGTGCCGCCGCCGCCCTCGCCGTGGCCTTCGCGACGGCCCTGGCCGTCTCGGGACGCGAGCGCACGACGGCGACGATCCTGCCGCTGCTGGCGGGCGTGCAGGCCGTCCTGCACGTGCTGTTCTCCCTCGCGCACGCCACGTCCCCGGCCGAGGTGATGGGACACGTCCACTCCGGGCTGCTGCCCGGTCTGGGCATGCTGGTGGCGCACGGGTGGGCCGTCGGGCTGACCGGGCTGTGGATGGCCCGCGGCGAGGCGGCCCTGTGGGCGCTGCTGCGCAGGCTCGGCGTGCGGCTCCGCCGGGTGCTGATCGTGTTCGTCACCCCGGTGCACGTCCCGTTCCCGGCCACGGGCACGGCCGAGCCGGGAGTCCTCCGCTCCGCCGTGCTGCGCCACGCCGTCAGCAGGCGCGGCCCCCCGGCGACCGTCACCGCCGTCTCCGGCTGACCCACCGGGTCACCCGGGGCCCGTTCCCTCCTCCCGCGCGCACGCCCGCGCGGGCCTTCGCCGATGCCGCCGCTCCGGCCGCTCGTGTCCCCGCCCCGGCCGTTCGTACGGCCGCAGGGCCGCCCGCGTGACCCCGGGACCGCTCTCATGCGCCGTCCGGCCACGTGTGTACGGCAGGGGCGCGCGCGTGGCCGTCCGGCCGCCCGGCGCACCGAACCATCGTGACGATCCCGGCCGTCCGCCCGGCGGCCTCCTCGGCGGCGTTCCGCCGGGTCCCGCCGGCCGTCCGGCCGGAAGAAAGGCATCACCATGTCCGCTCGACGTACCACCCCCGCCCCGATCCGCCGCGCCGTCTCCGCGGGGATCCTGATCGCGGCCGTGACGGTCCTCGGCGCGTGCGGGTCCGAGGGGTCCCCGGCCCCCCAGGGAGCCCCGGCCGGCACGGCACCGGCCGCCGTCCCGAGCTCCGCGAGCTCCACGACCTCCGCCGCGGCCGCTCCCGGCGCCACGCTGACGATCACCGACCCCTGGGTGAAGACCGCCCCGAAGGGGATGAGCGCCGCCTTCGGGACCCTGGTCAATCCCACCGACGCCGAGGTGACGGTCGTCTCCGGGACCTCCCCGCTCTCGCCGGTGATCGAGCTGCACGAGGTCGTCGAATCCGGGGGAAAGATGATCATGAGGCCCAAGGAGGGCGGGTTCGTGATCCCGCCCCGGGGCACCCACCGGCTCCAGCCCGGCGGCGACCACATCATGCTGATGGGCGTCACCGAGGAGGTGAAGCCGGGAGCGCGGATCCCCTTCACCCTCACCCTCAAGGGCGGCGGGACCCTGGAGTTCACCGCGATCGGCAAGGAGTTCGCCGGCGGCGAGGAGCACTACGAGCCCGGCAAGCACCCGAAGGGGGACAAGGGTGACGGCTGACCGGGAAACGGAGTAGAGCTCATGCGGGAACCTCGACTCAGTCGCAGAGGCCTGCTCGCGGGGGGCGCCGCCACCGCGGCCGGCGCCCTCGCCGCGTGCGCGCCCGACCAGGTCCTCCCCCCGGCCGCCCCCCGGCCCGCCGCGGCGTCCCCCGCGCCCTCGGGCGTCTCCCGCGTCCCGGGCGGTTCCGACGGCTCCGGCGGCCTGGTGACGGAACCGTTCGACGGCGTCCACCAGGCGGGGATCGCGACACCGCCGCAGACGTACGGGGTCTTCGTCGGCCTTGACCTGCTGCCCGGTGTCGGCCGCGAGGCGCTGGGGCGGATGATGCGGCTGCTCACCGACGACGCCCGGCGGCTGACCCAGGGCAGGCCCGCCCTGGCCGACACCGAGCCCGAGCTCGCCGTCCTGCCCTCGCGGCTGACGGTGACCTTCGGGTTCGGTCCCGGCCTCTTCACGGCGGCCGGGCTGGCCGACCGCCGTCCCGGGCAGGTGGCGCCGCTGCCCGCGTTCAAGGTCGACAGGCTGCGCAAGGAGTGGAGCGGCGGGGACCTGCTGTTGCAGATCTGCGCCGACGACGCCCTCACCCTGACCCACGCCCTGCGCATGACGGTCAAGGACGCCCGCGCGTTCGCGAAGGTCCGCTGGACCCAGCGGGGCTTCCGGCGCGGCGCGTACACCCACGCCGCCGGGCTGACCCAGCGCAACGTCATGGGACAGCTGGACGGGACCGTCAACCCCCTCCCGGGCACCCCCGACTTCGACCGGGCGGTCTGGGTGAGCGACGGCCCGGCCTGGCTGCGCGGTGGCACCACGCTGGTGCTGCGGCGCATCCGGGCGGAGATGGAGACGTGGGACGCCGTGGACCGGGTCGGGAAGGAGTTCACGGTGGGGCGCCGCCTGGACAACGGCGCCCCGCTCACCGGGCGGGACGAGCGCGACGAGGCCGACTTCACCAGGCTCAACGCGATCGGCTTCCCCGTCATCTCCGAGCAGGCGCACATCCGGCGGGCCCACGTCGCCGATCCGGGCATGCGGATGCTGCGCCGGGTCTACAACTACGACGAGGGGCTCACCCCGGACGGGCACGCCGACTCGGGCCTGCTGTTCGCCTCCTACCAGGCCGACATCGACCGGCAGTTCGTCCCCGTCCAGCGCAGGCTGGCCGAGGCCGACCTGCTCAACGAGTGGACGACCCCCATCGGCTCGGCCGTCTTCGCCATCCCGCCGGGGTGCCCCCCGGACGGCTGGATCGGCGAGAGCCTGCTCGGCTGAGACGGCCCCATCGCTCCGCCGGTCCCTCCTCGCCCTGGACGAGGGGGACCGGCGGGCTCCCCGGTGCTCGCGTCCCCCGGCGTCACGCGGGAGTCACACGCGATCCCGCCCTCCTCGTGACGGTGCCGGGCGGGCGCCGATTGGTATTCTCGCGTCGTGACAGGATTCGTCCCGCCGCCCGCGGGCGGTGCGAGCCTCCTGTCCCGAGGTGGCGCAGCAGGATGACAGTCCCCGAGTCGTCAGGATCCCCACGATGCTGAAAGCCGGTCGGTCCCAGGAGGAGATCCGCCGGCACAACCTGGGCGCCCTGCTCCGGCAGGTGCACCTGGGCGGGCCGGTCTCCCGTACGGTGCTGGCCGACCGGATGGGCCTGAACCGGAGCACCATCATGGCGCTGACCGCCGAGCTCACCTCGGCGGGCCTGGTGCGCGAGGAACGTCCCACCGACACCGGCAGGGCGGGCCGGCCCTCGCTGGTGGTCCGGCCGGAGTCCGACCGGGTGTACGTGCTGGCCTTCGACGTCCGGGTGGACCGGCTGGTCGCGGCCAGGGTCGGGCTGGGCGGGACGGTCCTGGAGCGGATGGAGGCGGTCCGGCCGCGCGCCGGGGCCGACCTGGACGACGTGGTCGGGGTGCTCGCCGGGTTCGCCCGGCGGCTGCACCGCGAGGCGAGCCCGGAGGCGATCTGCGTCGGCGTCGGGGCGGCGTACTGCGGCATGATCCGGCCCGGCGACGGGATGGTGCGTTTCGGGCCGAACATGGGCTGGGTGGACCAGGCGTTCGGCACCGAGCTCGGCCACCGGCTGGGGCTCGGGCTGCCGGTCGCGGTGGGCAACGAGGCCCACCTGGGAGCGCTGGCCGAGCACGAACGCGGCGCCGGGGTCGGCTTCGACAACCTGGTCTACCTGCACGGCGACGTCGGCGTGGGAGGCGGGATCATCGTCGGCGGCAAGCTGCTGGACGGTGACGGCGGGTACGGCTGCGAGCTCGGGCACATGATGGTGAACCCGCACGACGGGCGGCCCTGCGGGTGTGGCTCCCAGGGCTGCCTGGAGGCGGAGGTCGGCGAGCAGGCCCTGATCGACGCGGCCGGCCGCTCCGCCGACCTCTTCGGCCGCGAGGGCGTGCGGGCCGTGGTGGAGGCCGCCGACCGCGGTGATCTCAGGGCCCGGGACGCGCTGCGCCGGATCGGTGACTGGCTGGGCATCGGGGTGGCGAACCTGATCAACCTGTTCAACCCCGGCATGGTGATCTTCGGCGGGATGCTGCGCGAGGTCTACCCGGGGGCGGCGGCCCAGGTCCGCGACCGGGTGGAGGCCAACGTGCTGATGATCTCCCGCAAGGCGCTGCTGCGCACCTCGGCCCTGGGGGACGACGCCACCCTGATCGGCGCCGCCGAGCTCGCCTTCGCCAGGGTGCTGGCCAGCCCCCTGGAGGTGCTCGCCCAGGGCGACGCCGTCCGGGCCGCGCGCCGCAGACCGGTGCCCGCCCGCGCGACGCCATGATCCGGTGAACCCCCGGCCGGCGGACGGCCTCACGCCTCCGGAATGAACCGTCCCGACGATCCTCCTTGCCTGGAAGGTCCCCGCCGCACGGTGACGACGGTGCTCGCGCGCCCGTCGCGCGGCCTCGCCGGCTCCGGGCGGACCGCGGACCGGGAGGCCCGGAAGGACGCGACACCGCTCGTCGCCCGGGCCGGGAGGTATAGGTTCTTCTGACGATATGACGGTACGACCGGGCCGGATGCCCGTGGCATGACGGCGCGACCGGGCCGGGTGCCCGCGGCGGGGCCCGTCATCCAGCGCGGAGGTGAAGGGTGTCGGCTCCCGTGGACGTCCTGCCCACCGGCCGGTCGGCGGCACGGGCGGCGCGGGCAGGGACGCGGAGCGAGCGCAGGCCGGAGATCGAGGGGCTGCGGGCCGTCGCCGTCCTGCTCGTGGTGATCTACCACATCTGGCCGCGTCGGGTGTCCGGTGGCGTGGACGTGTTCCTGATGCTCACCGGCTTCCTCATCACCGGCTCCCTGCTGCGCACGGTGGAGCGCCGCGGGCGGGTGGAGTTCGGCGCGTTCGCCGCGCGCCTGGCCGGGCGGCTCCTGCCGACCGTCGCCCTGGTGCTGCTCGGCGTGCTGGCCGGGACGCTGCTCTGGCTCCCGCGGACCCGGTGGCACGACACGCTGGCCGAGGTGTTCGCCTCCGCGCTGTACTACGAGAACTGGCACCTGGCGTCGGCGGCCGTCGACTACCTGGCCGGGGGCAACGCGGCCGGCCCGGTGCAGCACTTCTGGTCGCTGGCCGTCCAGGGCCAGTTCTACGTGCTGTGGCCGGTCCTGCTGGCCCTGACGGCCGCGGTGGCCGCGCGCCACGGCCGGAGCCCGCGGGCGGCGTTCCTCGGGGTGACGGCGCTGGTCTTCACCGCCTCGCTCGCGTACTCGGTGGTGCGGACCGCGGCCGACCAGCGGTGGGCCTACTTCGACACCGGGGCCCGGCTGTGGGAGTTCGCCCTGGGCGGGATGCTCGCGGTCGTGCTGCCGTACCTGCGGCCCCCCGGCGCGGTCCGGGTGGCGCTGGGCTGGATCGGCCTGGCGGGGCTGGTGTCGTGCGGGCTGCTGCTCCAGGTCTCCACGGTCTTTCCCGGGTACGCGGCCCTGTGGCCGACCGGGGCCGGGGTGATGATCATCGTGGCCGGGGTGACCGGCAGCGCGTTCGGCGCCGACCGGCTGCTCACCCTGCGTCCCATGATGTACGTGGGGAGCATCTCCTACGCGCTGTACCTGTGGCACTGGCCGATCTTCATCTTCTACCTGGCGCAGACCGGCCGTACCGCGGCGAGTCCCAAGGGCATCGCCCTCATCCTGGTCGCCTCCTTCGTCCTCGCCGCGGCCACCACGGCGCTCACCGGCCGGATCCCCCTGGGCGGCACGGCGCGCCCGGCGGCGATCGGCCTGGCGTGCCTGCTCCCGGTGCTGGTGGTCGCCGGGGTGTGGACGTCCCGGCAGGACGACCAGGTCCGGCAGGAGGGCGGCATCGTCCCGGCCCCGGCCGTGGCCGCCCGCGACCGCCCCCGGACCTACGCCGACGGCTGCAACCAGGTCACCGGCCGCGACGAGCTGCTGACCTGCCGGTACGGCGCCGCGAACCCGACCCGTACCATCGTCCTGGCCGGCAACTCGCACGCCGCGCACTGGTTCCCGGCCCTGCACGCCATCGCCGACGCCAACGGCTGGCAGGTGGTGAACATGACCAAGGGGGCGTGCGCGCTCTCCACGAAGCCGCAGCGCTACCAGGGCAGGGCCTACCCCTCCTGCGACCGGTGGCAGCGGGACGTCATGGCGGAGGTACGGCGGATCGAGCCGGACCTGCTGGTCACCACCGCCACGATCTCCAGCCCGTTCGAGCGCGGCGAGACGCTCCCGGGCGGGTACGTCGAGCGGTGGCGGCAGCTCGGCGCGATGGGCGTGGAGGTGCTGGCGATCCGCGACACGCCCCGCATGCCCTTCGACCCGCCCGAGTGCGTCGAGGTCAAGGGCCCCGGGGCCTGCGTGGACGACGAGCGGCACAGCCTCGCCGCGGTCTCACCGGCCGCCCGGCTCCGCCGCCCGCCGTCCAACGTGACGTTCGCCGACCTCACCCCGCTGCTCTGCCCGCGGGACCGCTGCCCCTCGGTCATCGGGAACCTGATGGTCTACTCCGACAAGGGACACATCACCGCCACCTTCATGCGGAGCCTGGCGCCCGTGCTGGAGAAGGAGGTCCGGCGGGCCCTCGGCCCCTGATCCCGGCGTCCCCTCCCCGCCGGACGCGGCGCCAGGAAGGACCGCCGCAGGCCGTGCGTCAGCGTGGCGGGCCCGGCTCGCGTCCCGGCCACGCGCTCAGGGCCAGCTCGGCGACCTCGGCGAGCTCGGCCGCGCCGGCGCCGTCCCGGGCGCGCTGTGACATCCCCTGGACGACCGCGGCGAAGTACCCGGCCAGCGCGCGGGGACTCGCGTCGGCGGGGAGCTCGCCCTCCCGCTGCGCCGTACGCAGGCGGGCCTCGAAGACCGAGAGGTTGGCGTTGCGCAGGTCGCGCAGGAACGCCTCGACGTCGGCGTCCTGGGGGGTGACGTTGGTCGCCGCGCTGATGGTCAGGCAGCCGGCCGGGTGGGAGGGGTCGGGGTAGGTCGCCGCGGCCTCGCGCAGCACCCGGGCGAACGCGCCGTACGCGGTGGGCTCCTCCTCCAGGGCCACGCCCACGAACGCGCCGACGGGCGAGCGCCCGTAGGTGCGCACCACCTCCCTGAACAGCGACCGCTTGTCACCGAAGGCGGCGTACAGGCTGCCCGGCCTGATCCCCATCGCCTCGCTCAGCTCGCCGACGGAGGTGGCCTCGTAGCCGCGCTCCCAGAACAACCGGACGGCCACGGCCAGGGCCGCCTCGCGGTCGAATGTGCGCGGACGTCCCCGTGCCGCGCCTGTCGTCCCCATGCCCACATTCTAGAGCGATTCACCAAGAAATGGTGCTACCGTATTTGTTGGTAGGTCACTCAATAAAGAAGGGCGGTCGGCATGTACGCACTGGAGGACAAGGTCGCGCTGGTCACCGGCGGCAGCCGGGGGATCGGACGGGCCATCGCCGAGCGGCTCGCCCGGGACGGCGCCGTGGTGGCCGTCGCCTTCGCCCGCGACGAGACCGCGGCGGACGAGGTCGTCGAGCGGATCCGCAAGGACGGCGGCCGGGCCTTCGCGATCCAGGCGGAACTGGGCGCGCGCGGTTGCGCGGCGACGCTCTGGGCCGCCTTCGACGCCCGGATCACGGAGCACGCGCCCGGCGGAGGCGTCGACATCATCGTGAACAACGCCGGTATCGGCCGCAGCGCGGACCTGGCCTCGCTCACCGAGGAGGGGTTCGACGAGGTCTTCGCCGTGAACGTCCGGGCGCCGTTCTTCATCGTGAAGGAGGGGCTGGGGCGGCTGCGGGACGGCGGGCGGATCGTCAACATCTCCAGTGGCGCGGCCCGCCTCGCCATGCCGGAGATCATCGCCTACGGCTCCACCAAGGGCGCCCTGGACACCTTCACCCTCAACCTCGCCAAGCAACTGGGCCCGCGGGGGATCACCGCGAACTCGGTGGCCCCCGGCATCGTCGACACCGACGTCAACGCGGGGTGGCTGCGGGGCAACGCGCAGGCCGAGGCCCACGCCGCGTCGCTGGCCGCGCTGGGCCGGGTCGGGCAGCCGGAGGACATCGCCGACATCGTGGCGTTCCTCGCCTCCGACGACGCCCGATGGGTGACCGGCAGGGTGATCGACGCGACCGGCGGCGCCGGGTTGTGACCTTCCCCGCCAGGGCCGGCGGCGTCGGTCCGTCGCGCGTGCCCGCGCCCGGTTCTGTCGGTGGCACCCGGTACCGTCGGGGGCCACCGGACGAAGGGGGCACCATGGCGACGGCGACGTCCCGCGACGGCACGCGCATCGGGTTCGAGCGGACGGGGGCGGGGCCGGCGCTGGTGCTGGTCGACGCGGCGGGCGGGTTCCGCGGGTTCGGTCCCATGGGCCCGCTCGCCGAACGCCTCGCCGACGGGTTCACGGTCGTGACCTACGACAGGCGCGGGCGCGGCGAGAGCGGCGACACCCTGCCGTACGCGGTGGAGCGGGAGGTGGAGGACCTCGCGGCCGTGATCGAGGCGGCCGGGGAGCCGGCGTTCGTGCACGGGTTCTCCTCCGGTGCGGCCCTGGGCCTGCTCGGCGCGGCGGCCGGGCTGCCGATCACGATGCTCTCGCTTCTCGAACCGCCGATCACCCTCGACCGGCCGTCGCGGGAGGACGGGGTGGGGAGTGACGCGGACGGATCGCACGAGGACGAGTCGCGCGGGAGCGGGCCTCGGAAGGACGGGGCGCAGGGGGAGGGTGACCTCGCGGCCGAGATCGACGAGCTCGTCGCCTCCGGTCGCCGGGCCGACGCGGTCGAGCACTTCCACAGGAGCATCGGCGTCCCCGACGAGATCGTCGCGGGGCTGCGGCAGGCGCCCTTCTTCCCGGCGCTGGAGGGCATCGCGCACACGCTCGCCTACGACAGCCGGATGACGTCGGCCGTCTCCGCCGCCACGCTCCGGTCCGTCACGGTGCCGACCCTGGTGATCAACAGCTCGTCCAGCGACGAGCGTCTGCGCGGCTGGGCCGCGGACGTGGCGGCGGCCCTTCCCCGGGGGCGCCACCTGACCCTTCCGGGCGAGTGGCACGGCGTGTCCGAGAAGGTGCTGGCCCCCGCGCTGGCCGGTTTCTTCGCGTGAGAGGCGCCCTCCGCCCGTACGAGCCGGACGTGGCACGCCACCCGTACCGGCCGGAGGGAGACCGGGCGCGGCCCGTGCCCGGACGTGACCGCGAGGGTCCGTGTTCCTCACCGGCCTGAGCGTCCCCCGTCCACCGTCCGGCTGGCCCGCGACCCTGCCCGCCGTGCGGCATCTCGCCGAACACGGTCTGGACCTCACCGTCCCGGTCACCTTCCTGGTGGGGGAGAACGGTTCCGGGAAGTCCACGATCGTCGAGGCGATCGCCGACGTGTGCGGCGTCAACTCCGAAGGCGGCAAGGCCGGCACCCGCTACGCCAGTACGGGCCCGGTCACCGAGCTGGGCGGGGTCCTCGACGCCGACTTCACCGTCACCGGCCTGCGCCTCACCCGGGGGCCCCGGCTCAAGCGGCGGGTGTTCTTCCTCCGCGCCGAGACCCTGATCAACCTGGGACGCGGGGTGTCGGGCCTGCCCGGGTACTGGAAGGAGCACCCCGACGAGCAGTCCCACGGGGAGGGGTTCCTCACCGTGCTGGAGCACATGGTGAAGGGGCCGGGCATCTACCTGCTGGACGAGCCGGAGGCCGCCCTGTCGTTCCAGTCCTGCCTGCGGCTGGTCGGCCTGATGGACCGGGCCGCGCGCGAGGGCGGGCAGATCATCTGTGCCACCCACTCACCGATCCTGACCAGCCTCCCCGGCGCGCGCATCCTGGAACTCGGCGAGGACGGCATCCGGCCGAGGGAGTGGGAGAGCCTCCAGATCGTCGACCACTGGCGGCGCTTCCTCGCCAAGCCGGACTTCTACCTGCGCTACGTCCTGGACGACGACACCGGCGACTGACCGCCCGGCCCGACGACGGGCGGGCCGGGCTCTCCCGCGGGGACCGTTCCGCTCGCGCCGGGAAGTGCTCGCTCCGGGAAGTGCGCAGGCCGGGATCGGCCCGTTCACGCCGCGGCCGTTCACACCGTGACCGCTCATGCCGGGACGACTCATGCCATGACGGCTCAAGCTGGGGCCGCTCACGTCAAAGCGTTCACGCAGGCCCGTCCGACGGTCGCGACGTCAGCTCGCGCATGGAGCTCACGGCGAAGTGCCACGGGTGGTCGCCGCCGACATCCGCGTCGGAACCCTCGCCGGGCTCGAACCCCCCGGGGCCGGACAGGACGCGCACGCCCTCGGCGCGGAGCCGCTCGACGCTGTGCCGGAACGGCGTACGGGAGGCCAGGGCCGCGCTGACGAACGGCAGGACGACCACCGGGATCCCCAGGCCCGGGGCCTCGGCCAGCAGGCCCAGGGCATAGGTGTCGGCGATGCCCTGGGCGAACTTGTTGACGGTGTTGTAGGTCGCGGGCGCGACGATGATCGCATCGGCCCGCGGCGGCTTGGGTTCGTCCGGCGTGCGGTACCGGCTGCGCACGGGACGGCCGGTCTGCGTCTCCAGGGCGGGGACGTCGACGAAGCCCAGGGCGGACGGGGTGGCGACGACCTGGACGATCCACCCGTCG
Source organism: Streptosporangium sp. NPDC050148 (assembly GCF_055586505.1). Classification (NCBI taxonomy): domain Bacteria; kingdom Bacillati; phylum Actinomycetota; class Actinomycetes; order Streptosporangiales; family Streptosporangiaceae; genus Streptosporangium; species Streptosporangium sp. NPDC050148. The sequence continues at coordinate 168,734 of NZ_JBVJIA010000016.1, read as the reverse complement.
TCCTGGGCGAGCGTGACGAGACGGCCGACGCCACCGGCGGCACCCGCGGCGCACACGATGACGTAGAGGACCCGGCCGGACCCGGTCACGCGGGGACTCCGCGGGGTGCGGTGCGCTCGCGCGCCTCGTCGTGGACGCCGGCTCGGGCCGCTCCGGGCCACCCGGCGCGTTCACGGTGTCGCATCTCGCCCTCGTCCTCCGCTCCGTCGACGAGGTCCACGGTACGCGGGCCCGGAGGCGGTCCCCGTCCGGCCAGATCTCCGTCCGGGCCGCAGCCGGGAGCCGGGAGGCGCCGTCGACCCGCTCGCCACTCAACATCTGAGGACGATCACCCATCTCCGGCCGTTTCCGGCGTACGATACCGCCCTCTCGAATCCCCGTGGTCGCGATCCGGCGGTGCACATCGTCGGAGGCGACCGTCGCCGAAGGAAGCGTGAAGATCGTGACAGAAGGCGAAGCCCCCCGTACCCGGCGCGGTGCGACAGGCGTCCGGACCGGTGTGATCCTGGCCGTGGCGTCCGCGGTGAACTACCTGGCCTGGCTGGGATGGGACCGGCAACGGGACGTCGCGCCGGACGGCACTGTCAGCGGCCCGTACCAGACCTGGCAGGTGGCGGGGCTGGTGATCGTCCTGGGGATTCTCGCCGTCGTCGCCGGCCGGCGCGGTCACCCCGTGCTCGGCACCGCCGCCGTCGCCGTGGTGACGTGGCTGGCCTGGTCGGTCGACGCCGCCCTGTCGGACGACAGCGGCCTGTGGGTCGTGGGTTCCCTGCTGCTCCTGCCCGCCCTCCTCCTGGGCGTCGGCCTGGTCGCGTTCCTGGCGTCCCGGCGCGGAGGCGCGGCCGGATAGGCCGGCCACCCGGCATCCCGGTGTCACCCGTACCGACCATAGGTAGATTGGCTACATGTAGTCCATCTGCCTATGGAAGGGGTGCTGACGGTGACCCCCACCGCCCGCCATCTGCTCGTGTGGTCGCACGTCGTGACCTCGGTGGCCTGGATGAGCCAGGCCCTCGCCCTGTTCGCGCTGAGCGGTTACGCGATGTCCTCCGGTGACGACAGCGGTTACGCGATGGCGGAACTGCTCGACACCCAGGTGCTGCTGCACTTCGCCAACGCCTCCGCCTTCACCGGGCTGATGCTGTCCGCCATGACCCGGTGGGGCTACTTCCAGTACTGGTGGGTGCTGGTCAAGTTCGCCATCACGCTCTCCCAGCTCTACGCGGGCATCTTCCTGCTCGGCCCCAGGCTCACGGCGCTCGCTCACGGTACGCGCGACGCCGACCCCGTCCTCCTCGGGGCGACGCTGCTCATGGTCTCGGCCATCGCCTTCCAGGCGTGGGTGTCGGTGGCCAAGCCGTGGAAGCGGACCCCCTGGGGAACGAGGCCCGTGAAACCTCCCGCGCCACCGGCCTGGGTGCCCGGCTTCGTGCTCCTGGCACCCGTTCTCGACTACGTCCTCGCCACGTTCGTGGTCGGCAACCCGACGCCGCTGTTCTGCGTCCTCACCGCGCTCCTCTACCCGCTCTGGCGGGCCCGCGCCTCCCGGCGGGAGAAGGGCGGCCGGGTCCCCGCCGCGGGCTCGCGCGAGTGAGCGGGCGGCCCGCGACGGCCGGTCCCCACGAATGATCGGGCTGTCCGGGAAAGTCGGCCCCGCGGGTGAGAAAGGGGACTTTCCGGGAAGTCGAGTCCGCGATGGGCGACCGTGCGCCGAGGCCCGGTCGAGCCGCTCGTCCCTTCGGGATGCGCTCTTACAACAGGCTGTCATCCCTGTAAAGAGCGACCGTTAACGAACACCGGTGTTGATCTTGACGAAGATCTGCTTCGGTGTTCACGGCCGTTTCGCCGCATTGTTGGCCGTGGCAGATTTCTGCCGCCCACGAGGCACACCCCCCGGACAAAGGCAGAGACCATGGTCAAACGCGCCCTGGCAACCGTCGCCCTCTTCCTCGCCGCATCCCTCGGACTGGCGCTCCCCGCTCACGCCGTGACGCTGGAGCAGAAGCTCGCCGCGCTCTCCAACTTCTCCCAGCCCACGGCGGCCAGCGCTTCGAGCTGGCGTGCCGCCTGGCAGAACCAGGGAGCCTGGGCGGGCTACGGGTTCGACTGGTCGACCGACCTGTGCTCGACCAGCCCTGACCAGCCGCTCGGCTTCGACTTCCGGATGCCGTGCCGCCGTCACGACTTCGGTTACCGCAACTACAAGGCGGTGAGCCGGTTCCCGGCGAACAAGGCGCGCATCGACAACGCCTTCCACTTCGACATGAAGCAGGTCTGCGCTGGATACTCCGGCGTCTCCAAGACCACCTGTGACGGTCTCGCCTGGACCTACTACCAGGCGGTCAAGGAGTTCGGCACCCTCAACGTCACCAAGGCGCAGATCGAGCGGGTCCGCCAGGCCGCGCAGGAGCAGGCGGCGCAGGAGCAGGCCACCCAGGACCAGCAGGCCACCCAGGACCAGCCCGCTCAGGAGCAGCCCGCTCAGGAGCAGGCGACCCAGGAGCAGCAGGCTACCCAGGAGCAGCCCGCTCAGGAGCAGGCCGCGCAGCAGTGAGTGCGAGGCGGCCCGGGAGCGGGCCGCCCGGCAGCCGGTGAGTGACCCGTCCGCTCCCCGCGCGAGCGGGGAGCGGAGGACCGCCGGCGACATGACGAGGCCCGCCCGGATCGCCCCCACCCATCGGGGTCCACCGGGACCGGACGCCTGACGGACACCGGAAACGACCGGGCCCGGATCGGGGACGACCTCCCGATCCGGGCCCCGGTCGTGGAACGCCCGTGTTCAGGAGGACGTGGAGCCCTCTTCCGGGGCGAACTGCGCGAGCGCGGCCTCGACCGCGGCGGCGGTGTCGGCCTCACCCGCGGTGCCCGAGGCCTCGACCGTGGCCGTCCACGCGCGCACCGACCGGAGGGAGAACTCCCGGCCCTCCGGCGAGTCCGCCACCGTGAGGGGGTCGGGGCCGTTCTCGCCGCCGACGAAGAGGTCCAGTGCCAGAAGGGCGCTGTCCCATCCGGGCCCGACGTAGAGCGCGCCCGCACCGCTGCCCACCATCGCCAGGGGAACGGTGTGCTCGAGTTCGAGGGTGGTGCCCTCTCCGGCCGGGATCAGGCGCACCTCGACCAGGCTGCTCTCGCCCCCGAAGGTCACCCTGAGCAGGCGGGGCGGCTCGCAGCGCAGGATCCTCCCGCCGGCGTTGCCTTCCAGCTGGAAGTCGCCGTCGGCGCGCAGGTCACCGCTGACCGGCAGGAACCAGCGCTTCATGCGGTCGGGGTCGGTCAGGGCGTCCCAGACCTCCTCGGCAGAGGCGTCGTAGTCGCGTCGCAGCAGGACGGCGACGTCCTCGCCGTCCCCGCCGCCGTCGCCGGGCCGGGTGCCGACCTCGCGGTGGATGGCGTTGATCTGGGCGATGATGTCGAGCATGACCTTCTCCTAGGTGTGCGGGGTGCCGGGCGTGGTGTCCGGGCCCCCGGTCGTCGTGTCCGGGTCCGTGGGGGAGCGGCGTTCGCGCCCGCCGCGGGAGATCTCGACGGCCAGCGCGTCGAGGTGCCGGCCCCAGAACCGGCGGAAGCGTTCCAGCCACATGTCGATCTCCCGTAACGGTGCGGGGTCCAGGGCGTACAGGCGTCGGTTGCCCTCCGCCCGGACCGTCGCGAATCCGTTGTCCCGCAGCACGCGCAGATGCTGCGACACCGCCGATCGAGAGATCGCGAACTCCTCGCGGATCGTCGCGGTGATCAGGCCGGAGGTCTGCTCACCGTCGACGAGCAACTCCAAGATCCTGCGCCGGACCGGATCACCGAGAACGTCGAAGGCGTTCACGGGTCCGACTATACCAGTATCCGCTTATATAAGTCAATACTGTTATAGCGGTGACCTGCTGACTTCCTCCCGCTCGCCCGGACCGGCGCGCGATCGAACGCGCCCCTTCCCCGTCCGACCCTCACGACCGGTCCCGGCCCGGCCGTCGCACCGCGGCTCAGGGCCGGTCCACGACCGGGTCCTCCAGGACCTGGACGAGGGTGCGCGCCTGGACCCCGTCGCTGTCGGGACCGGACAGGCCGGCCATGGTCACGAGGGCCTTCCACAGTGCCCATCCGCGTGCGCGCCGCCAGGCGTCGTCGGGAAGACCGGCGGCCTCCCGGAAGATCTTCCGCTCGTCCCCGGCGAAGTGGGTCCACGCCATGACGAGGTCGCATGCGGGGTCACCGACGCCACAGGTGCCGAAGTCGATGACCGCGCTGAGCCTCCCCCCGGTGGCGAGCAGGTTGCCCGCGGCGACGTCCCCGTGGAACCACACGGGCGGGAGCGGCCAGGCCGAGGTCAGCGCGCTCGCCCAGACGGCCCGGCAGGCGGCGGCGTCGACGCCGTCCCCGAGCCTGGCGAGGGACTCCTCGACCTCGTCGCCGTAGGCGCTGGGATGGCAGCCCCGGAAGAAGGAGTGACGGCCCGCGGCCGGTCCCCGCTCCGCGGGGGTCCGGCGGAGCGCGGTCAGGAAGCCCCCGAGATCGCGCGCCAGCTCGGCCCGGTCGACGTCCGCGGCTCCGTCGACGGTCTCCCCGGGGATCCAGTGCCGTACCGACCAGGGGAACGGATAGCCGGCCCCCGGGCGCCCGGTCGCGACCGGCGCCGGTACGGGCAACGGCAGGTGCCCGGCCAGCACGGGAAGGCAGCGGTCCTCCTTCTCGACGCTCGCCACGTACCCCTCGGCGCTCGGCAGGCGCACGGACAGCCGGTCGCCGAGCCTGAAGGTCCGGTTGTCCCAGCCCTGGCGGGGCACGGGCTCGACCGGCAGGTGGGCCCACCGGGGGAACTGCTCGGAGACCAGGGCGCGCACGAGGCCGGCGTTGATGTCGATCACGCACCCCATTCTGCGCGTACCCGGCGGGCGTCATCCACCGAGATGATCCCGGCGCGGTCAGCCGGAGGCGTAGCGGGCCGCCAGGGCGCGGGAGGTCTCGGCGAGGCGGGCCCGCAGCTCCGGGGGACCGAGGACCTCGACGTCCGCGCCCATGGCGAGGAACACCCCGTGGGCGTGGTCGATCGACTCGATGGGCAGCAGCGCGCGGATCCAGCCGTCAGGCTCGGCGGTCCCGGTGTCGTCCAGCGCCCGGGCGGCCGCGCCGGTGAGGCGGGACGCGGCGCCGGGCGAGAGGCGGACGACCGCCTCGTCCCGGTACAGGCGGGCGTGGAAGCCGGCCTGGTACCCCTCCCAGTGGCGGGCCAGGTCGAAGTCACCGGGAGGCTCGAACTCCTCGTCCCGCACGGTGAGGCCGAGGATCTGGTCGACCCGGTACGTCCGCGGCCCCGGCCCGGCCACGACGTACCAGCGACCGGCCTTGAGCACCAACCCGTACGGCTCCAGGCGCCGGTCGACGTCGGTCGGCTCCTTCCAGCGGCGGTAGCGGACGTCGAGCACCCGGCCGCGCCACACCGCGTCGGCGACCTGCGGCAGGTACGGCACGTCGTCGTCCCCGGCGTACCAGCCGGGCGCGTCGAGGTGGAAGCGGGAGCGCATCCGGTCGGCCTGCGCGCGCAGCTCGGGCGGGAGTGCCGCGCGCAGCTTCAGCTGGGCGGTCGCGAGCGCCGAGCCGAACCCCAGGTCGGCCGCGGGGCCCGGGATGCCGGACAGGAACAGCGCCTCGGCCTCGCCGGTGTTCAGGCCGGTCAGGCGGGTGCGGTAGCCGGCCAGCAACCGGTAGCCGCCGGAGTGGCCGGCGTCCCCGTACAGGGGCACGCCCGCGCCGTGCAGCGACTCGACGTCGCGGTAGACCGTCCGGACCGACACCTCCAGCTCCCCGGCGAGCTGGGCGGCGGTCATCCGGCCCCTGGTCTGGAGCAGCAGCAGGATCGACAGGAGCCGGCTGGACTTCACTGACACAAGATGTCAGTGAACCGGCCCTACGGTCCAGCCATGGCTTTCACCGAGAAACTGCTGCGGGTGCCGCCCCCGATCGAGGTGGGGGGCCGCCGCGTCAAGCGCTACCACGTCACCGCCGACCCCTCCGGCATCGATCCGTCGGTCGAGAAGGCGGCGTACGCGATGCTCCCGGAGCTGCTTCCCGAACCGGACGGCACGCCACCGGCCACCTTCGTCGTCCTCCACCGGGGCGGGGACAGCGGGGCGTACATCAACGCGTACAGCTGGGTGTGGGACAACGCCCTGCACTTCGGCGGGGCGGTGGCGGGCCAGCCCGTGCTGGGCTGCCCGGACACCGACCCGGCGAACTTCGTCCGGTTGGAGCGGTCGCTGATCGGCTGCGTCTGGGAGCTGCCGCCCGTCCTGCACGAACGCGACGCCTGGGTACGGCACGTGCTCGCGCCCGACTCCCCCGACCTGGACGCCTACGTCGGTGACTCGCTCCCCGAGGGCACCACGGGAGACCGCCCGTGAACGACTTCGACTTCCTCGCCGGCACCTGGGACGTCGCCAACCGGCGGCGTACGGACTTCCTCGACGAGACGAGCGAGTGGGAGGAGTTCCCGGCCGTCAGCCGCGCCTCCCGGCACTTCGAGGGCGGGGCGAGCTTCGACGAGATCACGTTCCCGACCAAGGGCTTCACCGGGCTCACCCTGCGGCTGTACGACGTCGAGCGCGAGCAGTGGTCGCTGTACTGGTCCAACAGCCGCACCGGCACGCTGTTCCCGCCGGTCGTCGGCCGCTTCACCGACGGCCGGGGCGAGTTCCACGGGGACGACACCCACGCCGGGAGACAGGTGCGGGCGCGCTTCGTCTGGTCGGACGTCACCGAGCGGTCCGCCCGCTGGGAGCAGGCGTTCTCGCTGGACGGGGGAGTGACCTGGGTGACCAACTGGATCATGGAGCTGACCCGCCGCTGACCCGTTGCCTGCAGGCCGCGCGGGGGTGCGACGGCCGTCCCGGCGCCGGCCGGCCACGCGCCGGCACCGATGGTCGCGGGCCACGACACGACGGCACCTCCACCGGCGGCGATGCCACCGGTGGAGGTGCCGTCGTGGCCCCCGTGACGCTACGGCCGACCCGGGATCCCCCGCCGGGCCGAGCGGGACGTCAGTTCCAGTTGTCGACCTTGATGTCGTCGGGGGCCGGAGTGCCCTTACCGTCCTCGACCAGCGACTTCAGGCTCAGCAGGAAGGTCGCCCACTTGGTGCTGCAGTGGTGCATGAACTCCACCGGCTCCTTCCAGCCCATGTGCTTGAAGAGGATGACGGTGTGGTCGTCGGCCTGGGAGAGGTTCCAGTCCACGTGCGTGCCGATCCACTCCTCGGGCCCCTCGACCACTTCCCAGAGCACGTGCTTGTCCGGGTCGAGATCGAGGGTCTTCATGTCGAACCCGCCGTTCGGGAACCGGAAGCGGAGCATGCCGCCGACGTCGCTCCCCTTCCCCTGGGTGTCGGTCGTCCACCAGCCGGCGAGCCCCTCGACGGTCGTCAGGGCCGCGTAGACCTCGGCCGGAGACGACTTGATCGCGACCCTGTGCAGGATGTCCACCATCGTTGTTCCTCTTCCCCGTGTTGATTCTCGAACGATCTTCATGGATCTCACTGCCGCGCGTCGCGCTGGTCCTTCGCGCGCTGGACGGCCTCGGCGATCCACTTGATGTGCCGGAGCCTGGCATCCCATGACGCCCCCACCGACGACAGCTGCGCGACCGCGCGGGCGAGTTGCGCCTCGTCCACCCGGTATCTCCTCTCCCGGCCGGCGGACGTGGCGTGCACCAGGCCGACGCGGTCGAGGACGCCGAGATGTTTGGCGACGGCCTGCCGTGTCACGGGCAGCCGCTCGCTGAGGCTGGTGGCGGTGCCGTCGCCGTCCGCCAGGAGCAGGTCGAGCATCCGCCGACGGGTCGGGTCACCGACCGCGGACCACAGGTCGTCGTCGACGGTCGCGGTCACGAGGCCGACGCCAGCCGCGTGACGTACTCCCCGAGCCGGGGGACGAAGGTGTCCCAGCCGGTGACGTGCTGGCCGTACTGCTCCTCCAGCTTGGCGGCCTCCCAGCCCATCTCCCGGAACCCGGACTCGGTGAGCTTGATCGTGGTGCCCGTGCCCGACGGGGTGAGCTCGAAGACGACCAGCAGCGAGGGGACGGTGTCGTCGACCTCGCCGCCGGGGTAGCCCCAGCGGAACGAGAACAGCCGGGGCGGCTCGGCCTCCACCACGGTCATCGGGGCGACGTCGCCCCTGTCGCCCCAGACGAACTCGCCGACGGCTCCGGGCTTCGTCTCGAAGTGGGCGTCGTCGGTCCACCACTGCGAGATGTGCTCGGGACGGCTGACGACCTCGAAGACCACCTCGGGCGAGGCGTCGACGTGGATCTCGCGTTCGATGCTGCCGTACTCCATGCTCTTCACCTCTCTATGCGCAACGTTTGGTTGCACTTCACTGTAACGCGCCGGCGCCTCATCGCGCAACCATCGGTTGCGTGATGGGGGAGCGGTCCGTCCGAGCCCCGCCCTCGCCCGGGAGGGGAGCCGCAGATCGTGATCGGCGAGGGACGAGGGGCTGGACCGGAGGCCGTACGCGACACGGCCTGCGGACCTGCTCGACGTCCGGGGCCGCCCTCCTTCAGCGGTGCGCGCGGTGGGTGCCGGGGGTGTGGCCGAAGGCGCGGCGGAAGACGTCGATGAAGGCGCTGCTGGAGGCCCAGCCGCACCGGGACGCGACGACCGTGACCGGGACGTCCTCGGCCAGCAGCCGCAGGGCGTGGTGCAGGCGCACCTGGGTGCGCCACTGCGGGAAGCTCATCCCGAACTCGGCCCTGAAGAGCCGGCTCAGCGTACGGTCGCTGACGCCGGCCTCGGCGCCGAGCCGTGCCAGGGTCCGGTCGTCGGCCGGATCGTCGCGCAGGACGGCGCACACCGCGGCCAGCCGCGGATCCCTGGCGGCGGGCACGTGGACGGGCTGCTGCGTGGAACGGCGGAGCCGGTCGAGCAGGACGGCCCGCAGGCGGAGTCGCTCGGCGGCCGGGCCGCCGGGCTGCCCGGTGTAGGCGATGATCAGCTCGCGCAGCAGCGGGTCGACGCCGATGACCGCGGGCCGGTCCAGGCGCAGCGGGTTGTCCTCCACCGGCAGTCCCACCAGGTGCAGGACGGTGTCACCGTAGGCGCGATGCTCGTGGACGGCCCCGGCGGGGATCCAGATGGCCCGGGTGGCGGGGGCGATCCAGCTCCCCGCGTCGGTGATGACGGACAGCACGCCGCGACCGGCGTAGACGATCTGGTTCTCGTCGTGGCGGTGCGCGTCGATCCCGGCACCGGCGGGCAGGGGACGCAGGCCCGTCATCGCGGCCGGGGTGTGGCGGATTTCCGACATCAATTGTCATTTTATCGGAAGCGGGACGCCGTACGCGGAACCGATCATCGAGGGGACGGATCCCGGAGAGCCCGTCCCCGGCACACCCCTTTCCGCACGGCCTTCAGGAGCCCTCATCATGGACGATCTCGTGATCCCCTCCCTGGCGGAGCTGCGCAAGCGCCGCAGCGCGAAATGGCGGACCTTCCCCGACGACGTCCTGCCCCTGCCGGTGGCGGAGATGGACCTCCCGGTGGCCGAGCCGATCGCCAGGGCCCTGCACGAGGCGGTCGACCGGTCGGACACCGGCTACGCGGCACCGACCCGCGACCTCGCGGACGCGGTCAGCGGCTACGCCCGGCGTACCTGGGACTGGAAGATCGACACCGACGGCGTGCGCACCGTCGCCGACGTCGGGATCGGCATCGTCGAGGTCCTGCGCCGCGTCGCCGGCCCCGGGGACCGCGTGGTGATCAGCCCGCCGGTGTACGAGCCGTTCGCCTGGTGGGTGCGCGAGGTCGGAGCCCAGGTCGTCGAGGCACCGCTGGCCGAAGGGCCGCGGGGACGGCGGCTCGACCTGGAGGCCCTGGAACGCGCCTTCGCCGACCGCGCCACGGCGTACCTGCTGTGCAACCCGCACAACCCCGTCGGGCTCGTCCATCCACGCGAGGACCTGGTCGCGCTCGCCGGGCTGGCCGACAGGTACGGCGTCCACGTGCTGTCCGACGAGATCCACGCCCCCCTCGTCCTCCCCGGGGCCGAGTTCGTCCCCTTTCTGGAGGTGTCGGACGCGGCCAGGCGCCGGGGGTTCTCGTTCCTGTCCGCGAGCAAGGGCTGGAACCTGGCCGGGCTCAAGGCGGCCGTCGTCGTCACCGCGGACCCGGCACCCAGGCGGTACGTCGACCGCCTGCCCGCGCACTCCCTCTACCGCACCGGTCACCTCGGGGTGATCGCCACGGTGGCCGCGTTCAACGACGGTGACCGATGGCTCGCCGGAACCCTCGCCATCCTCGACCACAACCGGAGGCTGCTGGGCGAGCTGCTGGCGGAGTCGCTCCCCGAGGCCCGCTACGGACCACCGGAGGCGGGCTTCCTGGCCTGGATCGACCTGCGCGCCCTCGGCTGGGGAGACGACCCCGCCGCGCACATCCTCGACGCCGCCCGGGTCGCCCTGAACGCCGGGCACCGCTACGGCTCCGCGGGCGCCGGGTTCGCCAGGCTGAACTTCGGCTGCTCCCCGCGGACCCTCACCGAGGCCGTCGCCCGCATCGCCGCGATCCGCTGAGGGGGCCGTGGGAGCACGGGCACGCCGGCCGCGTGCCTGCGGAGGCGTCCCGTCTCACCGTCCGGTCCGGCGCGAGACGATCCGCGCCACGATGATCTGCCACGCGGCGTACGCGAGGACGAGGATCCGTTCCGGCCATCCGATCGGGACGTCGGGGCCGAAGCCACCGTCACCGGCCCCGAGCAGGACGGCCTGGGCGACCATGAACATGACCAGCGCCGCGAAAGGCAGCGCCGCGCTCCACCACAGCGCGCGCCTGACGGTGGAGAACGAGCCGTCGCGGGCGAGCCCGAAGGCGATCAGCAGCGCCGCGACCGGAAGGAACATCAGCGCGAGGCCGGCACCGAGCCCGTGCAGCGTGCCGGTGGTGGACAGCCGATCCTGCGGGGTGCCGAGGGGATCGGTGACGAAGACGCCGCCGACGACCGTACCGGCGGCCACGACCGCCAGGACGACCGCGCCGATCCGGGCGGGGAGCTGCCGGGGCCGGGCGAGGAGCGCGATCGCCAGGGCCCCGTAGCCGGTCGCGGACAGCAGGAACGCCACCGTCATGAGCCACCCGAGGTCGCCGAGCGCGTACTCGCTGGTCGTCTGCCAGCTCGTCGAGACGTCGGGCCGGATGAGGTGGAGCAGGGCCAGCAGGAGCAGGAACGCGATGCCCGCGATCGACGAGACGCCGGCGGCGCGGGCCGGGAACGACCGCTCCGCGGGCGCGGCCGTGCGCCGGTCGTCCTGCGGGGGCGAGGGAGGTGTGAGGGTCACGATGCACTTCTTCCTGGAGCCGGACGGCGTCCTCGGAAGGTGGTAGAAGCCACGTCGTGATTCTCGACATCCGGCCGGCGAAACGGGACGACGGCGATTGCCGACGAATCCGATGGTCGTCATGGCGACCACCGGCCTTCCCCTCCCACCGGTCATCCCCCGGCGCCGCGATCATCTAGCCTGACCGGCCATGGAGTACTTCGTGTACGGCCGCGACCGCCCCGGCGCCTTCGACCTCAAGATGAGCCTGAACGACGACCACTGGTCCTTCATGGACGGGTACGGGAGGCTCCTGATCGCCCGCGGACCCACGCTGAGCGGTGACGGCGACGACGCCGAGTCGACGGGCAGCCTGCACATCGTCGACCTCCCGGACGCCGAGGCCGCCCGCAGGTTCGCCTACGAGGAGCCGTACCACCGCGCCGGTGTCTTCGAGTCGGTGCTGCTCTGCCGTTTCCGCACCCTCCAGGGCCGCACCATGTGGGACTTCACCGAGGCCGTCGACGGCCATGGCCGGTTCCTGGTGATCACCACGGGCGACTCCGCCCCCGCGCCGCTCACGTCGAAACACACGATCCTGTACGGCGAGCTGCTCGATCTCGACGGCGAGGCGCGACTCGGCCGGGCGGCCATGGTGGAGGCGCCGGACCCGCAGGCCGCCGCGGCGATGCTCCCGGCCGGAGACGGCCGCACGGAGGTACATTTCTGGCGCTTCGGCGGCAGACCGCCGAGCGCCACCGCGTGACCCGAGAGGGGGAGTGCCCGCGTCTCCCTTCTGAGGGGCACACGATGAGGGCGAGACGAGTATGGACGGCGTCCGGTTCGTTCGTCATTCCGGCGCGCACACCGGTCGGGAGATCAGAAGTGCGTCGCGACCCCGAACACGTCGCGAAGCCGGGCCATGTCGTGACGGTCCCGGTCGGTCGGCTCGTACCCCTGATGGAAGTGAACCTGCTGGGCGACCGACAGGCAGGGCACCGGGACGCCGTCGATCACGCCCGTGACGAAGAACATGGGAACACCCTGCCGGCCCCGCCCGGGCCGCGTCGATCGGTCAACGGCGCCGGCCGGGTCGTGCGCACCGCCGACGGCATCCCGATCCGGGTGCGGCCGGCCGGTCCGGTACCTCGGACCGGTCGCCCCGCGTGCTCGGGACGCCAGGAGAAGGGGCTTTTCCCCTCACCTTCTCCAGGCGTCCAGGCAGCGCGCCATGAACCGGAAGGGGACGGCCTGCCCTCTGGTCTGGTCGACGGTGCCGGCCAGGTGCAGGTCGAGCTCCGGACAGTGGAAGAGCCAGGTCCCGGTGACTCCCGAGTGGCCGACGAGCATGACGGGGCGGCGCCCCGACGACATGAGCCGGCCGACCCGGAAGAACATGGTGCCCAGTCCGTACCGGAGGATGGGGATGTTGCGCAGCCGGTTGCGCCGCTCGGTGAGCAGTTCCAGTGAACAGGCGTCATCGAAGAGGTCGCCGTCGAGCAGCGCTCGCTGGAAGGCGAGAAGATCGCCGGTGGTGCTGAACAGGTCGTTGGAGGACTCGATCATCGAGGTCAGCTCCACGCGACGCTGTTTCGCATGAAGCGGTGAGGGCGTCGCGGTCGCAGGGTCCGGCGGGCGATGGCCCGGGAGCCAGGTGTGCATGAGGCCGAGCGGACCGAGGATCCTTTCGGTCAGCAGCTCGGCGAACGGCCGCCCGGTCACCGTCTCGACGATGCGGATGAGCAGCTGGAAGCCGGTGTCGGAGTAGCGTGCCTTCTGCCGGGCGGCCGTGAGGTCCTGCGGCTCGAAGTGCGGGCGCTGCTCGCGCGTGGCCCGCATCGTGTCCTCGAAGGTCCAGGCCACGTCCTGACCGGCGACGAGGCGCTCGTACAGGCTGGGGCCTCCACCGCGCCTCTCGAAGTGGTCCGGCAGTCCGGACGTGTGACTCGCGAGGTGGCGCACCGTGATCGCGGACGTCAGGTCGATCCCCCTGAGGACATGAAGCCCGTCGATCGTCTCCGCAGGCAGATAGTCGCCGATCGGCGCTGCCAGTTCGAGTTCGCAGCGCTCGTGCGCCTGCAGCACCAGCGTGACGATGAAACGCTTGGTGACGCTCGCGATGAAGAACGGGGTGTCGGGACGCAGTGGGCGACCGTCGGCACCGGCAGGCCCGGAGGCGGCGGACCAGCGCCGTTCCCCGTCACCGCTTGTGACGGCGACGTTGGCGTGGTGCACGCCGCGTTGCGCGACGAGGCTCTCCAGCAGGCGCGTCAACCTCGCGTCGACGTCGTCGGGAACGCGATTGTCGTGGGCGAGGGTCGTGGCGAGCGGCGATGTCACGTGAACGTCCCCTGTCTGCGTTTTCTCACGGTGCCCCTTCGGCGCCATGCCCTCCACCGGCCGAAGCGGCCGGCCGGCATCCGTGACGACCGCCGTGTCCATGAGCATCACCTCTCGGGGATGATGACATGTCTAATAGACATGTCTATGAGAGTCAATAGACTCGACCGGTGGCCCACGTGATCCTCGGTCTGCTCCTGATCGCCCCGCAGACCTTCTACGACCTCATCAAGGGATTCGAGGCCGGCATCGCGCTCTTCTACAGCGCCAGCTCCGGCAGCATCAAACGCGCACTGGACACCCTGCTCACGCGAGGGCTCATCGAGGTCGCCAGCGTCGAGGCCGGAGGCCGGGGACGGAAGGTGTACCGCCTGACCGACGCCGGTCGCCGGGAGTTCCACGCGTGGATGACGGGGGACCTGACCGGGCCCGATCTGGAGACCGCGGCGCTGGCCAGGCTCTACTTCCTCGGCCTGCTGGAGCCGGCCGAACGCGTACCGGCGCTCCGCCGCATCACGGCGCGCATCGAGGCCGACCTCGCCACCCTCTCGGCCCTCGACGAGCACCTCGGCATCCCGGACATCCCCGAGGAGCACCGCGACCTCGCCACCCACCAGCGCGCGACGCTCGACTACGGCATCGCCTCACACCGCTTCGCGCTCGACTGGTTCCGTGCCCACATCGACCGGTACGAGACGCCGGAGCACTGACACCGCACGGACGCGGTCCCGGATCGTCGGACGCTCGCCACCTCGGCCACCTGGCCTACCACGGTCACCACCGCCTCGTGCTCGACGTCGGCACGGGGTTGCCGGTGGGTGCGGAAGGCGAAGAGACGCTGACGGCCCGGTGACCGCGCGCAGCGCCGCTGAACACGGTCATGGCCACCCGGAACGCCGTGGGTTGCCGCCGGGGCTCGCTCAGGACGTGAACCTCCTCTCGCTCGACAGTGCAGATGATCTTCCCTTTCGCCGCGTTCAAGATCAAAGGATCTGGCACGCGAGTGAGCAAGCGGGAAGAGATCATGAGTCGTCCCGGCGCAGGAGCCGTATATGAGGCGGCGCGGATCCGTTTCGAGCTTGGTGAGGCGGTACGGCTGCGCCGCGAACAGCTCGGGCTGACCCAGGCCGAACTGGCCGAGCGCGCCGGGTTGAAGCAGCCCGCGGTGGCGCGGTTCGAGGCGGGCGGGACGATGCCGACGATCCCGATGGTGGAAAGACTTGCGGAGGCGTTGGAGATGCGGCTCAGTGTCCGGTTCCAGCCGTTGCGTGAGGCGAGCTGATCTGACCGCGAATTCCCGTGAGTGGCCGTTGTTTCCTGCCTGTTCCGGCACGCCTCTGGCACATGATCAAGGCCCTGCCCCCTCCTTGCCGGGACCATTCAGGCCGTCGAGGTCGATGAGAGTGAAACTTTCAGCGGCCAATCTGAAGTTTCGTAGATCGCGTCTCCGTGTATTTCCTGTTCGCGACAGAGTCGCGTGACCAATGATACGTGAGGTGTCCTTGAGGCCGGGCCTCAAATCGCCATGCTGGACGGTCCAAGATCTGTTCTATAACCTCCGGGTGGTCCAGCACTTTTGAATGATGAGGTGTGAATTGACCGAACGCTCGCGGGGACGTCGCCTGACGACGCCGATCGCACTCGCCATCACGGCATTGGCCGCGATTCTCCTGCCCGTCACACCCGCCCATGCCGCGTACGGCCCGGATCAGCAGGTCTATGTTCAGGTGACCGCCAACGACGGATCCGGAATGCAGCTGGCCCGACTGGAAGGGACCGTCGCGTTCGACGATTCCAACACGAGGTACCGCTACTCGCTGAATCTCTGCTGGCAGAGCGGTTCCTATCCCCAGCCGTACTTCTCCATCAAGGTCAACGGCTCGCCCGCGGGCTCCCCGGTCTGGACCGGTAACACCTCGGCTGCCGGGTGCCAGCTGGTGGCCCTGTACAGCGCCGACGTCAACGCCGGCAGCGCCGTCTACAACCTCAGCTTCGACGTGACCGCGGGCTGGTTCAGCAGCAGCAACGGATATCAGCACATGACGCGTACCAAGAGCAGCGGCATCTACGACAATCCCTTCAACTGAGCCGGAGCCACGTGATCGCCGTCCGGATCGACGAACGGACGGCGTGGCCGGCAAGGCGGAAGGCGAGGACGGGACACCCGTCCCGGCCGGCCGAAGGCACGCCCCCTGTTCCCTGACCGGGAACAGGGGGTGTGTCATGACAGCGGAGCGCCGGCTGAAGGTTCGAGGAAACGAAGAGGAAGCCGTACTTCTTCATCAAGGCGAACTCGCGATACCTGCCGACGAAGCCCGGTCATGGGTGAAATCCATCCAAGCCGTCGAGTCCCGTGGTCGTCGACGACGGGTGAAACCCGGCCCCGCGGCGACGATTACTCGAATTCATTCGAGAGCTGCCGAGGGAGAAAGTTTCATGTGTCGTTGGCACCGGGTTCTTGAACGACGGTTCCCTGATGATAGAGAACCGTCCATCCACGAGAACCGTGCTGCCAGATCGTGGCTCGTCGTGTGACCCGCCCATTGAGGACCAAGGTGTACGTCAGTAGGTAGACGTCGGCGGCCAGCTCCCGACAATGGAAATCGGACGTCTTCCACTCCTCGGCCGGCGGATCCTTGTGGCGTTCCTCCAGGGCGTCGAGCACGTACGCACGGCTGTAACGTCTTCCTGACGCCCCCGTCTCCCAGAAGTCCGGCGCAGTCAAAGCCTCGAAATCCGCCCTTGTCGTTCCGAACTCGGGTCGATGGAAGAGCGGTTCCCTCCGGACGAGCTCATCGAGGACATCGCGCAGCCGCTCATCGGTCATAAGGTCGGGTTCCATCCTCAAGACCTAACACGGCCGGGCTCGGCCGAGCATCCCGATCGGGTCCGATGCTCCTGGACGGATGAGTCCCTCACGCCCACACTCCGGCCA
Organism: Streptosporangium sp. NPDC050148; assembly: GCF_055586505.1. NCBI lineage: Bacteria > Bacillati > Actinomycetota > Actinomycetes > Streptosporangiales > Streptosporangiaceae > Streptosporangium > Streptosporangium sp. NPDC050148. Next base: position 152,165 of record NZ_JBVJIA010000016.1, on the reverse strand, counting down.
CGCCCGGCCTGCGGTCGGTTCGCGGACGGGAAGGCATCCGCGAGTCCGGGGGCGAGAGATGCGTGTGCACCTCGATGACCTCCGGCAGCCCGAGCCGGAACCCGGTCACCCGTACCGCGTCCTCCGTGCCCCGACGTTGACGAGTCAAGCGGTGATCCGGGTCATCTCCCGCAGCTCCCCCCGGGTCGACTCGCAGTCCATCGCCCGCAGCCGGGCCAGCACCGGTCCGGCGTCCGCGTTGAACCGCAGCTCCTCCGGGCAGCCCTCGACGATCCGCCACAGCAGGGCCATGGCCGCGCCCGAATCGCCGTCCATCGCGTGCGCGGTGGCCACGGCCAGCAGGTGCCGCGCCTGATGGTCCTTGTCGGGGAGGCGGTCGGCGTCGACGCCCGCCGCGAGGCGGATCGCCTGCGCGTACCGGCCCGTCCGGACCGCGACCGCCACCCGGTGCAGGTCCACCTCCAGTGCGAACTCCGGGCCCAGCCGGTCGCCGATCTTGCGGGCGTGGTTCAGCAGCTCCTCGGTTCGCAGCACGTCGCTCTCCTCGGCGGCGGCGAGCGCGGCCGTCAGGTAGCAGAGCCCGGTGACCTCCGGCGACTCGGGCCGGTCGTCGATCACCGCCAGGCACAGCCAGCGCGCGTCGGCGTACCGGCCGAGCGAGACGAGCACGCCCGCCACCTCGGCCTTGGTGATGGCCGAGCCCGCCGAGGAGGCCACCGCGCGATCGGCGGCGACCAGGGCCAGCGCGTGCTGGCCGCAGCTTCGCAGCAGCGCCGCGAACAGCCGGTACGTCTGGGTGAGGATGGCCGTACCGGCCTCCCGGTCCGTGCCGGTGGCGGCCCTGGCCGACAGGTCGGCCATCGACAGCAGCGAGGGCAGGCGGCGGCGCGTCTCGGTGTAGCGGTGGGGCGAGCGCTGCCAGACCTCCCAGGCCGTCATCACGTGGCGCTGCACCCGCGGCACGCTCTCGGGTGCCTCGCCGGTGAACCGGCCGGGCAGCAGCAGCGCGTTCCCGACCTCGTCGAATTCGCCGTGGTCGCAGGCGTGCGGGAGTTTCGCCCGGCCGCCGACGAGCTCGGAGAGATCCTCGACGCGGAGCACTTCGGCGATCCGCATGATGGTCGACAGCCGGTCCAGGGGTCTCACCCCGTTCTCGACCAGGCGGAGCCATTCCTCGCTGCAGCCGACCAGGTCGGCCAGAATTCTCCGGGTAAGGCCACGCGAGCGGCGCCTGGCCATGATCCGCGCGCCGTCAACCAAGAAATCGCCGGCCATGCCGCCACATTAGGTGAGGAATTCGAGACCCCCGGTGGCAGGAAACGACGGCAACTTCTTGCCATTCATACCCCCCTGTAATGTGGGTTATTCTGGGGGGTTCACCATGATGCAACTCCAGTTGGATTCAGCCGGTCGGGCTCCGCCGACACTGCCGCTACACCATTCGGCAGGAGGAGACCACGATGGCGATCGACGTCGAGTCGATTCGGAAGGAATTCCCGTTCTTCGAAACCGCCCCTGACGGTTCCCGCCCACCCGTGTACCTCGACAGCGCCGCCACCACACAGAAGCCCGCCGTTGTCCTGGACGCGTTGAACCACTACTACATCCGCACCAATGCGAATGTGCACCGGGGCGTGTACCGGCTGGCCGTACAGGCGACCGAGCTGTACGAAGGAGCGCGAAGCACGATCGCCACGTTCGTGCGCGCACCGCGAGCCGAGGAGATCGTGTTCACCAAGAACGCGACCGAGGCCGTCAACCTGCTGGCCAACTCCTTCATCTGGGCGGACGGACCGCTCCGCATCGGCCCCGGCGACGAGATCGTCCTGACCGAGATGGAGCACCACTCCAACCTGATCCCCTGGCGGCTGCTGGCCGAACGGGTGGGGGCGAAGGTCAGATACCTCGGCATCACCGACGACGGCCGCCTGGACCTCTCCGACCTGAACGAGAAGATCAACGAGCGGACCAAGGTCGTCACGGTCGTGCACGCCTCGAACATCCTGGGCACGGTGAACCCGGTCGCGACGATCGCCGCCCGCGCGCACGAGGTCGGCGCCCTGATGGTCGTCGACGCGGCCCAGTCGGTCCCGCACCTCGGCATCGACGTCACCGCGCTGGGAGCCGACTTCGTCACGTTCTCCGGCCACAAGATGTGCGGACCCACCGGAATCGGCGCCCTGTGGGGCAGGTACGAACTCCTGGAAGCGCTCCCGCCCTTCCTCGGCGGCGGCGAGATGATCGAGAACGTCACGGTGGACTCCATGCACTACGCCGCGCCCCCGCTCAAGTTCGAGGCCGGCACACCCCCGGTCGCGCAGGCCGTCGGTCTCGGCGCCGCCTGCGACTTCCTGAGCGGGATCGGCATGGACGCGATCGCCGCCCACGACCAGACCCTGATCGAGTACGCCCTGGACCGGCTCGGCGACGTGCCCGGCATCCGCTTCATCGGCCCGACCGGCACCGCGAACCGGCTGCCGCTGCTGTCGTTCGTGGTGGACGGCGTCCCGCTGCAGCGCATGCGTACGAGCCTGGACGAGGCGGGCATCGCCGTTCGTTCCGGCAACCACTGCGCGCAGCTCGCGTGCAGCCGGTTCGGCGTCCCCGCCGCGATCCGCGCCTCGTTCTACCTGTACAACTCTCCCGACGAGGTCGACATCCTCGCCGAGACCCTGGAGACGGCCACCAGGTCCCGGACAGCCGTGACCGCGGACACCTCCTTCGACGTCGGCCAGGTACGGCCGTACAAGGACATCCTGCTCCCGTCGATCTTCCAGCCGTGGGCGGAGCACCTGGTCGAGGCGCTTGCGCCGGCCCCCGGCACCAAGGCGCTCGACGTCGGCACCGGCCCCGGCACCGTCGCGCGGGTGCTGGCCAGGGCGGTCGGCCCCACCGGTGCCGTGGTCGGCACCGACCTCAACCCCGCCATGCTCGCCCTCGCCGCCGAACCACCCGCCGTCGACGGCGCCCCCATCCAGTACGTGGAATGCGGCGCCACCCCGCTGCACGTCTCCGACGAGGCGTTCGACCTGATCACCATGCAGCAGGTCCTGCAGTTCGTTCCCGACCGTGGCGCGGCGCTGGCCGAGATGCGCCGGGCCGCCCGTCCCGGCGCGCGGATCGCCATCGCCACCTGGCAGCCGCTGCACCGCAACCCGCTCTTCCGTGCCCTGTACGACGCCGTCGCCACCGTCCTCGGCCCCGACAGGGCGGACCTCTTCGAGGAACCGTGGTCCCTGCCCGGGATCGAGGTCGCCACCCTGGCGAAGGAGGCCGGTTTCGTCGACGTCGAACTCCACGAGTGGACGCTGCCGGTCACCGTTCCCGGCGGGCCCGACGCGATCTGCTGCCTGTTCGACTTCTCCGCGGTCGGTCCGTACATCGGTTCGCGTCGCGCCGACCTCACGGCCGCCGTACGCGCGAACCTGGCGCACTGCACGGACGAGACCGGCGTCCACTCGGAGACAGCGGTGACCCTGGTGACCGCTCGGACCTGATCGTCGCTCTTTCCCAGAGGGCCACCTTCCGTCGGGAGGTGGCCTTTTCTCCGCACGCACAGGGTGAGGTGCGGACCGCCGATATCGACCGAGCGATCGTTGGTAAGAAGCGGTGTGAGGCAGAGCACGTGACCACCATGCACGTGTTCGAGAGGAGCGCATGATGGGTCACAGCCGTTGGGAGACCTACAGGACGAAGCGTGTGCGCGAAATGGGATCGGACGCGCAGCCTCCAAGATCGAGAAGTGGATGTGGGGCAGACCTGGTGCTCGGTTCCCGCTAGGCATGGCCATCGCTGTCGGTAGCATGACAGGTAGGATAAAGAGCATGAGTGAGCCTACCGGTAAGTACTCGATCACCATGCCGCGTGACATCGCGGAGGCCGCACGGTCCCGGAGCGGCCCTTCCGGTCTGTCTGCCTACGTCACCGCCGCCGTCGCCCGCCAGATCGAGCGCGACAACCTCAGTGAACTCATCCAGGTCGCCGAGGCCGAGCACGGCCCCATTGCCGACGACGAAGTCCGGGCACTGCGCGACCAACTCAACCAGGCACGGCAGGGACAGGCCCATGGTGGGACGGACGCTGCATGACCCGTTCTCCCGCCACCCCCGGCGGCACGCTGGTCCTCGACAGCGAAGGGCTGGCCAAAGTCGTCCTGCGTGACCGCACGGTCACCACATGGCTCGCCCTCGCCCGCGCCGACGATCTCCGCGTCATCACCTCCGCCGCCACCCTCGTCGAAGTGGTCCACCCCCGCATCAACCGGCCGGCTCTGGAGTGGTCGCTGTCCCGACTTGTCGTCGAACCGGTCACCGAACCGATCGCCCGCCACGCCGCCGCACTTCTGTCCGGCGCCGGCCTGCACGGGCACACGTACGCCATCGATGCGATGCTCAGCGCAACCGCCCTCGCCGCCCCCGGCCCCGTTACGGTTCTCACCTCCGACCCGGAGGACCTTGCCGCCCTGTGCGGCGGACGCGTCACCGTCATCAAGGTCTGAGCTGCGCGCGATGACGAGCATGACGGAGCGGTGGGAGCAACGAGAGCCAATGGCCCGAGAAGATCGAACGACCCTGGAAACGACGAAGGCCCGGGTCGGGAATGCATCCCTGACCTGGGCCTTGAAGCGTGGAGCGGGTGACGGGAATCGAACCCGCGCTGTCAGCTTGGGAAGTGCATCGAGTACGGCAGGTGGGACGGCCGAGCTGGACGTCCGGCCGGTCGTGAGTGACCGTGGTTGCCCCCTCGTCACCCTGTCTAATGGCCCGTTAATGGCCCGGCGGTGACGGTCCTGAGCTCTGCTGCTCGACGGACTCGGCGATCAGGCGGAGTCTTCGGATCTCATGGAAGATCTCCTGGTCAGAAAGGACAGAGAGGATTGTTATTCCTTGCGGGCCTGGTTTGCTGTGGTACTTGCCCAGGGTGTAGCAGAGGGCTGCACGTAGGTCGATCAGCTCTTGCTGAATGGCGTCGCGTTGGACCTTGCGCGTCATGAGTTGTACGCCGATGGGGGTGCGCTTCCCGGCTACGTCCTCGTCCGTGATGATGATGTCTTCGGTGCGTACGTACTCGTCTCCTGGGCGAACATCGATCACCACGGGGGTGTCGTCAGGTAGGTCTCCGAGGTAGTCGAGGAGTTGCCGCACAGTGAGCATGACCGCAGGATTCCCGGACTGGGCGCACCTGCGCAAGCCTTCGCTCGCCTGCTCATCCCGTCTGCCGTCGACCCGCCCGCCCCTGGTCCGCTCGGCTTGTCCCGGGTCGAGGGCAGACGAGATGAGCAGACCCCTACCTCAGCCACCGACAGGCCGGCGGTGATGGGCACGCCCTCAGTGGTCATCCCGGAGCCGGAGTCCCCCCGCCGGAGGCGTTGTAATGTCGCCGAATGGCTCTCTACCCCGTCGATGTTCCTCAAGGACTCACTCGCAGGGCACGCAGCTTTGTCCAGGCTCATGGCTTGCGGGTGGCCTCCCTAAAGGTTGATCAGTGCCGGGATGGTTGGCTCTCCTCGGGTGTCCCGGAACGTGAGATTGATCGGGTCGCGGAGTATGCGGCTCGCTGGGGTGGGCTTGTGCTTCCTCCGGCTCCGCATTACGACGGTGGTCCTCGGATCTTGTGTCCGGATACCCCGGAAGGTTCACCGGCTGGGGGGTGGTGGTTCGAGGCCGGTGTGCAGCGGACGGCGGTTCCTTATTCCTTCATGATCGGGCCTGGTGGTGAGCTCGGTGTTGACGGTGAGCGTTGGGTGCCGCTGCATGCAACGGTCGAGGGCTGGGTGGAGTCGGTGGCCTTGGCCTATCACGCGGGCGTGTGCGCCAAGAAGATCGTGAAGGTTACAGGTGATGAGGTCGAAGCGATCCGGCTCGAAGGTCATGAGCCGGTCCAGGAGGTGGCCGGGCTGGTGGATACCTGGTGGAGGGGGCCGGATTCGCTGGTGGCGTTCTACAGGGGAGAGGCGGAGTGCATGTCCGCTCCTGTGTGCCGGACCGCGTTCGTCTATACGGGCCTGGACCGCTGGGGTGTGCATGGTTGAGATTTGCCGTGGCGGGGTGAGCAGACGTGATCCGGATTAGGCCGGCGGGGCGGCCCGGGTACGGCGATTGATGGCCAGTACGGCGGGGTCGGCGGTCGGTGCGCGGCCCGAGTGCGGCCCCGGCCGTGACCGGCCTCCAGGCCGCCTGCGCGGCCGGGATCCGCGACGCTGGGCCGTGCGGTGGCGCGCCGCACCGCCGCTTTGATCTCCACACGGCCAAGGATCGGGATCGGGCCATCGCCGACGCACTGGGGGAGATCGTCAAGAAAGGGCTCATGCCCAAGGATGACGGCCATGATCCGCCCCTTGCCGGGGTCGAGATCAACTGATCTGGCACGAATCTGGCACGCGAGTGAGAATCGGCCCCGGAAACGACGAAGGCCCCGGTTCGGATTCGCATCCTGACCTGGGCCTTTGTGAGTGGAGCGGGTGACGGGAATCGAACCCGCGCTGTCAGCTTGGGAAGCTGATGTTCTGCCATTGAACTACACCCGCGTGCGGTGTGCCGCGTGACCACTCTAGCGGAAACTCGGGAGGCTCTGGACCTCCCCGGCGCGAGATTCTCGGCATCCCGAGGTGCGGGAGCGCCGCCGCCCCAGGGGCGTGGCGTTGGTAGGTTGCCTCACGTGCTGCTTTCCGATCGTGACATCGCCGCGGAGATCGAGGCCGGAAGGGTCAGGATCGACCCCTTCGAGGCGGAGATGATCCAGCCCTCCAGCGTGGACGTACGCCTGGACCGTTACTTCAGGGTCTTCGAGAACCACCGGTACCCGCACATCGATCCGGCGGTCGAGCAGCCCGATCTGACGCGGATGGTGGAGCCGGACAAGGGTGAGCCGTTCATCCTGCATCCGGGGGAGTTCGTGCTGGCCAGTACGTACGAGGTCGTCACATTGCCGGACGATCTCGCCTCGCGGCTGGAGGGCAAGAGCTCGCTGGGCAGGCTCGGCCTGCTCACCCACTCCACGGCCGGATTCATCGACCCCGGGTTCAGCGGGCACGTCACGCTCGAACTCTCCAACGTCGCGACGTTGCCGATCAAGCTCTGGCCGGGGATGAAGATCGGCCAGCTCTGCCTGTTCCGGCTCAGCTCTCCGGCCGAGTATCCGTACGGCTCGGAGAAGTACGGGTCGCGCTACCAGGGGCAGCGGGGGCCGACGCCGAGCCGTTCGTACCTGAACTTCCACCGGACGCCCATTTGACGGTCACCAGATCCGGGGCGACCGAAACCCGGGAACCAGCGGTCCGTAAGCCGAGGAGCCGGAAGCCGAGGGCCCGGGAAGCCGGAAGCCGAGGGCAGGGGAGGAACCGGGAGTCGAGGGCTGCGCAGCCGTAGGTTCGAGGGACAGCCGTAAGTTCGAGGGGCAAGGGAACCAAAAGCCGCGAAACAGGGGCCAGGAGGCCGAAGGGGCGCACGGCCGCGAAGCGGGAAGCGAGGGCGCGGGCGCCGGGTGACGTGGGCACGCGACCGGGAACCCGGGACGCCCGGCCGGAAACGGACGACCGGAGACCGGGGATCGGCCGGGAGCGGGACGGCCTGCCGGGGGAAGGACGCCTGCCGGAGGAAGGTCGGGACGCGGCGGGACGGCAGGTCGTGATGGAAATCACCCTGCTCGTCGTGCGCGATCGCGGACCCCGGCCGACCTCCGTGGATCTCCGTCAGGCACGCCGAAATCGGGGATCCCGGAGGACGGCACGGGCGACGCGCCGGACGGGCTTCCCGGAGAGAGTCCTATACGTGACCTGGCTTCGGCATAATGTGGCCGAAAACCAGCAAAACGGTCACGGAAAGTTGCCCTCCAGGCTGCCTCAAGCCGAGTGTCTCCGGGTATGCGCCGGGTAGCGACATGAGGAAGAGTGCGTGTCTAGCGGGTGAAGTTCGCATTTCCGCTGGTAACCCGTACCCTTCTCTGCGGACCATCCCCGCACATCTGGAGAACGACGTGCGCCTGCGTCTCACACCGAGTGAGGACAGCTACTACGACTTGTTCGCCGACTCGGCGAACAACCTCGTCACAGCGTCCCGTCTGCTGGTAGAGATCATCAGTGACGGATCGGACCGGGAAGCCCTGGCCGAGAAGATGCGCGCCTGTGAGCACGCCGGTGACGAGCGTACTCACGCGATCATGAACCGGCTCAACGAGAGCTTCATCACCCCCTTCGACCGCGAGGACATCTACCGCCTCGCCTCGAACCTCGACGACGTCATGGACTACATGGAGGCGGCCGCCGACCTCATCGTCCTGTACCAGATCGACCACCTTCCCAAGGAGGTCGTCCGGCAGGTCGAGGTCCTGGAACGCGCCGCGGAGCTCACCGCCGAGGCCATGCCCAGGCTGCGCTCGATGAAGAACCTGAACGAGTACTGGATCGAGATCAACCGGCTGGAGAACCAGGCCGACCAGGTCTACCGCCGCCTTCTCGCCAAGCTCTTCGGCGGGGAGTACGACGCGTTGACCGTCCTCAAGATGAAGGAGGTCATCGACCAGCTCGAGATGGCCGCCGACGCCTTCGAGCACGTGGCCAACACGATCGAGTCGATCGCGGTCAAGGAAAGCTAAGTGGATCTCACGCTCGCACTCGTCATCGGCGTGGTGGTCGTGGCGCTGGTGTTCGACTACACCAACGGCTTCCACGACGCCGCGAACGCGATCGCGACCTCCGTCTCGACGCGCGCGCTGACGCCGAGGGCCGCGCTGTTCATGGCCGCGGCCATGAACTTCCTGGGTGCGCATCTCGGTACGCAGGTGGCCGCCACGGTCGGCAAGGGCATCATCGACGCCCCGAACGGCAGTCACGGCCTCGTCATCGTGGGGGCCGGACTGATCGGCGCGATCACCTGGAACCTCGTCACGTGGTACTTCGGCCTCCCCTCCTCCAGCAGCCACGCGCTGATCGGCGGCCTGGTCGGCGCCGCGATCGCCTCGGCGAGCACCGTCCACTGGGACGGGGTGCTGGAGAAGGTCGTCATCCCGATGATCCTGTCCCCGCTGATCGGCTTCAGCCTCGCCGGGCTCATCATGATCGCCATTCTCTGGGGGTTCCGCAGGTCCCAGCCCTCGAAGACCAACCGCGGGTTCCGGCTCGCGCAGACCGTCTCCGCAGCGGCGATGGCACTCGGTCACGGTCTCCAGGACGCCCAGAAGACGATGGGCGTCATCTTCCTGGCCCTCGTGGTCGGCGGGTACCAGAACAACGGCGACCCGATCCCGCAGTGGGTCATCCTCTCGGCCGCCACGGCCATCTCGCTCGGCACCTACGCGGGCGGCTGGCGGATCATGCGAACCCTGGGCCGCCGGATCATCGCGCTCGACCCCCCGCAGGGGTTCGCGGCGGAGACCGCCGCGGCGACCGTGCTCTACACCGCGGCCATCGGCTTCGGTGCCCCCATCTCGACCACCCACACGATCACCAGCGCCATCATGGGCGTCGGTGCCACCAAGCGCCTGTCGGCCGTGCGGTGGGGTGTCGCGGGCAACATCGTGACCGCCTGGATCCTGACGATCCCGGCCGCCGCGCTGGTCGCCGCGCTGTCCTACTTCGCGCTCCACTGGATGGTCGAGTAGCGGGCCGCGAGGGCCGGGGCGGGCGCGCCGCCCCGCGGAGGCCCTCGCCGACGACCGTGCGGGAACGCCGGCCGGGATCCCTCCCGGCCGGCGTTCCGTCGTCACGGAGCCGCACGGCGGACGGCGCGCTCTACCGCCGGTACATCACGTCGACGTCCCACCGGGTGAAGCCGAGCTTCTCGTACAGGCGGATCGCCGAGGGGTTGCTCTCGTCCACGTACAGCATCACCTGGCCCAGGCCCCGCGACCGCAGGTACTCCAGGCCCGCCAGGGTCAGCGACCGGCCCAGGCCGCCTCCCCGCTCGTCGGGGTCGACGCCGACCACGTACACCTCGCCGATCGGCTCGTGGGCGTGGTCGCCGTCGTCGTGCACCTTGGTCCAGTGGAAGCCCACCAGCCGGTCGCCGCCCCCGGGGCCGTCCTGCCGTACGGCGAGGAAGAAACCGTCCGGGTCGAACCACGGTTCGTGCCGGCGCAGCCGGAGGTCCTCGATCGTCCACGCGCCCTGCTCGGGGTGGTGGGCGAAGGCCCGGGCGTTGAGCGCCACCCACGCCTCCGGGTCGGAACCGCCGGGCTCGAACGTGCGCAGCCGTACGCCCTCGGGGAGCTCGAAACCGGGCAGGTCGCCGGACAGGGGGCGGCGCATCCGCCACAGCGATCTGACCTTCTCGAACTGCGCCGACCGGGCGAGAGCCTCGGCCGCGGGGTGCCCGCCGTGCGCCCACAGGCGCAGGCGCCCGCCGGCCCGGTCGAGCGCGGCCCGCAGCAGGTGCGCCCCGTGCCCGCGCCGCCGGAAGGCCGGGTGGACGACCAGTTCCCCGACCGGGCCCTCGACGGGATCGGCCGGGTCCACGTGCGCGTAGCCCACCAGGTCGTCCCCCTCGTACAGGAGCACCGCCCCGATCCGCTCGTCGCCTCCGTAGCGCAGGTGCAGCAAGGCCTGTTCGTTGAGCGGTCCGACCCCGTCGGCCTCGGTGGCCGCCTCCGCCACCTCGAGGATCGCGGCCACCTCGGCGCCGCCGAGCGATCCCCGGTGTTCCACACGCGCGTTCATCGAATAACTCCTGTGGATACTGCGGCCTTCAGACCGGAAAGAAAACGGGAGCGCGAAGGCGCTCTGGTGCCTGAGCGGGCCTGGACCCGCACGACCCGTTCCACCCACCATTTAAGTGATCCTGTCGTATTGTGCGAGGCGTGGCGCAGATCGTGAAGCGGGCCTTCAGGTTCCGCTTCCACCCGACGGACGAGCAGGCGGAAATACTGTCTCGCACGTTCGGCTGTGCTCGCCTGGTGTACAACAAAGCGCTCGAACACCGCAGCCGCGCCTACACCGTGGAGGGCCGGAAGGTCTCCTACGTGGAGTCCTCGGCCGCACTGACGCAGTGGAAGAAGACCGAGGACCTGGCGTTCTTGAACGAGGTGTCTTCGGTCCCGCTGCAACAGGCGCTGCGCCACCTGCAGGCGGCGTTCGCGAACTTCTTCGCCAAGCGGGCAAAATATCCGACGTTCAAATCCCGCAAGACGTCGCGGGCCGGCGCCGAGTACACCCGTAGCGCCTTCCGATGGAAAGACGGCCAACTCACCCTCGCCAAGATGGACGGCCCGCTGAACGTCGTGTGGTCGCGCCCCCTGCCCCAGGGGGCCGAGCCGTCCACGGTGACCGTGTCGAAGGACGCGGCCGGGCGGTGGTTCGTGTCGATCCTGTGTGAGGACCGCATTCCTCCACTTCCCCCCGCGAGCGGCACGGTCGGCGTGGACGCGGGCATCACGGCACTGGCGACGCTGTCGACCGGGGAGAAGATCGTCAACCCCCGGCACGAGCGGGCCGACCGCCGCAAGCTCGCCAAGGTCCAGCGGAACCTCTCGCGCACGGAGAAGGGTTCGGCGAACCGGCACAAGGCGAAGCTCAAGGTGGCGCGCGTTCACGCTCGTATCGCCGATCGGCGTCGCGATCATCTGCACAAGGTCACCACGCGTCTCGTCCGTGAGAACCAAACGGTCGTGATCGAAGACCTCACCGTGCGCACCATGGTGAAAAACCAGAGCCTGGCACGCGCCATCTCCGACGCCTCCTGGCGACAGATGCGCACCATGCTGGAGTACAAAGCACAGTGGTACGGGCGGAAACTGCTGGCCGTGGACCGCTGGTTCCCCTCGTCGAAGCTGTGCTCGGCGTGCGGAACCATCCAGCCATCCATGCCACTGGGCACCCGTGAGTGGGTGTGCGCCTGCGGCGCGTACCATGATCGGGACGTGAACGCCGCGAAGAACATCCTCGCCGCCGGGCTGGCGGAGAGATAAAACGCCTGTGGAGCTGACGTAAGACCTCACAGAGAGTCCTCTCTGACGGGCGGTTGGCAGTGAAGCAGGAACCCTCACGAGCGACCGTGGGAATCCCCTCCCTCCAGGGAGGAGAGGATGTCAAGATGTGGACTCTAGGCGGGCGTGCCGGTCCCGCGTACGTCGGGGACTGGCAAAAGCCGCCATGTAGCGATCCGGTGAATCGTTATCTCTCGGACGTTCCACGGTCAGAAGGTCCCCCTAGTGTCGTGGTTCATGATGTCTCGTTCCTTCCAGCGGCTGGCGATGGCGGGCGTGCTCGCCGGGGCCGGTCTGGTGCTCGCGATGGGACCAGCCGAGGCGGGCAACAAGCCCGCCAAGACGGTGCCGGTCCGCCTGCTCTCCCTCAACGACTTCCACGGCAACCTCGAGCCTCCGACCGGGTCCTCCGGCCGCATGGTCGACGAGACCGGCGCCACCGTCGAGGCCGGTGGCGCCGCGTACGCCGCCACGCACCTCAAGCAGATGTCGGACAAGAACACCCTCAAGGTCGCCCAGGGCGACCTGATCGGCGCCACCCCCCTGATCTCCGCGGCCTACCACGACGAGCCGTCGGTGGAGTTCCTCGGCAAGATCGGCGTCACCGCCTCCGCCGTGGGCAACCACGAGTTCGACGAGGGCTACGCCGAGCTGCGGCGCATCATGAACGGCGGCTGCCACCCGGTGGACGGCTGCTCGCCCGCGGGTGAGTGGAAGGGCGCGAAGTTCACCTACCTCGGCGCCAACGTGATCTTCAAGCGGCCGACGCAGACCGCGGAGAAGCAGGCGCTGGACGCCCTGGGCGGCAAGAACACCGGCGCGCTGCGCGACCTGCTCCGGCAGTACGGCATCCCCGCGCTGCCCCCGGTCGCGATCCGCTGGATGAACGGCGTGCCGATCGGCTTCATCGGCCTGGTCACCCAGAGCACCCCGAGCATCGTCACCTCCGAGGGCATCAAGGACCTGGAGTTCATCGACGAGGTCAAGGCCGCGAACGTGGCGTCCAGGCTGCTCAAGCTGGTCGGCATCAAGGCCCAGGTCGTGCTGGTGCACGAGGGCGACCAGGTCACCGCAGGCCAGTCGCCGGACGCCTGCAGCGCCCAGCCGGGCGCGGGCAACCGGATCGCCACGCAGGTGGACGCCGAGGTCGACATGATCCTCAGCGGTCACTCGCACCAGGCCTACCTGTGCACGGTGTCCGACCCCAAGGGCGCCAAGCGCCTGTACAGCCAGGGCGGTTCCTTCGGCCGCGTGATCACCAAGGTCGACTTCCAGGTGGACGTCAGGACCCGTGACGTGGTGCGCTCCACGGTCGTGGCCGACAACCAGGTCGTGACCAGGACCGTCACCCCCGACCCGGAGATCACCGCGTTCGTCCAGACGTGGAAGGACCGTGTCGCGCCGGTGGCCAACAGGCCGATCGGCAGGATCACCGCGGACATCACCAACACCGCCGTGGCCTCCGGGGAGTCCCCGCTGGGCAACCTCATCGCCGACGCCCAGCTCGCCGCGACGAGGACCGGCGGCAACGCCCAGATCGCCCTGATGAACCCCGGTGGCGTACGGGCGTCCCTGAACTACGCGGGTTCGCCCGCGGGTGAGGGCGACGGCGTGGTGACGTACGGCGAGGCGTTCACCGTGCAGCCGTTCAACAACCTCACGCAGGTGGTCACGCTCACCGGTGCCCAGCTCAAGACCGTGCTGGAGCAGCAGTTCACCGGCGGGCCCAACGCCCAGGCGTTCACCAAGATCCTGCAGCCCTCGTCGAACTTCACCTACACCTACAGCGCGAGCGCGCCGTGGGGTTCGAAGGTCTCCAACATGAAGATCGACGGCGTCGACGTGACGGACACCCAGACGATCCGGGTGGCGGCCAACAACTTCCTGGTCGGCGGCGGGGACGCGTTCCTGGCCTTCAGGGACGGCACCGACCTGTGGAGCGGCCCGCTGGACATCGACGCCTTCACCGCCTACTTCGCGGCGAACCCGACGATCGCCCCGCCGGTGCCCGGCCACATCACGGTCGTGCCGTGACACCTGCGGGACACGCGGTGCGCCCGTCCGGGCCGGAGCGGCGCTCCACCGGGACGCGGCGCGCCGTGCCGGCCGGGACGGGAGCGGGCACGGCGTCGCGTACGCGCTGAGGTACGACCCCGCAGTCGAGGCCCGCGGGTGGGGCCCGCCGGAGAAACGTCCGGCGGGCCCCACGTGTGTCCGGGCCTCAGGGCGTGCCCGGCCCCCAGGGGGTGGTCCTGTGACACTTCGGGGATTCCGTGGCATGGCTCCCGGGGGGCGTGCCCGGCCCTCAGGGGTGTCCCGCGGGCAGAGGCCGCGCGGTGTGCGGGCCGCGGGTCCGGTGCGTACCACCGGGGATGTACGCCGATCTCCTCCTCGTGCCGGTCGGCGGGCGGGAGACCCTGTCCTACCGTGTCAGGGTGAGGATCGGGAGGGCCGACGCGCTGATCGCGTTCGGCGTGCTGACGGGGATCGTCGCGGGCGTCTACGGCCAGATGTCCACCTCGGGCTCGCCGGAGCGCCCGCTGGACGTGTTCGGCATCGCGTTGATCATGACGTCGGCACTGCCGCTGGCGGTGCGGCGGAGCAGGCCCGCGACGGTGGGGGTGATCACGGTGGGCTGTGCCCTCGCCTACTACGCCTGCCGGTACCCCGGGGTCTTCACCGCCGCGCCCGCGCTGATGTCGATCTACACGGCCACCTCCATGGGACGGCGCCGCCTGGCGATCGCGCTCGCCGCCGCGCTGGGCGTGGGGATCTACGGCCTCATCGCGCTCTCCGACGTCGACCCCGCCCCTCCGGGAGGACTCTCCCTGATCAGCGGCTGGGTGGTGGCGGTGGTGGTCGTCGGAGAGATGACCAGGAACCGCCGCGCCTACCTGGAGGAGGTCGAGCGGCGCGCGGCCGAGGCCGAGCGCACCCGCGAGGAGGCGGCCCTGCGCAGGGCGGGCGAGGAGCGGCTGTGGATCGCCCAGGAACTGCACGACAGCCTCACCCACAGCATCTCGGTCATCAACGTCCAGGTCTCCGTGGCCGCGCACCTGCTGGATTCGGACCTCGGGCGCTCCCGGGAGGCGCTGGCCGCGATCAGGGAGGCGGGCCGCGACGCCATGTACGAGCTCCGCGCCACGCTCGGGGTGCTGCGGCAGGGCGACCCGGACGATCCCGGGGCGGGACTCGCCCGGCTGCCCGGCCTGGTCGCCCGGGCCGAGGCGGTGGGGCTGCCGGTCAAGGTCCTCGTCACGGGGGAGCCGCGGGACCTGCCCCCGGTCGTCGACCGGGCGGCCTACCGCATCACGCAGGAGGCGTTCACCAACGTGCTCCGGCACGCAGGGCCCGCGTCGATCACGCTGACCACCGAGTACCGGCCCGGGACGATCGTGATCTCCGTGGAGGACGACGGGGCGTCGGAGGTGGGGGTCGTCACGCAGGGAATGGGGCTGATCGGGATGCGCGAGCGGGCCGTCGCCGTCGGAGGGTCGTTCACGGCCGGGCCGCGTGCGGGAGGGGGGTTCGCCGTCCGGGCCGAGCTGCCGCTCACCGGTCCGTTCCCGGCCGGGTCCCCCGTCACCGGGACGCCGCCGTCCGCGCCCGAGCCGTCAGGGAGGGGACGCCGGTGATCAGGGTGCTGCTCGCCGACGACCAGGCGCTGATCCGGGCGGGGTTCCGCGCGCTGCTCGAGACGGCCGGTGACATCGTCGTCGTCGGCGAGGCGGGCAACGGCGTCGAGGCCGTCGAGCTCTCCCGCGCGCTGCGGCCGGACGTGGCGCTGCTGGACGTCAGGATGCCGCTGCTCGACGGGATCCAGGCCACCAGGAGGATCGGCGCCGACCCCGAGCTCGACGCGGTGCGGGTGGTGATCCTGACCAACTACGCCCTGGACGAGTACGTCTTCGCGGCCCTGCGGGCCGGGGCCGGCGGTTTCCTGGTCAAGGACATCGAACCCGCGGAGCTGCTGAGGTCGGTGCGGGTGGCCGCCGCGGGGGAGGCGCTGCTCTCGCCCTCGGTGACCCGGCGGCTGATCGAGGAGTACGTGTCCACCCCGCCCAGGCCCGTGGCCGGACCGGGTCTGGAACGCCTGACCGTGCGGGAGCGCGAGATCATGGCCCTGGTGGCCACCG
The DNA here is from genome assembly GCF_055586505.1 of Streptosporangium sp. NPDC050148. NCBI lineage: Bacteria > Bacillati > Actinomycetota > Actinomycetes > Streptosporangiales > Streptosporangiaceae > Streptosporangium > Streptosporangium sp. NPDC050148. The sequence goes on along the minus strand of NZ_JBVJIA010000016.1, from coordinate 136,113 downwards.
GCATGTCCAACCTGGAGATGGCCGAGCACCTGACGATCAGCCACGCCACCGTGAAGACCCACGTCAGCCGGTCGATGACCAAGCTCGGGGCCCGGGACCGGGCGCAGCTCGTCGTCTTCGCCTACGAGTCGGGGCTGGTCACCCCCGGTGCCCCGCCGGACGTGCGTGCCTGACGCCCGACGTGCCCGCCTGACGCCTGACTGACGGCGGACGTGTGTGCCCGACGCGGGGCGGGCGAGGCCCGGTCACGCCCCGGGCGCGCCGATGCGCCCACCGGGCGGGCGGGGGCCCGTGGCCGGCACGTGACCGGGCACGGAACGACGGGACGGGTGCGGGGCCGTGGACCGGCCGTCAGTTGTGGGCGGGCTCGCGCTCGTCGACGGGCTCGTTGCCGCGCTCGGGCACGAACCGGTACCCGACGTTGCGCACGGTGCCGATCAGCGCCTCGTACTCGGCGCCGAGCTTGGCGCGGAGCCGCCGGACGTGGACGTCCACGGTGCGGGTGCCGCCGAAGTAGTCGTACCCCCAGACCTCCTGGAGGAGCTGGGCGCGGGTGAAGACCCTCCCCGGGTGCTGCGCCAGGTACTTCAGGAGCTCGAACTCCTTGAAGGTCAGGTCCAGGGCGCGGCCGCGGAGCCGGGCGGTGTAGGTGGCCTCGTCGATCGACAGGTCGCCGTTGCGGATCTCGTCGGGGACGTCCTCGGCCGCGGAGAGGCTGAGCCTGCCCACGGCCATCCGGAGCCGTGCCTCGACCTCGGCGGGACCGGCGGTGTCCAGGATGACGTCGTCGACACCCCACTCCGCGGTCAGCCCGGCCAGGCCGCCCTCGGTGACGATCACCACCAGCGGGCAGGCGACACCCGTGGTCCGCAGCAGCCGGCACAGGCTCTTGGCCTGGACGAGCTCGCGGCGCGCGTCCACCAGGATCGCGTCGGCGGGCGGGGCGTCGAGCAGGGCGGACGCCTCCGCCGGCGAGACCCGTACCGAGTGCAGCAGCAGTCCCAGCGCCGGAAGCACCTCGGTCGAGGGCTCGAGGGCGTTGGTGAGCAGCAGGAGATTGCTCACGATGTCTCCTTCCCGCGTCATGCCGGCAATAAGCCGTACAAACACGTAAGGACCCGGGGGCTACATTGCCCAGGTCCCGTAGTAGGTGAGGATAACCCACGGGGATGAAGCGTTCAGCGAACGTCCACCTGATGAACACGGGTTCTCCAGGTGAATTCGCCGTAATGGCGTGGTAACCCTGCGTGCGGTCAAGGAGATGATTCACAGATGGCGACGGGCATCGTCAGGTACTGGGCGGCGGCCAAGGAGGCGGCGGGCGTGGCGGAGGAGCCGTTCGAGGCCGCCACCCTCGACGAGTTGATGACCAAAATCACATCGGGCCGTGACGCGCTCGCCCGCGTGGTGAGACGGTCGTCGTTCCTGGTCAACGGGGATCCGGTGGGGCTGCGGGCGCACGGGACGGTCGTCCTGGCCGACGGGGCCACGGTGGAGGTGCTGCCCCCCTTCGCGGGGGGCTGAGCCGCGGGAGGCTACCACCTGGGCGTCGTTTCGGACAGGATGGCCAGGGGAGATCACGCCCACGGCCTCACCCCGGAGCCGGAGAGTGAACAGGGAGTCGGATGCGTAAGCTCATCGCTTTTCTGGTCCTGCTTCTCGTCCTCGTCGCGGTCCTGGACCGGGTGGCCGTCACCGGGGTGCAGCGTGAGATCGCCCGGCAGGCGACGGCCAAGTACGACCTGTCCGCCCCGCCCGAGGTGACCATCGCGGGCATTCCCTTCCTCACCCAGGCGATCGCCGGCCGCTACGAGAGGGTCGACGTCGCCGCGGGCGCGATGACGATCTCGGGCGTGGCGCTCTCCAGCGTCGACTTCACCCTGCACGGCGTCACCGCGCGGCTGGAGGACCTCGTCATGCGCCCCCAGCAGGTGGACATGCGCGCCGAGCGGGTGGAGGGGGCGGTCGTGGTCCCGGTGCGGGCGCTCAACCAGCGGGCGCCGCGCGGGGTCAAGGTCAGCGTCGCGGGCGACGCGCTCCTCATCAAGGGGGAGATCACGGTGCTGGGACAGCAGGTGCCGGCCGAGGCGACCATGAAGGTGGAGATCGTCCAGGGCGGCCTGCAGCTCCTCGCGGAGAAGGTGACCCTGGGCGGCGGCATCGCGGTGCCCGACCCCAACCGGTTCCTCAACTACCGCATCCCGCTCGGGAAGCTGCCCTACAACCTCAAGCTGACCGACGTCCGGGTCGTCCCCGGAGGGCTGCGCATCTCGGGGACGGCCTCCGACGTGCCCCTGCGCGGCTGACCGTGTCCCGTGTCTGAACCGGATCGCCCCGGCGTACGTCGTGAGGGTGTGAGCCAAGCCGGAACCGCCGACGAGCAGCTCGTCAGGGCGCTCTTCGACGAACACGGCGGGCCGCTCTACGGCTACGTGCTGCGGCTGACGGGAGACTCGGGAAGGGCGGAGGACGTCGTGCAGGAGACACTGCTGCGGGCCTGGCGCCACCCGGACGCGCTGACCGGACGATCCATCCGCGCCTGGCTGTTCACGGTGGCCCGCAACCTCGTCGTCGACCAGCACCGCGCGCGCAGCTCGCGCCCGCCGGAGACGGGCGACGAGGCGCTCGCGGTGGTGCCCGCCGAGGACGAGCTGGAGCGGGCCGTGGAGTCGTGGGCGGTGGCCGAGGCGCTGGCCGCGCTCAGGCCCGAGCACCGCGAGGTGCTGGCCGAGGTCTACTACCAGGGCAAGTCCGTCCGGGAGGCCGCCGACGCGCTCGGCATCCCCGCCGGAACGGTCAAATCGCGCACGTATTACGCGCTTCGGGCGCTCAAGCTGGCGCTGGAGGAGCGGGGGCTCGCGCCATGACGACGACCTGTGACGAAGTACGGATGTCGCTCGGGGTCTACGCCCTCGGCGCGCTGGAGCCGGACGAGCGGGCGCCGGTCGAGACCCATCTCGCCGGGTGCGCCCGGTGCCGCGCGGAGCTGGAGGAGCTGACCGGGGTGGCCACGTTCCTGGGCAAGGTGTCCCAGGACGACGTGGCGCAGGTGGCGAGCCCGCCCGGCGCGGTGCTCGACCGGCTGCTCAGCGCCGGTGTCAGGCGACGCCGTACGAACCGGCTGATGCTCTCGCTGGCCGCCTCGGTGCTGGTGGTCGGGCTCGGCGGCGGGACCCTGTGGACGGTCTCCCAGTCCCAGCAGGACGTCGGCACGGCGGTCTCCGCGCCGCACCCGGCCGCGGGCGGGGAGACGGAGGCCGACCAGGGGGCGGACGCCCGAAGCGGAGGCCGGGAGCAGGGGGAGACGCTGCGGGACCCGGGATCGTCCCAGGACGACGCCCCGACCAAGGCCGCGCCCTCGTCGCCCTCGTCGCCCCCGTCGCCCCCTTCGCCGTCGTCGCGGCGGCCCCTGCCGTCGTCCTCGCCGTCCTCGACCGGGTCCCGCCCGTCCGACCCGGAGTCGCAGATCATGCTCGCGCCGAGCGAGGTGCGGGCGGCGGATCAGCGCGGCGCGGTCCGCGCGGTGGCGACCGCGTCCGTGGCGCGGGGGGTCACCACGGTCAGGGTCGTGCTCACCGGGGTGGCCGACGGAACCCGCTGCCGGCTGAGGGTGTTCGGTGACGGCGGCCTCAGGCAGACGGCGGGCGTGTGGACCGTCGGCGGGGCCGCCCAGGACGCCTCGGGCGCCTTCGTGACGACGACCACGATCCCGCCCGAGCGCATCACCTCGTTCGAGATCGCCACCGCCCGGGGACGGGTGCTGATCACCCTCCCCGTCCCTTGATCGTCCCCTGATCGTCCGCCGGCCGGCACCGGCCCGTCCGCGGGAATCGGGCGGGGCCCCGGCGCGTTGTCCTTCGTCATGACCGGGTGGACGGTACTGGCCGTCACGCTCGCCCTGGCCACGCTCGCGGGCGTGCTGGTGCGGCGGCGCGACGGCGTGGTGCGGAAGGCGAGGGGCGGGGTGGAACGGCTCACCGCGGACGACCTGCAGATGGAGCTCGGGGAGCGCGCGACCCTCGTGCAGTTCTCCAGCGCCTTCTGCCAGCCGTGCCGGGCGACCCGGCGGATCCTCGACGAGGTGGCCCGGATGGTGCCGGGCGTCGCGCACGTGGAGGTCGACGCCGAGTCCCGTCTCGACCTGGTCCGGTCGCTGAACATCATGCGCACCCCCACGGTCCTCGTCCTGGACGCGTCCGGCCGGGTGGTGCGGCGGGCCTCCGGCCAGCCCAGGAAGGCGGACGTGATCGGCGCCCTGGGGGCGGCGGTGGGCGAGTGAGCGGGGCACCCTACCGTCCACCGAACGATCTTGTCTCAGAAATTGGACGGGGATGTGACAGATGGCGGGACGCCGGGGTAATGTCATGGGCATGAACCCGACGACAGAGCTGCTCACGAAGCGGCGCGCGGTTGATTTCTGCCGCGTGACCACCGCGCTCTGTCGCGTTTCCTGAGGGCGATCTCAAGCGGCCGTTCGAGCCGCACCGATCTGCACGACCCTTCAGGGAGCATCACGCGATGCAAGCCGATCCCCGAGCTCTCCGTTTCGCCGCGGCCGTCACCGCCGTCGTGCTCGCGCTCGTCCTGGTCACCGGTAACCCGTGGTTGCTGGCCGCCCAGGCCGTGGTGTTCGCACTGGGCGTCGCCGGCCTGTCGCCGTACGGAACGGTCTTCAGGGCTCTGGTGAAGAGTCCTCCCCGGCAGGTGGAGGACGCCTCGCCGCCGCGCTTCGCGCAGGCGGTGGGACTCGCCTTCGCCCTGGTCGGCCTGGTCGGATACGTCGCACAGATCACGCCGCTGGCCCTCGGCGCCACCGCCGCGGCACTCTTCGCCGCCTTTCTCAACGCCGCTTTCGGGCTCTGCCTCGGCTGCGAGATGTACTTGATCATTCGTCGTCTACCACCCGCCGCACGATGATCCCGGAGGATCAAAAATGAGCCGCTCCGCCGTCCTGGTCGACGCCGACTGGGTCGAGGCCAACCTCGACACCCCCGGTGTCGTACTCGTTGAAGTGGACGAGGACGCCAGTGCCTACGACACGGGCCACATCCGTGGCGCCGTGAAGATCGACTGGAAGCAGGACCTCCAGGACCCGGTCCGCCGTGACTTCGTCGACCGTGAGGGCTTCCAGGCGCTGCTGTCGTCCCGGGGCATCTCCAACGACGACACCGTCGTCCTCTACGGCGGCAACAACAACTGGTTCGCCGCCTACGCCTACTGGTACTTCAAGCTCTACGGTCACGAGAACGTCAAGCTCCTCGACGGTGGCCGCAAGAAGTGGGAGCTCGACTCCCGCGAGCTCGTCAAGGACGTCACCGAGCGTCCCGCGACGAACTACCAGGCCAAGGACCAGGACCTGTCCATCCGTGCCTTCCGTGACGACGTCGTCGCCGCGATCGGCAAGCTCAACCTGGTCGACGTGCGCTCGCCCGACGAGTTCACCGGCAAGCTGCTCGCGCCCGCCCACCTCCCGCAGGAGGCGGCGCAGCGCGGCGGCCACGTTCCCACCGCCCGCAACATCCCGTGGTCGAAGACCGCGAACGACGACGGCACCTTCAAGACGGACGAGGACCTCAAGGCCCTCTACGAGGGCGAGGGCGTCGACTTCTCCAAGGACACCATCGCCTACTGCCGTATCGGGGAGCGCTCCGCGCACTCGTGGTTCGTCCTCCACGAGATCCTCGACCAGGCCAGCGTCAAGAACTACGACGGATCGTGGACCGAGTACGGCTCGCTGGTAGGCGTGCCGATCGAACTGGGAGAGGCCCGCTAATGACTCAGGGATGCGCAGCTCCGGAACAGACGGCCGCGATTCCGGCCGGGATCGACCTCGCGGGACAGGCCGTGATCCAGGGCGTGGTCTCGGGCGCCGGCAGGGCGTACGCCCGCCTGCTCGACCACGCCGGCGAGTTCACCGGTGAGGTGGTGGTGTCCGACGAGGGCGTCTTCCGCTTCTTCGCCGCCCCCGGTGACTGGACCGTCCGTATCATCGCGGGCGGTGGCGTCAGCAAGGACATCCCCGCCCAGGCGCGCCTGGGCGAGGTCACCCAGCTCGCCGTGAGCGTCTGACCCGGCAGGGCCGGACCCGTTCACCTCGTCAAGGACCGGTACCCCCTCGGGGGGTGCCGGTCCTTGCGCGATGCGGGGCCTTTTTTCATGCCTGTGGCCCGCGGCCTTCCGCCGTCCCGCTCCTCCGCTCGTTCCCGTCTTCCCACTCTTCCGCTCGTTCCCGCCTCCCGCCTTCCCGTCTTTCCGGGAAGGCGGTCGGAAGGTCAGGCGGGAAGGCGGTCCTCCACCCGCCGTACGGCGTCGGCGTAGTCGGGCTCGGGGGACATGGCCGCCGCCAGGCGCAGGTGCGGCAGCGCCTGCCCGTGCCGCCCGGCGCGCTCCAGCGTCCTGCCGAGCAGGAAGCGGGCGTAGTGGTCGCCGGGGGCGCGCTCCAGCAGCGACTCCAGCGTCTCCCTCGCCCGGCCGAGCTGGGCCGAGCCGAAGTAGGCGCGGGCCGCCAGCAGGCGAACGGCGGGGTCGTCGCCGTGCTCGGCCAGCAGCGGCTGCAGCGTCCGCAGGGCACCGAGCGGGTCCCGCAGACCCAGCAGCGCCTCGGCCTGGCGCAGCCACCGGACCTCGTCGGGGATCTCCCTCGGCGGAGCGGCGTCGCGTACCAGGCCGGCGAGGACCTCCGGAGGCTGCGCGCCCGTGACCGCGGTGTCGCCGACCACGAAGGTCGGTGAGGTGGCGACGCCGTGGGCCTTGCCGCGCAGCAGCTCGGAGCGGACCTCGTCCGTGCCGTCGCCGCGCTCCAGCGCCTCGGCCGTGCCGTCCAGGCCGGCCTCGGCGGCGAGCGCCGCCAGGGTGGCGCGGTCGGCGATGTCGGCGCCCTCGGTGAAGTGGGCGCGCAGGATCCGCTCGACGACCGCGTCCTGGAGCGCCGCGCCGCCCCGCCCGTAGGCGAGGGCGATCACCCGGTGGGCGTCGAACGTGTTCGCCCGCCACACCGCGCCCCGCCACACCGCGCCCTGCCGCGGCGCGGCGTCGCCGGTGCTCTCACCGATCCGCTCGGCGGCGGCGGCGTTCGATACGCGGGCCCGGTTCTCGGCCGGGGTCAGGGTGGGGTGGCAGGCCCGCAGCGCGCCCTCGGCGACCGGGTCGCGAAGGGCGTCCTCCAGGGGCTCGGACGGTATCGGGGCCATCGGGTCGATGAGGTACGGCCGCCAGACGACCTCCACGTCCTCGCCGAGTCCGGCCTTCTCCAGGCGTCGCTTGCCGACGTAGGCCCAGGGGCAGACCAGGTCCGCCCAGATCTCCATGCGCTTCATGGCCTCTGCAACACACGACAGGCGTCGTTTATTCGACACATGTCGTTTAGGCTTGGCGGCATGCCCGCAGACGATCCGAGAATCCGCAGGACGCGGGCCCGGCTGCGCTCCGCCGTGCTGGAGCTGGCCGGTGCGCGCGACCCCGACTCGATCACCGTCGCCGAGATCGCCCAGCTGGCCGGGGTGAACCGGGCCACGGTCTACGTCCACTACCGCGACCGTGACGACCTGGTGCTCGACGCCATGGAGACCGCCGTCGCCGAGCTGGCCGCCGACGCCGCGCGGTGCCCCTACCGGGAGCCGGGGCCGGTGCCCGCGTCGCTGGTCGCCCTGTTCGAGCACATCGGGGAACGCGCCGGGCTGTACCGGCGGATGCTCGGTCCGTACGGCAGCGCCCGGTTCCGCGCGCGGCTGCACGAGGCCCTGGCCGCGGGGCTGGGCGACCCCTTCGCGGCGGGCTCCAGGCCTCCCGGGCACGACGACGTGCCGCCGGAGATACACGCCCATCACGTGGCGGGCGCGCTGGTCGGGATCGCCACGTACTGGCTGGGGGAGCATCCGCCCCGTCCCGCGGCCGACATCGCGGCGGCGGCGTGGAGCCTGGTCCGCTGAGCCCTCCGCCGCGTCGGGCGGTTTTCCTGTGGCCGGTGAGGCCGGGGCCCTACGATGCATCGGGTGTCCGGAAGGTCTGTCATGCCGCCAGTTCCGTCCGTTTCCGCGCCGCCCGCGCCGTCGCGGGCCGCCGGACGGGAGCCGGCCCCGCTCTCGGCGTCCTCGCTGCCCGCGCACATGCTCGGGATCCTCGCGGCCGGCGCCCTGTCGCTGGTCGTCTGGTTCTCGATGGGACGGGTGGTCCGGGCCCTGCTGATGGTGGCCGCCAGCGAGGTCTCCCACGGCGACCACCGGCAGGTGCGGCTGGTCGTCACCATGTTCCTGTTCACCCTGATCGTGCTGACCGAGCTCGTGGTCATGGCCGGGATGCTGCACTCGGTGCGCGGGGCGCTGCGGGAGATCCGGGCCCGGCGCCAGGACGGCGAGGCGGACGAGGGCATGTTCGGCGCGCTGAACCGCGCCACCCTGGTCTTCGCCACCATCTACCTCGCCTGGGGCTTCCAGAGCGCGGACGCCCGGGAGTTCATCGCGGTGGACACGGCCAGGCGGATCGACCAGGACCTCGCCGGCAGCCTGGCCGGCAGGGAGATCGAGGGCGGCACCGGCCTGATCGCGCTGGACCCGCGGATCTCCCTGACCATCGCCGTGGTCGCGTACCTGCTCAGGACGCTGTTCGGCTGGTGGCACGCCAACGGCAGGGTCACCGGGAGCGGCGTGGCCGCGACCTTCTTCGAGCTGGCCTTCGCCTTCTACAGCCTCAACGCGCTGTTCGCCTTCGCCGAGGCGCGCTCGGACTGGCTCGACCACCGGGCCGTCGTGTCGGCGGTCGAGGGCTGGGCCGAGAACGCGCGCGAGAGCCTGCCGTGGTGGAAGACGTTCTCGCACGCGGTCGGCGACGTCTGGCCGCACGTGGTGGAGGGCCTGATCGTCCCGCTCACCTGGCTGACGGTGGCCTCGCTCGTCTACGGCGCCTTCGCCGAGGACACCCGCGCGGTCGTGCGGGGGACCCGGCTCGACGACGTGGCGACCCGGGTGGAGCGCTCGCACCGCCTGACCCGCACCACGATGAGCCAGGCCACGATGGGGCTCCAGGAGCGGTGGATCCCCCCGGTGAACGCCTTCCGGCTGGTCACCCGGGGCGGTCCCGCGCTCTTCGGCCTGTTCTGCCTGTGCCACGTCGGGATCCGGGTGGCGGCCGACCACGCGGACCGGGGCGTCCGGATGCTGATCGGTAGCGAGGAGCCGTTCGTCTGGGTGGCGCTGGGCGGGCCCACGGGCTTCCTGCGGGACCTGGTGGTGGCGGTGCTGACCGTCTGCCTGCTGGCGGCCACGTTCGACATCGCGGCCACCCGGAGCCGGGAGACGGGCCGGGCGCTCACCGGGTGAAGCGCAGCACCCGGTCCTGGGGGATCTCCTCCTTCGCGCTCCTGGCGAACATGTCCTTGACCGACTCGCCCTCCACCAGGCGGGCCGTGGAGGGGCGCAGGTGGACCTCGACCTGCCCGGCCACCCCCGCGGGCACCATGCCGACCAGGTCGTAGGAGTAGGGCGTTCCTGTCCTGTGGTCCTTGACCTCGTCGGGAACGTCGTCGCCCTGGGACAGGGCCTTCCAGACGCGGCCGTCGGGATGCCTGATCTCGACCCCGGGCTCGCCGCGCCGGCTGACGCCCTCGGCGTCCAGGGAGGTCCTGGTCACCTTGATCTTGAGCCATGTGCGGCCCGGCGCGGGCTTCTGGCCGGGCAGGTCGTCCACTTCCTTGACCGTGACCTTCCAGGAGACCCGCATCAGGGTCGCCTCGGCCCCCGCGGCGACCGTCAGGATCCTGTCCGGGGGGTGGGTGTCCCTGTAGACGGTGTAGCCGTTCCAGGTGGAGGCGGCCAGGGCGAGCACCACGGCCCCGGCCGCCCCGGCGGTCCGCAGCGCGGTACGCCCGCGCGGACGCGAGCCCGCGTGACGCCCGCGGGACCGGGCGGACGCCTCACCCGGGGACGGCGCCTCGTCCCGGACGGGCGCCCCGTCCCGGCCGGCCGTCGCGTCCCGCGAGGGTGTCGCGTCCCATGCGGGAGCCCCGTCCCATGCGGGAGCCCTGTTCTGCGTGGGCGTCCCGCCCCCTGCCGGGGTCGTGCCCCGCGTGGGCCGCGGCTCCCGCTCCGGTGAGAACCAGTCGCGCTCCGGCCCGTTCCCCGGCGTGCCCCGGTACGGCGTTCCCATCGGCCCGTCACCCCCTGCCGGCCGGCGTGTAGACGTCCTTGGCGGCCGAGATCAGGCGCTTGGCGGCCTCCTCGTCCAGCCCCAGGTCGATCTCGATCTCGGGCCCGTTCGGCTCGACGATGAGACCGCCCTGGGGGGCGAGCACGATCCGGGAGCCGGCCAGCTCCCCGGGCGGGATCTCGAAGACCGCCACGCCCTCGGTCCACCAGCCCGGCTGGACGAAGGGGTGGACGATGGTCGAGGTCTCCTCCATCCGGTCGGTCGCCTCGTAGCCGCGCCCGCTGTCGGCCAGCAGCACCGGGGCGCCCAGCCGCTGCGGCTCCCGGGTCGCCGTGGCGCCCACCTCCACGATGACGAAGATCCCTTTCGTGGTGACCCGCTTCTGTTCGTCAGGGGGGTCCCCGGAGCCGCCCGGGGGCGCGTTCGCGATGGACCGGGCGGCGTGCACCGCCTTGACCCGGGCGGAGAAGCGGGAGCCGGTGACGTTCTCGCCGACGCTCCCGGTCCAGGTGAGCGGTGCGTCGTGGTCGGAGACGCCCGCGCCGAAGGCGTGCAGTCCCACGGCCGCGACCGCCAGCGCGATCCCGGTGAGCACGGCGCCCGCGGCGCGCCACCGGCCCGGCCGCTCGCCGTCGCGGCGGCCGGGCGTCCCCGGTCCCTCCCGGGACTCCGTTCGCGGTCCCGTCTCCGGGTGGGGGCGGACGGGGGTGCTCACGAGCGCGTTCCCTTCGGCACGACGGGGAGCGTCACCCGGGCGGCGGTCACGGGCTTCAGCCTGTCGCCCTCGCCCTTGGTCACCAGGTGCCAGCCCGGCGTCAGGGTGATCCCCTCCCTGAACTCGTACCTGCCGACGTCGATGGTCAGTTCCCGGGGGGCCTTCTGCCCCTCCGCCAGCTCGTAGGCGACCACGACCCTGGCGGGCAGGGCCGGGTGCAGCTGACCGCCCTCCCCGCCGGGGCCGGACACCGACGGGCCGTACTTCCCGCCGATTCTGGGGGTGATCGCCAGCAGGGACGAGCCGAAGGACGGGCCGCCCGGCCCGCCGCTGTACGGCAGCCCCATGGACGCGGTCTCCTCGCCCTTGTTGACGACCTCGAGCTCGATCTCCAGCAGGCGCTTGGCCGGGCCGCCGAACGCGCCGGGCTCGCTCACCGTCCGGGACTCGACGAACCGGGTGGTGAACTGCTCCTGGTCCAGGGTGGCGCCCGGTCCCAGCCGCTTGGGCGGACGGTCCGGAGCGGTCGCCAGGCCGCCGAGGGCGGCGACGATCGCCAGGCAGGAGGCCGCCGTCAGGGCGGCGAGGGGGACCGCGACGGGACGCCGCCGGCGGGTGGACCCCTCGGGGGGATCCTCCGGGGAGGCAGTCATGGGAGACGATGGTAATCGGTGAGTCCGTCCCATCCGCCTCATTTATCCCTTAAGCACGGGTGAACCCGGGGAAAATGCAGCGGATTGGCGGGAACGCTGCCCGAATGGGAGGTCGAACTCTTACGCTGTCTCCGAGGCTTCCGATGAGCCCGATGGCGGAGGTTCCGTGGCGGACGTGCATCCCGAGCATGCGCAGCTCCAGGCGGACCGGATCTACCTGGGCTGGCAGTATGCCTTGTTGCACCCTGATCCGGGTCCGGCCCCCAAGCGACCCTCCCCGCTGGAGAACCCTCCCGAGCCCGTCGATCCCGAGTGGATCCGCAGGGAGCGCCTGAACGAGGACCTGCTGAACCGGCCGGTCAGGATCGTGCGCGCGTTCATGGCGGGGCTGGCCACGCTGATCCTCGTGCTGGGCGTCACCGAGATGCTGAGCTGGTCGTTCGCCGCGGTCGGGGTGATCGCCGCCGGTGGCATCGCGGCGTTCTGCAGCTACGCCGTGCACCAGGGCGACCGGGCGGTCCGCCACCGCATCAGGGAACGCGAGGCGGCCGGGGACCGGCTGCGCGAGGAACGCGACAGGGAGCTCTTCCTCGCCCAGGAGGAGCACGCCGCCCGCTACCGCGAGTGGGCGGAGAAGAAGGAGCGGCACGACCGCCAGCTCACCTGGTACGCGGTGGCCGTGCCCGACGAGATCGACCGGATCGACGTCGCCGGAGGCACCCTGCCCGGCTGGTCGGCGCTGATCACCCTGCTCGGCGCGACCCGCCTCTACAGCGGCGGCCACCTGACCGTGCTCGACCTGTCGGAGGGCGCGGTAGCCAAGGACCTCATCGAGCTGGCGCGCAGGGGCGGCGACGAACCGCTGGTCTGGGTGCTCCCGGTCGACCTGCCCCGGCTCGACCTGGGCGCCACGCTGGCCCCCGAGGCCTTCGCCGACGTCCTCGCCCACGTGGTGAGCGTCAGCGAGGAGCACCGTACGACCAGGGACCTGTCGTTCGACAACGCCATCCTGGAGCGCGTCCTGGAGGTCCTGGGCGAGAGCGCCACGATCAACCAGGTCACCGCGGCGCTGCGCGCCCTGGCCCAGGTCGGCGACCCGCGCGAGGACCTGCGGCTCGGCCTGATCACCGCCACCCAGCTGGAGCGGATCGGCACCCTGTTCGGCCGGGGCGTCAGCGACCGGGTGGTGATCGAGCGGGCGTGGGCGCTGGAGTCACAGCTGCGCAAGCTGGAGACCCTGGGCTCGGAGGCGGTGCGCCTGCCGCCCGCGCGCCTGCGGGTCGTGTCGATGGACCGCCAGGCGGGTGTGTTCGGCAACCGGGTCCTCGGCACCTACGTGGCCACCGCGCTCACCCACATCCTGCGCCAGTCGCCCGCCTCCGAACGGCCCTGGTACCACACGATCATCGTGGCGGGCGCGGACAAGCTCCGCGGCGACGTGCTGGACCGGCTCATGGACGCCTGCGAGACCTCCAGGACCGGCCTGGTGCTCACCTACCGCTCGCTCACCCCGACCGTACGGGAGCGGCTCGGCCGGGGGCACGCGGCCGTGACGTTCATGCGGCTGGGCAACGCCGAGGACGCCCGGATCGCCAGCGAGCACGTCGGCACCGAGCACCGCCTGGAGCTCGCCCAGCTCACCGAGACGATCAGCGCCGCCGGGGCCGGGATGGACGGCGGCTACGTCTCCACGGTCGGCCAGGCCGAGGAGGGCGAGGACGGGCGCGAGACGACACCCGCCGACCTCAAGGAGGACATCACCGAGTCCACCGAGTGGGGCCGGCGCGCGACCAAGGCGATGGGCGAGACCGAGCGGGTGCTCCACCGCTCCAGGGAGTTCCTGGTCGAGCCGCACCAGCTCCAGCAGCTCCCCACCACCTCCGTGATCGTCACCGACGCCACCGCCGAGGGCCGCAGGGTCCGCCTCGCCGACGCCAACCCGGCGATACTGACCTTCCCCAGGACGACGCTGGGCGAGTTCGACGAGATCAGGGACGCCGTGCTGGAGCGGGCACAGGGCAGGCGGCCCGACCCGCACGAGCCGAACCCGTTCGAGGACGCGCCGCCCAACCTCGGCCCGCCCCCGGCCAGGCTCGACTGGCGCCGCCGCCGATGAGACGACGGCCGGGCCGGTGGGTACGCCAAGGGGGCGTCCGTATGTCGTAATGGGATGGTCAATGCGGAGGTGCGAGCCCCGAGTCAGGTTCGACCGTGGTCACGGGGGTGGCCCACCCCCGATCACGCGTCGGCCGGTACGGCGGAGCGATCCGTGAAGCGTCAACCCTCCGGCCTGGAGCCGGGTCCCCCGGGTGGAGACCAAATGCAGCCAAGTGTGTCCCGTCCGCCCCATGCCCTGACCGGGCCCTGGTACAGAATCCAGGCGATCACGGCGCCCTCGCGCAGTTCCTCGGCCGAGTGGGACTTCGTCACCGTCCTGCCCGCCGTGCTCTCCACGGCCCAGCGCGGCCGGCCCTTCGTGGTCGGCTGGCTCTCGCGGGGATCCGGCGCCCCGCTGGAACTGATCACCAACGCGGGGCCGCTGACCCCGCCGCGCCCGCCCCGCAGGGCCGCCACCGCCGAGCCCGAGCCCGTCCCTGCCGGTCCCGAGCCGCTGCTCTTCCCCGGCGGCGCCCGCGGCGTGCGGATCGGCGACGAGTGGCTCCGCGACCTGTCGGACCTGGCCTGGACCGTCTGCCCCGGGCGGCAGGCCCCGCCGCTGGGCGGTCGGCGCGAACCGGACGCCGACGAGATCAGGCGGCCCACGCTCTTCGAGTCGACGCTGGTCACGCTCATGTCCCGGCCGTTCGCCTGGCTGGTGGTGGCCGAGCAGACCGACCTGCTGGACGCCGAGGTCGCGCACCTGCGCACCCAGCTCAACGTGCTGCGGCAGTACGGCGACGCCTCCGAGCGCTCCCGCTACGACGCCGAGCGGGCCGAGCGGCGCATGCAGGAGCTGGACGCCTTCCGCGAGGCCGGGCTGTGGAACGTCCGGGTGCTGGCCGGGGCCGCCGGACCCGACGAGCTGCGCCAGATCGCCCCGGTGCTGGTCGGCTCGGCCGAGATGAGCCACCACCCCTACCGCCTGCGCAGCGCGCTGTCCGGTCCCGTCCTGGGGTTCGCCGAGGCACTCGCGACGACGCTGCAGGACCCGGCCGACGGCGCCGCGGCCCCGTTCGCGGCCACCGCCGGGGCGCTGGCCGCCCTCGCCGGGTTGCCGCACCGGGAGGTCCCGGGCGTGCGGGTGCTCGACGCGGGCTTCTTCGACGTGACCAGCGAGGCCGACACCGTGCCCGGCGCGCTGACCGTCGAGCTCGGGTCGATCCTCGACGGCCAGGACCGGCCGGTCGGCTCGTTCAAGGTCCCGCTGGCCACCCTCAACCGGCACGCGTTCGTCACCGGCGCCACCGGTTCCGGCAAGTCCCAGACCGTGCGGCACCTGCTGGAGCAGCTCACCGGCGCGGGCATCCCGTGGCTGGCCATCGAACCGGCCAAGTCCGAGTACGCCGCGATGGGCGGCCGCATCGAGCACCTCGCCCCGGTGACCGTGATCAACCCCTCGGCCCCGGAGAGCGTGCCGTTCAGCGTCAACCCGCTCGCCCCCGAACCCGGCTACCCGGTCCAGGCGCACATCGACATGGTGCGGGCGCTGTTCATGGCGGCCTTCGACGCCGAGGAGCCGTTCCCGCAGATCATGTCGCTGGCCCTGCAGCGGGTGTACGAGGCCAACGGCTGGGACGTGGTGACCGGCTGGGCGGCCCCCGGCGCGGCGGTGCGGCCCGCGGTGCCGACCCTGGAACAGCTCCAGCGGCACGCGATGGACGTGATCAAGGAGATCGGATACGGCCGGGAGGTCCAGGCCGACGTGGAGGGCTTCATCTCGCTCCGGCTCCGGTCGCTGCGGGTCGGCTCGGCGGGCCGGTTCTTCGAGGGCGGGCACCCGGCCGACATCGGCGACCTGCTCCAGCGCAACGTGGTGCTCGCCATCGAGGACGTCGCCAACGACGAGGACAAGGCGTTCCTGATGGGCACGCTGATCATCCGGATCGTGGAGCACCTGCGGATGCGGGCCAGGAAGGAGCGCAGCAGCGGGCTGCGGCACGTCATCGTGATCGAGGAGGCGCACCGGCTGCTCCGCGACCGGGGCGCCGGGCGGGCCAGCACGCACGCGGTCGAGCTGCTGGCGGGCATGCTGGCCGAGATCCGCGCGTACGGGGAGGGCATCGTGGTCGCCGAGCAGATCCCCACCAAGCTCGTCTCCGACGTGGTGAAGAACACCGCGCTGAAGGTCATCCACCGGTTGCCCGCCGAGGACGACCGGCACCTGGTCGGCGCGGCGACCAACCTGAGCGAGGAGCAGTCGCGCCAGGTCGTCTCGCTCCCGCCGGGGGTCGCCGCGGTCTTCGCCGACGGCATGGACCGGCCGCTGCGCATCCAGGTGCCGCTGGGCGAGGACCGCGAGCGCCCGGTGCCCGGCCACCTGCCGCCGATCTGCGGGCGCCGCTCGGCCGCGTGCGGGCAGGAGTGCCAGGAGGGCCGGGCGTGCACGCTGGTCGAGCTGCGCGAGGCCGACCTGCTCGCCGAGGCGCCGGAGTGGGCCTGGCTGCGGATCTGGACCGACACGCTGGTGCTGGCGTTCTGCACCAACCGCCCGGTGCCGGGGGTGCCGCGCGCGCTGGCCGACCTGTGGTCGGAGCTGCCCGCGCGGCGCCGCGAGTGCCTGCTGGCCACGACGGTGGAACGGAGCGTGGGCCGGCGCGCGTGGTCGCTGCGGACCGTCGGCGACCCGGCCACGCTCACCGAGCAGGTCGCCGCGGTCGCGACCCGGCTGCTCGGCCCCGACCGCGAGCCCGGCGAGCGGCCGGGACCCGCGTGGGTCATCCCGCAGGTGCGGTGGCTGCACGAGGTGGACCGGCTCTTCCCCTACGGCCGGCCCGCGCCCAACCCGCGCGGAGCCGCACCGGTGATGGAGTACGCGCTGTTCAGCCGCGCCTCGGGCGCCTCGGAACTGCTCGGCCACCGGGCCAAGGCATTGCGCCACCACCCCCTGTCCATGGAGGTGGACCGCAACCGGGAACTGGCCTGGCGGGCGATCCTGGGCGACGACGAGCGCGAGGGGGTGGACCGCGACGTCGACACCGTCACGATCGGCATCGACCCGGCCGAACGGCTCCGGCACGTGGCCCAGACGATGGGGGCCGGCTGGCTGGAGAGCGTGCTGTCCTGGCCGCGCCGGTTCGTCCTGCCGTTCGACGGCGGCTCACCGGAACCGGCCGAGCTCGCCTTCGCCGAACGGTGAGGCGTCCCGTCCGCGGACCCGGGACGGCCCGGGACGGCCCGGGACGGCGCGGAGTGGTCCGGGGTGGCCCGGGGTGGCCCGTTCCGCTCCCGTCCGGCCCGATGATCCGTTCCGGGCGGGCGTACGGCGCGCGGCCGGAGGTGGAGGTACCGAAGCAGGGCTAGGATCTGCGGCATGAACGATTCGGCGATCCCGGTCCCCGGGCGGGGCCCGCGGGCCGCGGGGTCGTTCCACGACCGGTCGCCACGCGAGGAGACGGCATGACTCAGCTTCCGCTGCGGGCGCAGCTCGCGACCGCTCTGGGCCGCACGGCCGCCACCCTGTCCCGGGTCACCGGACGCGGGGACGGGTCGGTGATCGGGGGCCGGGTCAGCCTGGTCCTGGAGCCCGACCTGCTGCGCAAACTCGCGCACGACCGCAAGCTCGTGCTGGTCAGCGCGACCAACGGCAAGACCACGACGACGCGCCTCATCACCTCCGCGCTGTCGGAGCTCGGCGACGTCGCCACCAACGCCTTCGGCGCCAACATGCCCGCCGGGCACGTCTCGGCGCTGTCGTCGGCCAAGCACGCCCCGTACGGCGTGCTGGAGGTCGACGAGAAGTACCTGCCCGAGGTGATCGACACGACCGGCGCGGGGGTCATCTGCCTGATGAACCTCAGCCGCGACCAGATGGACCGGGCCGGGGAGATCTGGCTGCTCGCCCAGAAGTGGCGGCGGGCGCTGGCCGGGAGGAACACCCACGTCATCGCCAACGCCGACGACCCGCTGGTGACCTGGGGCGCCTCCACCGCCGCCTCGGTCACCTGGGTGTCGGCCGGGCAGCCGTGGAAGGAGGACTCCTGGTGCTGCCCCGAGTGCGGCGGCCCCCTCGACCGCAAGGGCATGGAGTACGTCCCGCCGGGCGGCGTGGGCAGCGGTGCCCCCTCCGTCGCGGGGGAGAACGACTGGGCCTGCCGCGAGTGCACCTTCCGCCGCCCCGAGCCGTCCTGGGTCCTCGACGACGACGCGGTCGTCGACCCGCGCGGCCGGCGCTGGGTGCTGGACATCCAGCTCCCCGGGCGCGCCAACCGGGCCAACGCGGCGATCGCGCTGGCCACCGCCGAGGCGTTCGGCCTGCCGGTCGAGCGGGCGCTGCCCCGGCTGCGCGAGGTCAGGTCGGTCGCGGGCCGCTACACCACGGTGGAGCGCGACGGCCGGCACGCCCGGCTGCTGCTGGCCAAGAACCCGGCCGGCTGGCTGGAGGCCTTCGACGTGCTCGACCCCTCGCTGCCGGTCATCCTCTCGGTCAACGCCCAGGGGCCCGACGGCCGCGACACGTCGTGGCTGTGGGACGTCGACTACCGGGTGCTGCGCGGCAGGCCGGTGTTCGTGACCGGCGAGCGCAGGCTGGACCTCGCGCTCCGGCTGGACGTCGCCGACGTGCCGTTCCAGCTCGTCGGCTCGTTCGAACAGGCGCTCGGCGCGCAGCCGCCGGGCAAGGTCGACGTCATCGCCAACTACACCGCCTTCCAGCAGATTCGATCGGAGTTCGGTCGTGCAGTCTGACAGCGCCCTGCGCCTCGTCTGGATCTACCCGGACCTGTTGAGCACGTACGGCGACCAGGGCAACGTCCTGGTCCTGGAGCAGCGCGCCCGGCGTCGCGGCATCCCGGTCGAGACCGCGCACGTGCGCTCGGCCGACGCCGTCCCGGAGAGCGGTGACATCTACCTCATCGGCGGCGGCGAGGACCGGCCGCAGATCCTGGCCGCGGAACGGCTCCGCCGCGACGGTGGCCTGCACCGGGCCGTCCAGCGGGGAGCGGCCCTGCTGGCGGTGTGCGCGGGCTACCAGATCATGGGCACCACGTTCGGCGGCGAGGAGGGCCAGCCGGTCGACGGCATCGGCCTGATCGACATCGCCAGCGGCCGGGGCGAGGGCCGGGCGGTCGGGGAGCTGGCCGGGGACGCCGACCCGGTGCTCGGCATCCCGACGCTGACCGGGTTCGAGAACCACATGGGCGTCACCCGGCTGGGACAGGGCGTCCGGCCGCTGGCGCGTACCGCGGTGGGCACGGGCAACGGCGACGGCACCGAGGGCTGCCACATCGGCAAGATCGTCGGCACCTACCTGCACGGCCCCGCGCTGGCCCGCAACCCCGGCCTCGCCGACCTGCTGCTCACCTGGGCGGTGGGCGCCCAGCTTCCGCCGATCGACGACGCCTGGTTCGAGCGGCTCCGCGAGGAGCGCCTGGCCGCGGTACGCCCGGGCTGAGGCGGTGGGCCCGGGGCCGGACCGGACGCGGTCCCGCGCGTCCGGAACGGCCCGTCTCCGGTACGCGTGACCGCATTCACCGCGGACCTGCCGTGGCCGTCTCCGAGGGGGAACCCTCTACGCCCAGGACGAGCCCTGGCCGGTGGCGAACGTCGCCGCGTGCTCGCGGGCCCAGGTCGTGAAGCTGCGCAACGGGCGACCGAGCAGCCCCTCCGCGATCTTGTGAGTGTCGTCGTCGTGCTCGCTGAACCATCGCAGTGTGGCCAGAAGATGCTCGATGTCGTGGTCTCCCATGCCCATCGAGCCGAGTACCGCAGGCGCCTCCTCCACGCTCACCTCGTCGAGCACGATCGGCAGCCCGGTCGCGTCGCGCAGCGCCTGGACGCGCTCGACGGCGCTGACGGGTCGGCCGGCCACGTGGACCCGACGGCCGTCGAAACGTTCGCCCAGCAGGACGTGTGTGATGACCTCGGCGAGGTCGCTCTCGTGGATCAGCGGCACCTTGGCGTCGGCGTACGGCACGCGGATCGGGCGCCGCTGCGCGATCCGGCTGATCCAGCTTCCCCCTGCCAGGGGGTACGTACCGGTCAGCGTCGCGGCCATCACCGCGGACGGGACGACATGGGCCCACGCCATGCCGGACCGCTCCACCACCACCTCCACCGCCAGCCAATGCCAGTACTCCGGCGGCAGCGTGATCTCGATGTCGGGGCCGTGCGACGACAAGTTCACCACCTTGGCGACACCACGGGATCGGGCGAGCTCAAGGGCGCCGTGGACGGTCGCCGGGTCCGCCCCCGCCAGGAACACCGTGCCGACCCCGTCGAAGACGTCCGGTGTCTCCTCCCACCGCGTGATGCAACCGGGGACGAGTTCCACCTGGCTCGGCCAGTCGCCCGTACCGGGTTCGGCGAGGACTCGGGTGGCGACGTTCCGTTGCAGCAGCTCGGTCACCAGGGCGCGTCCGACGGGCTCGGTCGGCACGGCACCGGGATAGTCGACCAGCGGGGCCACGGTCACCAAGGTGAGCACGCCAAGAACCTCCCATACCCAGAGTGACGGTGTACAACGCCGCCGGTCGCCGGCGGCCTCGGGCCGCGACCACACCCACGACCGCGATGAGCCGGATTCGCCGGTGGGCGCCGTTCAGTAGACGAGGGCCTGGACGCCCTCGCCGAGGACCTCCTCGACGAACGTGGGGGCGCCCGCGATGCGGACCCCCTCGATCACGTCGTCGACCGTGATCTCCCGCCGCGCCGCGCACTGCGTGCAGAGCGTCACCCTGCCACCGGCCAGGACCGCGCCGAGCAGGTCGTCCAGCCCGGCCGCGTGCGGGAGGGAGAACGTCTCCGCCCGCCCGGGGAGGGCGAACCACGACGCCTCGCCGGTCAGCCAGAGTGAGACGGGGACCCCGCTCGCCAACGCCGCCGCGGCCACCGTGAACGCCTGGTTGCAGCGCTCGGGTGCGTCCTCGCCGGCGGTCACCTTGATCACCAGTGATCGTGCCATGTGCGAAGCCTATGCGGGTCCCCCGCGCGGGCGCGAACCGTACCGGGGCGGCTCTAGGCTCGGACCCATGGACGTTCCCGAACTTCATCCCGATCTTGAGCCGATCGCCTTCCTCGTGGGCAGGTGGGAGGGCGCCGGAGTCGGGGGATATCCGACGATCGAGAGCTTCAACTTCGGCCAGGAGATCGTCTTCGGTCACAACGGCAAGCCGTTCCTGACCTACACCAGCCGCACCTGGCTGCTCGACGAGGCGGGCGCCAAGGTCCGCCCGCTGGGCACCGAGACCGGTTTCTGGCGCCAGCTTCCCGGACGCCAGCTGGAGGTGTGCCTGTCCCACCCCACCGGCATCGTGGAGATCTACGTCGGGGAGGTGGTCTTCCACAAGATCGAGCTCCAGACCGACGTGGTGGCCCGTACCGCGACCGCCAAGGAGTACACCGCGGGCCACCGCCTGTACGGCCTGGTCAACGGCAACCTGATGTGGGCCTACGACATGGCGGCGATGGGGCAGCCGCTCCAGTCGCACATCTCGGCCGAGCTCAAGCGGGTGGGCGACTTCGTCCCCGACAGCTGATCCGCGGGAACCGGCCGGGGGCGCCGCCGGTGTCGCGGGCCGGTCCCGGCCACCGGCCGTTCGCGGTCGTCGTCGGGCGCTGCCAGGCGCTGCCAGGCGTTGTCAGGCGCTTTTCGACCGGGCCGCGGGCCGTCCGGGAGCCGCGTCCCCGGTGCCGGTGTCCCGGGCGGTGACGTCCCCCGCCGCGGTGGTGTCCCGGGCGGTGCCGCCCGTCCCCTCGGCCGCGTCGGTCCCGGGGCGGCGCAGCGTGAGGAGCGCGACCACGAGGGCGGTGAGCAGCAGGGCCGCGGAGACGGTGAAGGCCAGGCGGTAGCCGCCGGTCAGCGCGGCGGCCTGGCCCTGACCGGCGGCCAGCAGCTCCCCGGTACGCGAGGCGGCCAGCGTGGACAGCACCGCGACACCGACGGCCATGCCGACCTGCTGGGTGGTGTTGAACAGCCCCGACGTCAGGCCCGCGTCGTCGGCCCGGGCACCGGACATGCCGAGCGAGGTCAGCGCGGGCAGCACCAGCCCGCCACCGGCGATGAGCAGCATCACCGGGAGCAGGTCGGTGACGTAGTCCGCGTTCACCGGGACACGGCTGAGCCAGCCCATCGCCCCGAGCAGCAGCGCCAGGCCCGCCACCAGCACCGTGCGCTCGCCGAAGCGGGTGTTGAGCCGGGCGGAGACGAACAGGGACACGCCGCCGATGGACACCGCCGCGGGCAGCATCGCCAGGCCGGTGTCGAGCGCGCCGTAGCCCAGGACCTTCTGCACGTACAGCGCGAGAAGGATCTGGAAGGCGAACATGGCCGAGAGCGTCAGCATCTGCGCGAGGTTGGCGCCCACGACGTTGCGCGAGCGGAGGATGCGCAGCGGCATCAGCGGGGTCCTGGCGGTGGCCTGGCGGACGAAGAACGCGGTCAGCAGCGCGAGCGACAGCGCGCCGAGGCCGAGGGTGTGCGCCGCGAGCCAGCCGTACCGCTCGACCTTGACCACGGTGTAGATGCCGAGCATCAGCCCGGCGGTGACCAGCACGGCGCCGAGCGCGTCGGCTCCGGCGGCGAGCCCGGCCCCGCGGTCGTTCGGCAGCACCCGGATCGCCAGCGCGATCGTGGCCAGCCCGATCGGCAGGTTGATGAAGAAGATCCAGTTCCAGCTGAGCGCGTCGGTGAGCACCCCGCCCAGCACCTGGCCGATCGAGGCTCCGGCGGCACCGGTGAAGCTGAAGACCCCGATCGCCTTGACGCGCTCGCGCGGCTCGGTGAACAGCGTCACCAGGATGCCCAGGACGACCGAGGAGGCCATGGCACTGCCGACGCCCTGCAGGAACCGGGCGCCGATCAACTGGCCGGGCCCGCCGGCGGCCCCGGCCAGCAGCGACGCGGCGGTGAAGACCGCGTTGCCCGCCAGGAACATGGTCCTGCGGCCGATCAGGTCCCCCAGCCGGCCGGCCAGCAGGAGCAGCCCGCCGAAGGCGATCAGGTAGGCGTTCACCGTCCAGCTGAGCCCGGCGGGTGAGAATCCCAGGTCCCGCTGGATGGCCGGCATCGCCACGGTGACGATGCTGCCGTCCAGGATCGTCATCAGCATCGCGGCCGACAGGACGGCGAGCGCCGTCCAGCGTGACCTGCCGGTGCCGGCCGGGTCCGGCAGGGAGGAAGGGGTGGGTGACATGGTCGTCTCCTGTCCGAGAGGGAACAGGAGAGACCGTAGCAGATAGTTTTGTTGTAGACGATCCTTGTCGGATCTACTTTGTGCTCTGCCGTGCCCTCCGGGCCGCCTGCGGGGCCTCGACCGGGGTGGCCAGGTGTCCTTCCGTCAGCCGCCTCATGGCCCTGACCAGCACCTCGGCCTCGTCGCCCGGCAGCGAGTCCAGGATCGCCCGGTGGACGCCGTCGACGATCTCCTGACTCCGCCGCGCGACCTGGGCGCCCTTCTCGGTGACCACGATGATCCGTGCCCGCCGGTCCGTGCGGGACGGCCGGCGCTCGGCGAGCCCGGCCTTCTCCAGGGCGTCGACGGTGACGACCATCGTGGTCTTGTCCATGTCGCCGAGCTCGGCGAGCTGGATCTGGGTGCGCTCCTCCTGCAGGGCGTGGACCAGCACGCAGTGCATGCGCGGGGTGAGCCCGATGTCGGCGAGCGCCGCCGCCATCCGGGTCCTCAGGACGTGGCCGGTGTGGTCCAGCAGGAACGACAGGTCCGGCTCGGTGCGGGTGACTGCCATGGCGATCATGTGCCTCAGTCTACCAACTGGTTTCCTTGTGGATTATCTACGTCAGGACGCATCAGGTCGGACGCCTCGCGATCCCGGGAACGACCCGTCGTTAGGCTTCCGGGATGGACACTCCCTTCACCCCCGACGTGGTCGAGGCGATCAGGCGTCACATGAACGACGACCACGCCGACGACGCGCTGCTGATCTGCCGGGCCCTGGGCGGGCGGCCCGAGGCCACCGCCGCGACGACCACCGGCGTCGACGCCGAGGCGATCGAGTTCGCCGCCGTGGTCGACGGGCGGGAGGTCACCGTACGGGTCCCGTGGGGCACCAGGCTGACCGAGCGCGCGCAGGTCCGCGCCGAGGTGGTGCGGCTCTACCGCGAGGCGTGCGCCGAGCTCGGCGTCCCGCCCCGGGGCGAGCACTGACCGCAGGCCCCCCGGGACCCGGGTGCCGGACGAGGGGGGCGGGGTGACCCGGAGATCACGTCCGCCCCGGGAGGGCACGGCGCCCGGGGGACGCCGTCCCGTTCGGCGGGGCCTGACGAGGTCCGGCCCGCGACGTCCCTCAGGAGGCGACCTCGATGCGGGCGGTGAGGCCGTAGTTGAATCCCTTGCCGGGAGTCGACCTGCCCTCGACGGCCTGGGGCTCGCCGCTCGCGATCACCGGGATGCTGAGCAGCAGGTCGTCGCCGATGTGGTCGTCCTCCCAGACCTCGATGGTGAACGAGGCCCCCGGCGTCACGGTCAGCCGGGTGTACGGCCCGGCGGACCTGTAGGTGCTTCCGGAGCACTTGGCGGCGGCACTCGTCCAGGTCCAGCAGTATCCGAGCCTGGTCTCGGCCTCCTCGCCGTTGGTGGGCCACATGTAGTACTTGTCCTGGCCGTCCTTGAGCTCGACGCGGACCTCGTCCTGGCCCTTCTCCTCCAGGTCGAACGCCTCGAGCGAGCCGAGGACCAGGACGAGCTCGCCCGCGACGGGCGCGCCGGACTTCAGCCGGACCTTCCGCTCGCCGGGATCGGCCGCGGCCTGGGCGGGTGCGGCGAGGAACGCGGCCAGTGACAGTGCGGCGGCCGTGGCGGCGACTCCGGACAGGAGCGTGCGCATGTGATCCTCCGTCAGGCGTAGGTGGGCTCAAGGCGGAAGACGAACCGGTAGTGGTAACCGTTGATGTTCGCCTCGTGGGGCTGGTACTGCGTCTCGCTGATCGGCTTCGGCCAGAGCGGCACGTTGATCAGCACGTCGTCGCCGATGTGGTCGTCCTCCATGAGCGCGACCATCAGGAGCCGTCCGTTCGCGGGAAAGGTCGCCGAACCCGAGTTCACCGACCTGGTGTTGGTGCCCTCGGGGCAGGCGTCTCCGGCGACGTGGACGCAGTCGAACCGCGCGACCGACAGGTCGTCGTCGTTGTACGGGAAGACCCGCTTCACCGTCTTGTCCTTCTGGGCGATCACGTAGATCTCGTCGTGCCCGCTCTCCTCCAGCTCGTACGCGACGATGCTGAGCAGGGAGACCCGCACGTTGGGGGCGGGCTCGTCGGCGTGGGCGGCGCCGCCCGTGAGCAGTGTCCCCGCGAGCAGCGCGCCGCCGAGCGTCACGCGGGTGGATGACCGGAACATCGTCGTTCTCCGTTCGTCGGTGATCGTGCGCCGCCATCATGGGCCGGGGCTCTTGTGGTCTCCTTGGAACTCACTGCGCCCGGCGTTCCCGCCGTGGGCGGCCGGTGAGAGGTTGATGACGGTCGAGTCACTGCTGAGACTCTGCGTGACGTTCGTGGAAAGCTCCGAGTACCAAAATTTCCTGAAACAGGGAGGTGCGGTGAAGCCACGAGCGCTCGTCCTGGCGCCCATGCGGGGTCCGGAATGGAACCGTCTCAGGGAACTGGTCGACGTCCACTACGACCCGGCCGAGCACCGCCCCCACCGGGCGGACGACCTCGCCCGCCGCCTGGCGGACACCGGCGCGCGCATCCTCGTCACCGAGGCCGACGAGGTGGCCGGCCCGGTCCTGGACCTTCCACTGCTGGTCGTGGGGTGCGCCCGCGGCGACGCGGAGAACGTGGACCTCGTCACGGCCACCGGCAGGGGCATTCCCGTGGTCTGCGCCCCGGGGCGGGACGCCGACGCGGTCGCCGAGCTCACCCTCGCGCTGATCCTCGCGGTGACCCGCCGGGTGGCGGTCGGCGACCGGGAGATCCGGCAGGGCGCGGTCTCCCGCCTCCGGCACCGCGCCTGGGAGCTCGCCGGCCGGACCGTCGGCCTGATCGGCTACGGGGCGGTCGGCCGCGCGCTGGCGTGGCGGATGAAGGGGCTGGGCATGCGCGTCATGGTGTACGACCCCGAGGCCGAGGAGAACCGGTACGGTCTCGACGTCCTGCTGGCCCAGGCCGACGTGGTCTCGGTGCAGGCCCCGGCGTCGGCGGGCCCGCTGGTCGGCGCGGCGCAGTTCGCCGCCATGAAGACCGGAGCGATCTTCGTCAACACCGCCGACCCGTACCTGTACGACATGAACGCGCTGGTGGGGGCGTTGAAGACGGGGCACCTGGCCGGTGCGGGTCTCGACCGGTTCGCCGGGGAGTGGCTGGAGCCCGGTCATCCGCTCACCGACATGGACAACGTGGTGCTGACCCCGCACGTGGGCGCGTCCACCTACGACACCGAGATCAACCACACCAGGATGATCTGCGAGGACATCGTCAGGGTGCTGGGCGGGGAACGCCCGCTGCACTGCGCCAACCCCGGCTTCCGGGAGTGACCGCGCGTGGGGGACCGTCGTGACGGCGCGGGGCCGCGGAGCGTTCGGCCGGTCGCCTACGGAGTGTGGGGCCGCCTACGGAAGGAAGGCCGGAAAGGGAAGAACCCCGGGCCACTTCCCCCTGCCGGGCAGGGGGGCCGGTGGACTACAGGCGGGATCGCTCCCGCCCTCCGGCGGCCCGGGGTTCCGGTGATTGTCTTGGATTCGCCGAACGTCGCCAGACGCCCGGACAGAGTCCGGTCGCGGCGTCCTAGCGGACAGCCACCTCGCTAGCCCAACTATGATCAACCATTGTTCGGACCACCTCCTTTCGGCGTGCCTGTACGTTATGAAATCCTGGGCCCGAGGGCAAATGAATATCCACATCGGCCGTAAAGATCTTCAGACCCGCCCCTGACCAGGCGTTTCCCTCGGCCGCGGTGCCGCTCACGAGGCCGGTCGCGGCGCGGTTCCGAAGCGCCCGCGGGGTCGCCCGCGGCACCGCGCGGACCGTCCGCGAGGCCGGAGGGGAAGAGGGCCGAAGATCCGGTGATCACGACGGCGAGCAGGGCCCCGGTGCTCTTAGACTCGTGCCATGACCGAGACGTCGTGGCATGAGGAACTGCGGGCGCGCGGTTACCGGGTCACCCCGCAACGCCAGCTGGTGCTTGAGGCGGTCAAGGACTGCGAGCACGCCACCCCCGAGGAGATCTGTGCCCGGGTGCGGGAGACCGCGCGCGGGGTGAACATCTCGACCGTCTACCGGACCCTGGAGCTCCTGGAGGAGCTCGGCATGGTCACCCACAGTCATCTCGGGCACGGCGCCCCCACCTACCACCTGACGGCCGAGGCCGACCACGTGCACCTGGTCTGCCGCGGCTGCGGGGAGATCAGCGAGGTCAGCCCGGACCTGGTGAAGAACTTCGTCACCCACCTGGACACCGAGCTCGGGTTCGCCACCGACGTGCACCACCTGACGATCTTCGGTCGCTGCCGCGACTGCCGCTGAGCCGCGGCCGTCGCTCCCGGCGGGGCCTCGTAGGCTGGGGGTATGCGAAGCCCTCTGCTGGACACTCCCGGCGCGGTCGCGGCCGAGGCCCCCGACGCCGACGTCGCCGGACACTACGGCGACCCGTTCGCCGAGCAGCGCGCGCTGCTCGCCGGGGAGGCGATGGTCGACCGGAGCAACCGCGAGGTCGTCCGGATCGCCGGGCCCGACCGCCTGAGCTGGCTCAACAGCCTCACCTCGCAGAAACTCGACGACCTGCAACCCGGCCGGCCGACCGAGACGCTGCTGCTGGACGCCCAGGGCCGGGTGGAGCACCACCTCGTCCTCGTCGACGACGGCGAGGCCGTGTGGGCCCATGTCGAGCCGGGCACCGGTGCCGCGCTGGCCGCCTTCCTCGACCGGATGCGGTTCATGCTGAGGGTCGAGGTCACCGACGTGACCGAGCGCTACGCCGTCGTCTCCGTGGGCGCGAAGGCGCGTCCCGTACCGCCCGAGGGGACCGTCGTCATCGGGCAGGACCTCCTGCTCCCGCGCGAGCTGCTGGCGGTCGGGGTCGGCCTGGGCCTGGCCGGGCTCTGGGCGTACGAGGCGCTGCGGATCGAGGAGTACCGTCCCCGCCTGGGCTTCGAGACCGACCACAAGACGATCCCGCACGAGGTGGGCTGGATCGGCACGGCCCTGCACCTCAACAAGGGCTGCTACAAGGGGCAGGAGACCGTGGCGCGGGTCCACAACCTGGGCCACCCGCCACGGCGTCTGGTCTTCCTGCACCTGGACGGCAGCGTCGACACCCTGCCCAGGCACGGTGCCCCGGTGACCCACGACGGCACGGAGGTCGGCTCCGTCGGCAGCTCGGCGCGCCACCACGAGCTGGGTCCGGTCGCGCTGGCCGTGATCAAGAGGACCGTGCCGGTGGACGCCACGCTGGAGGCCGGGGGGGTGGCCGCCTCCCAGGAGGTGGTGGTGCCGCCGGACGCCGGGCGCAACGTCCAGATCGACCCCGCGCTGCGCCGCCGCATCCGCTGACCGCTCGACGCCCGTCCCGGCCCTGACCCGGCCCTGACCCGTCCCGGACCGGTCGGGTCCTGTCACGCCTTGGACCGGCCGGGTCCTGTCCCGGACCCGGCCGGGTACTGTCGTGCTCCGGACCGGCCGGGGCCGAGGCGGTCACACCTCCAGGATCAGGGTGATCGGCCCGTCGTTGGTCAGGGCGACCTTCATGTCCGCGCCGAACACCCCCGTCTCCACCCGGGCGCCCAGCTCGCGCAGCGCCGCGCAGACCGCCTCGACCAGGGGCTCGGCCACCGGGCCCGGCGCGGCGGCCTGCCAGGTGGGGCGGCGTCCCTTGCGGGCGTCGCCGTACAGGGTGAACTGGCTGACCACCAGCAGCGGCGCGCCGACGTCGGAGCAGGACCTCTCCCCGGAGAGGATCCGCAGCCCCCAGAGCTTGGCGGCGAGCCTGGACGCCTCCGCCGGGGTGTCGGTGTGGGTCACGCCCACCAGGACCAGCAGTCCGGGCTCGTCGACGGCCCCGACCGTCACACCGTCCACCGTCACCGACGCGGAACTCACCCGCTGCACCACAGCACGCATGTCCCCATCATCCCGTGTCGTGCCCCCTGCCTAGACTCTGGGCGAAAGGAGACAACGGTGTCTGCTGAGTCATTGTTCGTCGATGTCGTCCGGTCGGGGTTCGTGGAGTCGGTCCACCGGGCCAGGGTGCTCGCGGTGGCCGCCGACGGGTCGCTGGTCAGGGTGCACGGAGCGGTGGACGCCCTGGCCTCGCCGCGTTCGTCGGTGAAGCCCCTGCAGGCCCTCGCCATGGTCCGCGCCGGGCTCGGCCTGACCGGGGAGGCGCTCGCGCTGGCGTGCGCGAGCCACTGGGGGGAGCCGTTCCACGCCGAGGGGGTACGCGGCATCCTCGCCGGGGCCGGGCTGGACGAGAGCGCGCTGCGCTGCCCGGAGGACCTGCCGCTGGACGCCACCACCCGCGACGCGGTCCTGCGCTCGGGGAACGGCCCGGCCAGGGTCCACATGAACTGCTCGGGCAAGCACGCGGCGATGCTCGCCACCTGCGTGGTCAACGGCTGGCCGACGGAGACCTACCTCGACCAGGCCCACCCGCTGCAGCGGGCCGTGCGCGCCACGATCGAGGAGCTGACCGGGGAGCGGATCGCGGCCGGCGGGGTGGACGGCTGCGGCGCCCCGCTGTTCTTCGTCTCCATGCTCGGTGTGACCCGCGGGTTCCGCGCCATGGTCACGGCGGGACCGGGCACCCCGGAGCGCCGCGTCGCCGACGCGTTCCGCGCCCATCCCGAGTGGACCTCGGGCACCGGCCGGCCGGAGGCCCGGCTGATGCGGGCCGTCCCCGGCCTGATGGTCAAGGGCGGCGCCGACGCGTTCCTGGCCTTCGCCCACACCGACGGGCGCGCGGGAACCGTCAAGATCGAGGACGGCGGCCAGCGGGCCGTGGTCCCGGCCACGGTGACGGCCCTGACCGCCCTCGGGTTCGAGGGACCCGAGCTGGACGAGCTCGCCACCGTGAGCGTGCTCGGCGGCGGGCGCCCGGTGGGCGAGATCCGGGTGCGCTGACCCTCCCGCCCCCGTCGCCCCCGTCGCCGTCGTCCCCGCCGTCCCGGGGAGGACGGCGGGGACGGGGCGTCAGAGCGAGCGGAACTGCCGGGTGGTGGAGATCGCTCCCGAGGTGGTCATGGTGAACGTGCGCATCGAGTCGGCGAACCTGGACAGGTCCCACTCGGCCGGGCCGTGGTACCAGTACAGGTGGTCGGCCTCCTGGCCGTCGCCGGTGACCGAGGAGACCACCCGGGCCCACCGGTCCACGCTGTCGAAGATCACGGCGTAGGGCAGGTAGCGGGAGAACAGCTCCACCCGCTGGGCCACCGGGACGTCGTGGCCGATGTCGCCCGTGGACAGGTACTCCCTGAACCCCAGCGTGTGGGCGAGGGCCCCCGCACCCTTGGCGGTCTTGGCGGGCATGTACTGGCCGCCGACGGCCAGGGCCGCGCCCGCGATGATCAACGCCAGGCCGAGCAGCCCGTACGTGGTGAACCAGGCCAGCGCGACCGTGGCCAGCACGCCGAGCACGGTGAGCACCACGCCCGCGGTCGTCCAGCGGGTACGGACCGTGTCGGGGCGGCGGGCGAACCAGCCCTGCGAGACCACGTCGCGGTAGAGCGCCTCGCGGACCTTGCCGAGCTTGGCCCCGAACGAGCCGTGCAGTTCCGAGAGCAGCACGGCGTCGCGGTCGTCGAAGATGGCGTCGTAGAGTTCCCGCTCGTACGGCATCAGCGAGGTGACCTGTCCGCCGGGCAGCCGCACCAGCCTCCAGTCGGGCGTCTGGTAGGTCTGCCGGGGCTGCTCGTCGATCCTGAGGTAGCCCCGCACGGCCAGGTCGACGATCGTGGCGGTCACGTCCACCACGTCGGCCTGCTCGTCCATCAGGGTGCCGATCTGGCCGGGACGGACGCCGTCCGGCGGGGCGAAGTGACCGTCCCGCACGCCGCTGAGCGACCCCGACTCGTGGCCGACCACGCGGGCGTCGCGTCCCCGCGTCCAGTACAGCAGGGCGAGGCCGCCGAGCAGCAGGAGCAGCAGGGCGGCCAGCGCGCCGCCGGTGACGGTGTTCACGGCGAAGGCGTTGGACAGCTCGAAGCGGCGCTCCAGGACCGGTGCGCCCTTGCTGGCGTCGCCGGGATAGCCGACGACCACGGTGAGGACCTCTCCGGCGCCGAGCCCCTGCTGCCCGAACTCGCCGGTGACGCCGGTGTGGTCCATGGACGCCTCGGTGCAGGCCATCGCCGAGGTCGGCGGGCCTGCGAAGCACGACAGGCTCTGCATCGCGGCCGGGCCGTTCACGACGACCTTGGCCCGCTCGACCGGGACCGACCAGCCGCCCACGGCGTACCAGCGCAGTTCCTGGGCGCCGGCCATCGGGGTGACGGTGCCCCCGACGTCGTACTCCAGCGTGGCCTTGCCGGTGCCCTTCAGGGTGATGGCGCCGTCGGCCAGCGTGGCATCGCCCTTGAGGCCGGTGACCGGGTAGAGCCGGTCGTCGGTGTCGTCGTGGCGGGTCCGGCCGACGAGGCTCCGCGACGGCGGGGGCCCTTCGAAGACGACCTCCTCCTTGACGTGCAGTACGCCGTCCTGCCGGAGCTCCAGCCGGACCGTCGTGCTCGTCACCCTGCCGGCCCGCACGGCGGCGGGCACGGAGCCCGCGAGGCCCACGGAGCCGACGGAGCCCCCGAAGGTCACGGAGCCCCCGAAGGTCACGGAGCCCCTGGTGGACACCGAGGCCACCGAGGTCGCCGGGGAGCCGGGGAGGGCGACCACGGAGGCCGGGACGGGGGACGCGGGCACCGAGGGGGCCGCGGAGGCGAGAACGGGGGACGCGAGGGTGGGGGACGTGCCGAGCGCCAGGATGAGCACGGCCGTCACGGCCCGCCTCCCGGCCACCCGGCGCCAGAGGGATGCCGCCATGGCTCGCGAGCTTAGCGAGAACCGCCCGCCCATGACGGACACTCCCAAACCCGGTTTTTCACCCGATGAGTACTCATGTACGTCGTCTGGTGGATCAAGACGCGGCCCGCGTCCCGGATCCTTCCCGAGGATGCGGCTTTCCGGCCACGGCAACCGACGGGTATCTGCCATCATGTCGGCAGTCCGACGTTTCCCGAGGTGGCATGCGCGCGCCCGTACACAGACGACCGTGGGCGCCCGCGGTCGCGTTCCTCGTGCTGATCTCCTGTCTCGTCCCGGGATGCAGCCTTGTGACCGGCACGGCCGTACCGGTCCCGGGCGGTACGCCGCACCCCTCCTCCGCCGTGACCATGCCGCCGTCCCGGGCCCCGCTCGTCATGGTCATCGGTGACAGCTTCACGGTCGGCTCCGGTCCGGTACGGGGATGGAACGGCTACGCGGCACGGGTGGCCCGGGAGCTGGGCTGGCAGCTCGTCACCGCGG
This sequence comes from Streptosporangium sp. NPDC050148, assembly GCF_055586505.1. Classification (NCBI taxonomy): domain Bacteria; kingdom Bacillati; phylum Actinomycetota; class Actinomycetes; order Streptosporangiales; family Streptosporangiaceae; genus Streptosporangium; species Streptosporangium sp. NPDC050148. The sequence goes on along the minus strand of NZ_JBVJIA010000016.1, from coordinate 104,051 downwards.
GTGCCGCCGGGACGGGCTACGTCAACCCCGGCAGGGTGGGGCGGACCTTCCAGCGCTCCTTCGAGGAGGAGCTCGCCTGGCGTCCCGCGCCCGATCTGGTGATCGTCTCCGGCGGGCGCAACGACCGCCGGATCAGGGCCGCAAGGATCGAGAACGCGGCCGTCCGGCTGGTGGAGTCGATCAGGCGGCGGTGGCCGCACACCGGGATCGTGATGGTCGGCCCGATCTGGGTGGCCAAGGCGCCGCCGTGGGCGTACCGGATCAGGGAGGCCGTCGCGATCGCGGCCGAACGGCTGGAGGTGCCCTTCCTCGATCCCCTCGACGTGCTCGACGCGCACGGCCGGGGGTGGGGTCGCGGGGCCGTCCTGCCCGACGGCGTGCACCCCACCCTCCTCGGCCATCTGCGCCTGTCCCGCTGGATGATCGCCGCGTTGCGGGAACACGGCATCGAGGCCGGCCCGTCGTAGCGAGGCCCCCGGACCGTACGGCACACGGCCCGCGCGGCACGGCCCGCGCGAGGCCCCTACGGCACGCGGTCCGCTCCGGCGAGCCGCGCGACACGGTCACGACACGGCCCGCATGACACGCGATCCGCATGACACGGCCCCGCGCGGGCCGGTGGGATCCGCGCGGGGCCGGGTCGGGTGACGGTGCTCAGGGGACGGCGTTCAAAGGACGGCGGTCAGGAGATGACGGGGGTGGGCGGGGCGCCGGTGCCGTTCCAGGTGCCGATGAAGCCGAAGGTGGTCGAGCCCCCGGCGGGGACGGAGCCGTTCCAGGCGGCGTTGACGAAGGTGAAGACGGTTCCGGCACCCGAGACGGTGGAGCTCCAGCTCTGGGTGACGCCCACCCCGGCCGGGTAGGTGAGGGTGGTTCTCCAGTTGGTGACGGCTGCGGTGCAGGTGACGGTGACCTCGCCCTGGAAGCCGCCCTGCCAGGAGCTCACGGTGCGGTAGGTGGAGGTGCAGCCGGTGGGCGGGGTGGAGGTGGTGGTGAAGGTGGTGGTGGCCGAGGGGGTGGAGGTGTTGCCGGCGGCGTCGCGGGCCACGACGTGGACGGTGTAGGCGGTCTCGGCTGCGAGGCCGCTCAGGGTGATGGAGTTGGTGGTGGAGGAGCCGAGTTTGGTGGTTCCTCGGTAGACGTCGTAGCCGCTCACGGCGCGGTCGTCGGTGGAGGCGGTCCAGGTCAGGCGTGCGCCGGTGGAGGTGATCTGGGACGCGGCCGGGGTGCCGGGCCTGGTCGGGGCCTGCGTGTCAGGGGTGCCGGTCCCCCCGGCCAGGGCGTCGTGCACCGCCGTGTACGCGGGTTTGGCGGCGTAGTTCTCGTCGTAGATCAGGGCCGCGCCCTGGCCGGAGAAGGTGTCGGGGACCCAGGAGTACTTGTCGGTGAAGCCCCACAGCGTGATGCCCGCGCACTGGGGCACCGCGAGACAGGCCTTGACGATGTTGGTGTAGTAGGTGGCCTGCAGGGCGTCCTTGGTGGCGTCGCGCGGTGTCTGCATGCGGATGTCGATCTCGGTGAACCGCACCTGGACGCCGAGGTCGGCGAAACGCTGCAGGTTCTCCTGCACCTGGCCCGGGAAGCCGTACTGGATGGCCAGGTGGCCCTGGAAGCCGACGCAGTCCACCGGGACGTCCGCCGCCCGCAGCGAGCGGACCAGGTTGTACATCGCGGTGCTCTTGGCGTTGACGCCCTCGACGTTGTAGTCGTTGATGCAGAGCCTGGCGTCGGGGTCGGCGGCCCGCGCGGCGCGGAAGGCGTCGGCGATGTAGCTCTCGCCCAGCTTCTGGTACCAGAACGAGGTGCGCATGTTGCCGTTGTCGTCGAAGACCTCGTTCACCACGTCCCAGGAGACGACCGCGGGGTTGGAGGCGTAACGGCCGACGACCTTGGCGATGTGGTTCTGCATGGCCGCGCGCATGGCGTCGGCGCCGAGGCTCTGCACCCAGTCGGGTGTCTGGTTGTGCCACACCAGCGTGTGCCCGTGCACCTGCTGGTCGTTCTGGGTGGCGAAGTCGACGATCGCGTCCGCGCCGGCCCAGGTGAACTGGTTCTGGCTGGGTTCGGTGTCCGTCCACTTCATCGCGTTCTCCGCGGTGATCTGGTTGAACTCGCCTCCCGCGATGTCGCGGTAGACGCTCTCGTTCGCCAGGGGGCCGGTGGCGAGCGCGGCGCCGATGAACTTGCCGCGCGCCTCGGCGTGCTCGCGCAGGGGGGAGTCGGCATGGGCCGGTGTGGCGGGGAGCACCGCCATGGCGGCCGTGGCGATCGGGATCAGGGCGGCCGCGGCCGCCCTGAGCGCCGTGCGGAAACCGGACACGGGGGGTCCTTTCTCGGGGCCGGGGAGATCCGGCCGGGAACTGCGATCGGGAGGTCGGCGGGGAGGTCTGAGGCGGAACCGAGGAAGGGGGCACGGCGGCCGGCCGTGCCCCCTTGCCCGGCGGACCGGGCTCCTGGCGGTCCCTCACCGGACGCGCTCCCCGGGAGAGCCGTGCCCTGGGGAGCCGCGTGGAAGGTCTCCGCGAGGGAGCCGCCGTCGTCCGGGCGGGTCCCGTACGGGTGCGTCGCCGTACGGGACCCCGCCGGGGGAGCCGCTCCGTGGGAGCCGCTCGCGAGGGAGGAGCAGGAGAGGACCAGGAGAGGACTAGGAGATGACGGGGGTGGGCGGGGCTCCGGTGCCGTTCCAGGTGCCGATGAAGCCGAAGGTGGTCGATCCCCCGGCGGGGATGGAGCCGTTCCAGCCGGCGTTGGTGAAGGTGAAGACGGGCGCGGCCGCGGAGAGGGTGGAGCTCCAGCTCTGGGTGATGTTCACGCCCGCGGGGTAGGTCAGCACGCTCTTCCAGTTGGTGACGGCTGCGGTGCAGGTGACGGTGACCTCGCCCTGGAAGCCGCCCTGCCAGGAGCCCGCGGTGCGGTAGGTGGAGGTGCAGCCGGTGGGCGGGGTGGAGGTGGTGGTGAAGGTGGTGGTGGCCGAGGGGGTGGAGGTGTTGCCGGCGGCGTCGCGGGCCACGACGTGGACGGTGTAGGCGGTCTGGGCCGCGAGGCCGGTCAGGGTGATGGAGTTGGTGGTGGAGGAGCCGAGTTTGGTGGTTCCTCGGTAGACGTCGTAGCCGCTCACGGCGCGGTCGTCGGTGGAGGCGGTCCAGGTCAGGCGTGCGCCGGTGGAGGTGATCTGGGACGCGGCCGGGGTGCCGGGCCTGGTCGGGGCCTGCGTGTCAGGGGTTCCCGTACCGCCGAAGATCGTGGCCTCGACCGCGGTCTGCGCGATGCCGTTCGCGCCGTTGAAGAGCCGCTCTCCCCAGGGGGTGAGGTTGGCGACGTTGAAGTTGGTCACCTGGTCCAGGTACTCGACGCCACCGCCGTTGCCGCTCCACGACCACCCGAAGTAGCCGATGCCCCTGGCCTGGGCCTGGGCCATGATCGTGTCCTCGTCGGGGTTGCCGTCGGAGTGGTTGAAGCCGAACTCGCCGATCACCAGCGGCAGTCCCGCGGTCTGGAACGCCTGCAGGTAGGAGGTGACCTCGGCGGCCGTGTCGAACACCCCGTACATGTGCACGGAGAAGACCGTGTTGCGCTGCGGGTCGGCGGCGGCGACGGTCGCCGCGTTGTCGCGCATGGTGAAGCTCCAGTCCTGGCCCCAGTTGGGGGCGTCCACCATCAGCAGGTGCTGGAACCCGTTGCTGCGCATCCGGGTGATCGCGGCGGAGGTGGCCTGGGTCCAGTTCGGGGTGGTGGCGTTGTTGCCGATCGGCTCGTTGCCGATGTTGATGACGACGTAGTCCTCCTGGCCGACGAGCGCGCTCTTGACGCCGATCCAGTAGTCCACGGCCTGGTCGAGGGTGTAGGCGCCGCTCTGCTCGCCGTAGCCGGTGGTGTCGTGGTTCTCCAGCACGCAGATGAGCTTGTTCTGCTTGCAGAGCGAGACGACGTTCGCCACGTCGGCGGCGTTGTTGGCGGTCCACCGGCCTCCGCTGAGGACCACCCGGACGGCGTTCGCGCCGAGCGACTTGATGTCCGCGAACGAACCGGTCTGGCTCGCGTACCAGGTGTGCGCGTGGCTGGTGCCGCGCATCACGAACGGGGTGCCGTTGCCTTCGACGATCTTCGTGCCGCTGACGTGCAGGCCGACGGCGGCGTGGGCGGGGGACATCGAGACGAAGAACGAGAGAAAGAGCGCCGCGAGCAGCGCCAGTCGTGTTCGCATGACCTACCTCTGGTGGAGAGTGCCCGGCCGGGCGGAGGGGTCGTCGCGCCCGGCCGGGGCGTGGGGACGGCGGCTCGTGGGAGCCGTCGCCGGGATTCCGGGACGAGATCCCGGCCCGCGGTGCGCATCACCGGGACCGGGGTCTGGGGAGGGTGGGATCTGGTGGGGAGGTCCGGAGGGGCGGGGTCACGGCCCGCGGTGCGCATCACCGGGGCCGAGGTGCGGGGAGGTCTGGAAGGAGAGGGCCCGGCCCGCGGTGCGCGTCACCGGGGCCGGGACCCGGGGGAGGACGGGGGCCCGGCCCGCGGCACGGATCACCGGAGCCGGGACCTGGGAAGGCGAGGTCCCGGCCCGCGACGGGTGGCACCGCGGGCCGGAGCTCAGCCGGTGGTGCAGGTCACCGGAGTGGGGACGCCGTTGGTGCCGTTCTGGCTCGCGGTGAAGCCGAACGACGTCGAGGCGTTCGGGGCGAGCGCGCCGTTCCAGCCCACGTTCCTGACCGACACGTCCGCTCCCGTCTGGGTGTGCGTGCCGCTCCAGAGCTGGTTGATCGTCTGGCCGTTCGGGAACCTCCAGGTGACCGTCCAGCCCGTGATCGCCGAGGTGCCCTCGTTCTTGACGGTGACCTCGCCCTGGAAGGCGCCCTGCCAGCTGCTGCCCACCTTGTAGGTGGCGACGCAGCCGCCGGCCGGGGCCTCGGTCGTGGTGAACGAGGTGCTCTCGGAGGCGGCCGAGGAGTTGCCGGCCGCGTCCCTGGCCACCACGGAGACGGTGTAGGCCGTCGCCGGGGTGAGGCCGGTGAGGGAGTGGGAGGTGCCGGTGGCGGTGGCGACCTTCGTGGTCCCCCGGTAGACGTCGTAGCCGCTGACGCCCACGTTGTCGGTGGAGGCCGTCCAGCTCAGCGTGGCGCCGCTGCCGGTGATCGCCGAGACGACGGGCTTGCCCGGCCGCGTGGGCGCCACGGTGTCCTCCTCCGGGGCCTCGGTCGTGGTGAACGAGGTGCTCTCGGAGGCGGCCGAGGAGTTGCCGGCCGCGTCCCTGGCCACCACGGAGACGGTGTAGGCCGTCG
>NZ_JBVJIA010000016.1:79615-98679 GCF_055586505.1 Streptosporangium sp. NPDC050148 | reverse complement strand
GTGGCGGTGGCGACCTTCGTGGTCCCCCGGTAGACGTCGTAGCCGCTGACGCCCACGTTGTCGGTGGAGGCCGTCCAGCTCAGCGTGGCGCCGCTCGCGGTGATCGCCGAGACGACGGGCTTACCGGGCCGCGACGGCGCCACGGTGTCCTCCGGCTCGTCACCGGGCGGGTTGCCCCAGATCCTCGTCGTACCGGAGTGGACCGTGATGTTCTGCACCCGCACCGGGGTGGCGCCCGGCGTGGTGGCGACGCCGGTGTACGACCAGTCGTTGGACGGGTCCCAGGTGCCGGTGCTCGCGAGGCGGAACTGCACCTCGCGCCGGTGCTGCGACTGGCCGGCCGGGGCGATCGAGCTGTTCGAGCAGTCGATCGTGACGTAGTAGGTCTTCCCGGACAGCAGGGTCGGGCCGGTCGGGGGCTTGCACTGGTTGTAGGCCGAGGTCACCGTGACCTGGCTCGCGGTCGTGTCGCCGTCGAGGGTGAAGTAGTAGCGGAACGAGCCGTCGGTGAGCTGGCGCGCCGGCCAGGCCGACTGGTTCCTGACGATCGCCTTGATCTCGGTGAACGTCGAGCCGGTGGCGTTCACCCCGGCCTCGATGAAGATCTCCGGGCCGTCAGGGGTCTCGGCGACCGGGAAGTTCGCCGCGGGGGCGCCGCCGTACTCCTTGTACAGACGGGCCAGCGCGCTGGTGAAGCCCGCGTTGTAGTCGGTGGCGACCTCGTTCATCACGTAGTCGTCGCGCTTGTCGGTGTAGGCGTCGTCGGGGTCGGGCGGGCCGCCGACGAGGGCGCCGTACAGGGTGTGGCGGGTCTCGACCGGGTTGGTCATCTGGTCGGTCCACGAGCCGTGCGCGGTGCGGTGGTGCGGGTTCTTCGGCGGGTTGGCGCCGAACCCGATCACGTACGAGGACTTGCGCGGGTTGTCGCCGAGCGCGTAGTTGATCTGCCTGACCGCGAAGTCGTGGTAGCGCGCCTTACGCGTCGCGTCGGTGATCGAGTCCGAGTGGACCAGCGCCGCGAACGAGGTGTTGGCCGCGTAGCGCAGCGATCCCCAGCGGTCCAGGACGGCCTGGCCGCCCGGGGAGTAGCGGATCCGCTGCCCGTTGACCCCGACCGTCCAGTAGTCCAGCCAGCGGTTGGCGTCGTCGAGGTAGCGCTGCTTGCCGGTCAGCTTGTGCAGCAGCACGTAGGCGCCGTAAGACTTGTCGTCCCAGGCGATCGTCCACTTGTAGGACTTGGTCGTGGACTGCGGCTCGGTGCCGAGGTTGTCGTAGTACGCCTCGGCCTTGGCCAGGTAGGAGGCGTCCTGGGTGGCCCGGTGCAGCCAGATCGCACCCCAGACCAGCTCGTCGTTGTAGCCGCTCCAGGACTGGTAGTACCCGGCGGCGTCGGTGATGCAGTCGCTGTACTTCTTCCGCACGGTGTCGGCGAAGGTGTAGAGCTGCTTGGCGTGCGTGAGCAGCGTGTCGGCGTACGCCGGGTTCGTCGGGCGGAAGACGATCGACGAGGCGGCCATCGCCGCCGCGGTCTCCCCGGCCAGGTCCGAACCGCCGCAGGAGGCGTCGATCTTGAACGAGGGCCGTTCCATCTGCATGGCCTCGGCCGGGCCCCACCAGGCGTGGTCCTTGCCGCCGTGGCCGACCTGCCCGTAGAGCACGTTCGGCGACGGGTGGGCCTTGATGAAGTAGTCGTTGACGAACTTGAGGTTGTTCAGCAGGTGGGTGAGCTGTCCCGAGGAGGCGTACGCGTCCCGGTACTCCACCGCGCCCCAGGCCAGCATCGTCGCGCTGGCCGCCATCGGCAGGCCGAACTTGACGTGGTCGCCCGCGTCGTACCAGCCGCCGGTCAGGTCGAGGCCGACGTCCTGGCCGTCGGTGAGGGCGGAGTCGCCGCGCCAGCCGACGCGGTTCCAGCTCGGCAGTCTTCCCGCCTGCTGGGCCTCGTAGAACCAGATGGACTTCTGCAGCGCCTCGCCGTACGCGAAGGCGGGTGCGGCGGTCCGTGCGGTGGTCTGGGCGGCTGCCTGGGCGGCGGCCGGTACCGGCACGGCGGCCAGTGCCAGCAGCGCGAGCGCCGCCAGGGTCTTCTTCATGGGGGGTGCCTCTCGGAGGTGGTGCTCGGGGCGTGACAGCAGGTCAGGGATGCCGTCACGCCCCGAGGTCTCGGGGGAGGTGACGCCGGCCCGGCGGGTCCGGCTCGCGAGGAGCCGGGCCCGCCGGGCGCGGGATCAGGGGAAGAGCCGGCCGTACTCGGCCAGGGCGACGGCGACGTCGACCTGTGCCCAGAAGCGGTGGTAGTTGAAGGACGGGGCGGGCCCGGTGCCCTTCAGGAAGGCGTCCACCTTCGGCCAGTCCGGGTCGTTCTTGTAGAAGGACCGGATCGACAGGAAGGTCGAGTCGGAGTTGATCACGTCGCCGTTGGGCATCTTGCCGGTCCAGCCCGGGGGCACGTAGACCGGGTCGTTGAGGCGCCTGTAGTCGGCCTTGGTCTCGGTGACCGAGACGCCCTTGGCGTCCTGGTTGTTCCTCCACATGCCGTCGAGCAGGCCCTTGGCCACGTTCTTGGCGGTGGCGTTACCGGACTTGGCCGCGTAGTACATCAGCACCTTGGCGTACGAGCCCGCCACGCCCACGTCGGTGGTGTGGTCCCTGACGCTGACGCGCAGGCCGGCGTTGGAGCCGGGGTTGGCCGGGTTCCAGGTGTCGGGCTGGCCGGTCCACACCAGCGTCGAGGGGATCTGGTAGGTCCCGTCGGCGTTGATCGTGGTGTTGTCGGTGGCCCACTTGACCCACTTGTCCAGCACGATCTTGGCGTCGGCGTTGCCGGTCGCGTAGTACAGCTCCGCGACCCGCTCCATCGACCAGGCCTGGAAGCCGAACCACTGGTTGGACGGCGGGTCGTGGTAGACCGGCTGCCAGTCGTAGGCCATGCCGTAGAAGGTGGGCAGCGTCGACGGCGGGGCCGCGTAGTGACCCTGCCAGCTGTTGGTGGCGCCACCGGCGATCGCGCCCTCGGTGGACTGGAGCCAGCGGTAGAACTCCAGCTGCCGCTTGGTGCTGGTGGCCCAGTCCTGCACCGCGGTCGCGCCCTTGGGCTTGAGCACGTCCACGTTGGAGAGCACCCAGGCGGCCATCGGGTTCTGGTAGCCGGAGTGGTTGTGGCTGGAGCCGATCCGCCAGGACCAGCCCGCGGCGGAGTCCACGGCGCCGCCCCAGGCGTAGTACCAGCTCAGCAGGTAGGCCGAGCTGTCCTTGCCGGTGCCGGCCGGGCACGAGGTGCTGGTGCAGCCCTGCTTCTTGAAGTACTTGTCGTACATCGCGTAGCGCAGGTAGTCGCCCATCTTCGCGGCCTTGGAGACGGTGGCCGAGACCTGCGCCTCCTTGCCCTGCTCCTTGGCCCAGGTGTGCGCCCAGTAGGCCACCTGGACGGCGCGGGCGTCGGCGTCGGGGGCGTTGGTGTACTTCCACTGCTTGGCGTAGGAGCTGTCCCCGGTGAACAGGTCGAGGAAGCCGTTGGGGCCGCCGTGCTTGAAGGTGTCGCAGGACGGCTGCGGAATCGTCTCGAAGACCGACTCCTCGGGACCGCGCTGGTAGGTGTTGATGTACGCGGGCTTGGTGGTGCCGTCGCCGCAGCGGCCGAAGCCGTAGGTGTTGTCCACGTCGAGCAGCCAGTGCATGCCGTAGACGTCACTGGTGCCGTAGGCGGTCTTCAGCTCGTTCGCGATCGGGTCGACGCCGACCGAGACGCCACCGTCCAGCTTGGACGGGTACTGCTTGATGTCGTCCCACTCGCCGGCGTACGTGGCGGGCTTGGCCGGGTTGTAGAAGGAGTTGGTCGGCTGGTCCGCCGTGGCCGGGATGATGTACTTCTCCATCGAGGCCCAGGCCTCGTTGAACCGGCTCCAGTCGCCGGTCACCTTGCCGTAGGCGGCCTCCAGCCACAGGTAGTAGCTGTAGGCCTCGGAGGTGGTCTGGTGCCCGTGGTCCGGCGCCTCGATCATGAAGGTCTCGACCGAGTGGTAGGGCACGCCCTGCGGCGAGAAGTAGCCGTTCGCCGGGTCCTTGATCTTGTTGTACATCGTGGTGAAGCGCTTGATGTACTCGTTGTCGCCACCGGTGGAGTCGTTGTCGACCTCGGTGGCGGTCGCCTTGCCCGCGGTGTGGCCACTGGCCGTCGAGGTGAACTCGGCGCTGCCGGAGGCCTCGTCGCTGTCCTCGGCGGCGGCGATCCGGACCGTCTGGGCGGTGTTCCAGTTGGCCGTGGTGAAGGTCAGCGACGCGCCCGAGGAGACGGTCAGGTCGCTGTCACCGCTCGTCCTCGCGGTCGTCACGGTGACGTTCGAGGTCGGTGCCTTGGAGAGCTTGACCGCCAGGTCGGCGTTGCCGCCCTCGGCGACCGCGAGCGTGGCCGGGGTGACGACCACCGCGGCGGCGGAGGTCCCGGAGACGGTGATCCCGGCGGGGGCGGAGGTGGTGGCCAGGCCCTTGTCGTCGGTCGCCCGCGCGCTGACGGAGTAGCTGCCCGCCGCGACGTTCGTCCAGTTGTACGTGTACGGCGCGGTGGTGTCGGTGCCCACCACGGTGCTGCCGTTGAGGAACTCGACCTTGGAGACCGTGCCGTCGGGGTCGGAGGCGTTCGCGGTGAACTCCACCGTGGCGGGCGCGGTGAAGGTCGCTCCGGCCGTGGGCGCGGTGAGCGTCGCGGTCGGCGGCTGGTTGACCGGGGTCGTCCCGCCACAGACGGTGCCGTTGACGGTGAAGCTCGTCGGCTTGGGGTTGGTCCCGGACCAGTTGCCGTTGAACCCGACGCTGGTCGAGGCGCCCGTCGCCAGGTTGCCGTTCCAGGCCAGGTTCTTGGCGGTGACGCTCTGGCCGGTCTGCGCCCAGGTGGCGCTCCAGCCCTGGACGAGCTTCTGCGTGGTCGTCGGGAAGTCGAACCCGAGCGTCCAGCCGGTCAGCGGGTCGCCCAGGTTCTTGATCGACACGCTGGCGGTGAAACCGCCCTGCCAGTCGTTGGTGCTGTAGGTCACGTCGCAGGCGACGGCCGCGGCGGCCGGAGAGGCCGCGAGCGCGGTGGTCGTCCCGGCCGCCAGGCTGATCAGCGCCAGCGCGGCGACCCGCCTTCGGAGGCGTGGGAGCGCTCCCGCTTTGATGGGGAATCTATACATGAAATGGGCCTCCATGGGTGGGATCGACGCTAAGCCGCTGGTGGTGACTTTGAGTCGGATCGAGCAGAGGAGAGAAAGGGTGGGAGCGCTCCCATAAGGGATTCTGGGGACGGGGGCGGGGATGTCAATGGCATGTGCCCCCGGTTACGTCGATGTTTCAGGCCCCATGCCGCCAGGCTGCTGCGATCCGGACGGCGTTTTTCCCGGGTCGTGAAACTTTCAAGCTTTCCCGATCTTGAAGCTCGAGCGCTTGCTTGTGGGCGGGCCCTGCCCGGCCCCCGCCACCGGCGAGGTCACGGGCGCCCGCGGGTGGCCGGACACCCGTCATGAAGGACCCGCGGGCCTCGTGCCGAGTCGTGCCGCACCGCGCCGGAGAACGGCGGCGGGCCGGGGACGCGAAAGGCCCCGGCCCGCCGTGGAGATCGTGGACTCCGGCGCGCCGGGGCGCGAATTCACGGTCCGCCGCGTTTTCCCGGAATGCCGTTCACGGGCCGTTCCGTGTCGTGTGAATCGCCGGACGGAATGGCCCGGTGACCGTTCCAGGAAATGCGGACGGGTGGCATGCGGGAGGGAGGTTCCCGCGGATCAGCCGCGATGACGGCGGTTGCGCCCGCGGTCCCTCAGCGTTATCACGCTCCCGTCACGCTGGCGGTTCCTGATGCTGCTCCGGTCACTCCCGCCCGTGGACCGCGCGGACGCCGCCGACGCGCAGAGGCCGTCGGGGCCGACCACCAGATCCAGCGGTACGGAGGCCGCGGGATCGAGCAGGGCCGTGCCCGGGAAGGTCGCCACGAGGCTGCGGATTCCCGACGGCAGGCCGGTCACGGTCAGGGTGGCCTGGCCGCCCGCGTCCAGCAGGGCCGCGCCCACGCTCACCCCGTCGGAGAAGAACTCGACCGGGCCGGTGGGCGCGGTCGGCCCCGCCGAGGTGACGGTCGCGGTGGCGAGAAGCCTGCCCGCCAGCCGCGGGGAGCAGGCCGCGGACAGCGTGACGCCGGTCGACCTCGGCGGATCGGCCGCGCACAGGGACCGGGCGACGATGTCGGTGTCGAGGGTGACGGCTCCGTTGCGGGCCAGCAGGCGGCCGTCGACGGTCACGCCGATGGTGGTGGTGATCGAGGTCAGCGCGAGGATGTTGCCCGCGAAGCTGGAGCCGGTGCCCAGCGTGGCCGAGCTGCCCACCAGCCAGAACACGTTGCACGCCTGGGCGCCGTTGATGAGGTTGACGGTACTGGCGGAGGCGGTCGTCAGGGTGGAGGCGGTCTTGAAGATGAAGACCGCGTCGGGGTCTCCCTGGCCGTCCAGGGTCAGCTCCCCGGTGATGCCGAAGGTGCCCGCGGCGGAGTCGTAGGTGCCCGGGGTGACGGTGGTGCCGCCCAGCTCGGTGGGCAGGGTGGCGTCGACGGCCTGACCGGCGGCGTTGTCGTAGGCGGCGGTGAGGTCGACCTGGGCCTGGGCGGCGACGGCGCCACCGGCGTTGACGGTGCCGACCACGACGCCGGGCGGGAAGCCGGTGACGGCCACGCCCGGGCTCACCCCGATGTCGCCGGTGACGACGGTGATACCGGTGTTCGTGACCGTCGTCCCCGCCAGGACCGCGAAGTTCCCCGCGGTGCCGAGCGGCACCGGGGTCGCCGCGGCGGCGGTGCCCGGTGTCGCGGTCACGCACCCCAGCGCCACCGCGCCGGCCAGCGCCCCCGCCAGCCAGGAACGAACGATATTCCGAGGGATGGCGCGTGAGGAGCCCATGCCCATCATAATCATTTCCTCTTCTTTTGGTATTTCCCCGTTCAGACGCATTGCCGATGATGCGCCATTTTTCTCACTGTAACGATCGGCCACATCGTATTCGTCATACGACATGCGAGGTTTTTCGGCGGCCATTGATGCCGAATGCGAGGAATGTACGGCGGGCATGCCGCGGGGGCGCGCCGCCCGGCGGCACGCCCCCGCGATGTCGACGGGCGACGCCCGTCATGGGAGTGGGAAAGGATCAGGAACAGGCGATCCCGGACGCGCCGGGGGTGGAGGGGCCGTTGGCGGTGAAGCCGATGACGACGGACTGACCCGCCCCCAGGTCGGCCGCGTGCCCCGGCGCCTTGGCGGTGAACGTGGTCCCGCTCTGCGTGACGGTGGCGTTCCAGCCGCTGCCGAGCGTCACCCCCGACGGCATGGTCCAGCTCGCCGACCAGTTCCTCCAGGTCGACGTCCCGGCGTTCTTCACGGTCAGCGCGCCCTGGAAGCCGCCCGACCAGGAGTTCGTCACCGCGTACGTCGCCTGGCAGGTCGTGGGCGTCACGGTCGGCGTCGGCGTGGGCGTGGGCGTGGGCCCGCCGCCCCCGCCGACCGGCGGGATCAGGTACGGCTGCAGGATGCTCTGCTTGGCCTGGTCGATCGTGGTCCAGTCGTCCTTGGCGATGCCGCCGGTGTCACCGGAGTTGGGGTTCCACGACCAGTAGGTGAAGGACATCCCGTTGACCCCGGTGCCCGTGTACTTCATCAGCTCCTGCAGCCAGGTCTTGTCCACGGCCGCCTGGAGCGTGGTGCCGAACTCGCCCAGCATGATCGGGGCGATGTTCTGCTTGTGCAGGTAACCCCAGTACTTGTCCCAGATGGCGGGCATGTTCGCGGGGTAGTCCGGCGCGTCGAACCACGCCTGGCGGTAGACCGAGGTGGCGTACTCGTGCGGCGAGTAGACCAGCCGGTTCGGCACGTTCAGCCGCACCGGGAACTCCCCGGCCTTGGAGAGGTTCCCGCCCCACCAGCCGCAGTCCTCGTCGTTGCTCGGGTCGTTGTCCCAGACGTTCGACAGGCCGCCGCTCGGGCAGCTCACGCCCTCGACGAAGATCAGCCAGTTGGGGTTGACCGAGAGCACCGCGTTGCCCGCGCGCTCGGCGGCCAGCCGCCAGTCGCGGGCGGTGTCGCCGCATCCCCAGCAGGCCCCGGTCGCGGCCGGGTTGGTGCCCTCGGCGTGCGGCTCGTTGTGCAGGTCGGCGCCGATGACCGTGGTGTTGCCCGCGTACCGCTGGGCGAGCGCCTTCCAGTCGTTGATCCAGGTGCTCTCGGGCGTCGAGGGGACGTACCACAGGGCCGACTGGCCGGCGGAGGTCGGGCGGTGGCGGTCGAGGATGATCCGCATGCCCTTGCTGCCGGCGTAGTCGATGACCTTGTCGAGGATCTGCAGGGGGCTGTCGCCGACCAGGTCGGGGTTGACGAAGTCGTTCACGCCGGAGGCCGTCGCGCCCGGCTTGAGCGCGTCGTTGGAGAACGGCACGCGGAGCGTGTTGTAGCCGAGCGACGCCATCGTGTCGATCTGGCTCCGCCAGGGGTTGTTCGACCACAGCCCGTGGAAGGTCTTGTTGTCGGTCTCCATGCCGAACCAGTTGATGCCGGTCAGCCGGACGGTCGCGCCGGTGCTGTCGACGATCTTGTTGCCGGAGGTGTGCAGGTAGCCGGTACCGGTTCCGCCCGCGGCACCCGCGGGAGTCGAACCGAGCGCCACCGTCAACGCGGAGGTGGTCAGGAGCGCCGCCAGCGCAGCCGACCACCTGCGAAAACGCAGGACTTTCATGGGAGCCCTTCGAGGAGGGGAACTGGTCGCGGGCAGGAGGTCCCGCGATCGAGGGGTGCGGCCGGTCGCGTTCGTCATGGTTCGGCGCCCACCCCGCGGTCGTCAACATCACGGCCGCTGCCGTTCCCGCCGGAAACGGACCCGCGACCCCGTCTAGCTCGTCCGGGGCGTCCGCGGCCCGGGCCGGCGCCAGGTGAAAGTTTCACCGGCCCCGCGAGGAGCCGGTGAGGGAACGCCGGACCCGGGACGTCGCGTGCCGGACGGCCTCACCCGGCCAGCGCGACCGAGACGAACACGAGCTGCGCCTCCAGCGCGTGCCGGAAGTCGTCGGGCAGCGTCCCCTCCCGGTGCCGGTCGGCGATCTTGCCCCGGATCGGGGCGAGGTCGCGGGAGCAGCAGACGCTGTTGGCCAGCACCTGCCGCAGGTCCAGCGCCACGTCGGGACGGATCCTGCCCTCGTTCTCACCCCTGGCCAGCACCGCGTTGAAGCGGCGCACGCTCTGGCTGAGGCTCGGGACGGAGGAACGGATCGCCTCGGTCCAGGGCGTCTCCTCCGCGGCCTGCCCGCCCCGCTCGGGGGGCTTGGGGGGCTCGCCGAGCTCGCGGCGCGGGGAGGGCGGGAGGCTGAGGGTGGGACGGGCCGAGGCGACCGGGGTCGGACCGGCCGAGTCGAGGACGGTGGGGGTGGCCGTGCCGTGCACCCGCGGACCGGCCACCTGACCGGTGTGAGGCCCGGACAGCTGGGTCCAGATCGTGACCCCGGCGAGCAGCGCCACGGCCGTGGCGACCACCGCCCAGCGCAGCAGCCGTTCCCGGGCGGCCGGGCGGGGAGGGGCCAGGGCCAGCCTCAGGCCGTCGGCCACCTCCTGCGCCCTGGGCCGCGCCTCGGGCCGCTCCAGCAGGCAGGACTGGCAGAGCGCGCCGATCCGCGCGGGCATCCCCGGCACCTCCGCCACCGGGGGCGGGCCCTCCCGGTGGACGTTCTCGATCTCCTCCCAGGTGCGTTCCGGGTACGGGGGAGCGCCGGTGAGCATCTCGAAGAGCAGCACCCCCAGCGCGTAGACGTCGCTGGCTGGATCGGCGACGGTGCCGGTCAGCCGCTCGGGCGCCACGTACGGTGGCGTTCCGTAGTCGGAGGCCCGGTCGTCGTCGTCCTCGCCGATGAACGCCGCGATGCCGAAGTCGAGCAGCTTGGCGCCGGTCGAGGTCAGCAGCACGTTCTCGGCGGTGACGTCCCGGTGGACGATCCCCCGCTCGTGGGCGACGGCCAGCACGGTGGCCAGCCTGGCGGCGATCAGCGCCGCCTCCGCCCACGGCAGGGGACCCTCGGCGATCCGGTCCGACAGGGGACGGCCGTCCAGCAGGCGCATCACCACGTAGGCGGCCAGCCGCCCCTGCGCGGTCACGGCCTCCCCGTAGTCGTAGACCTCGATCGCGTCGGGGTGGATGAGGCGCGCGGTGGCGCGCGCCTCCCTGCGGATGAGCTCGCGCTCCCCGCGGTCCACCCCGAGCTCGCCGTCCAGCAGTTTGACCGCGACCATCCGCTGGAGCGACTGGTCGAAGGCGCGCCAGATGACGCTCATGCCGCCCCACGCGATCCGCTCCAGCAGCATGTATCTGCGGGTCAGCACGTCCCCCGCGCGCAGTCCCCCCGGGTCAGGTGGACTCACGGACCACCAGCTCGGTGGGCAGGATCGGGTTGTCGCACGGGCTGTCGGGTGACCCCATCGAGAGCAGGAGCAACCGGGTGGCGAGTGCGGCGAACTCCTCCACGGGCTGGCGGACCGTGGTGAGCGTGGGCGAGGTCCGGCGGGAGGCGGGAGCGTCGTCGAAGCCGATGACGGCCACGTCGTCGGGCACCCGTCTGCCACTCCGGCGCAGCGTCTGCAGCGCGGCGGCGGCCATCACGTCGGAGGCGGCGAAGACCGCGTCGACGTGCGGCATCCGGCGCAGCAGCCACTGCATGCCGTGCACCCCGGAGGCGTGGCTGAAGTCGCCGTAGGCGACCTGCACGCCGGTCATCCCGGCCAGCGCGAGGGTCTGCAGGAACCCGTCCAGCCGGTCACGCGCGGCCGGCAGGGCCGGTGGTCCCGCGATGACGCCGATGGACTTCCGGCCGCCGAGCAGCAGGTGCTCGGCCGCCTGCCGTCCGCCGTCACGGTTGTCCATGTCGACGTGGGGCAGGTCGATGCCGTCCGGGGGACGGCCCGCGCTGCGCACCGGGATCCCCGAGGCGGCCAGGGTGACCACGAGGGGATGCCGGTCACGGGCACCGATCAGCAGGACGCCGTCGATCCCGCCGGCGACGAGCGGGGGCGTGGCGATGGTCGAGGTCGCCGCCGTGGCGGTCATCACGGCGAGCGGTACGCCATGCCCGGTGAGCACCTCCTCCGCGGCGGTGATCATCCGCGCGTAGAAGGGCTCGGTGAACAGGCGGTGGGCGGGTTCGCAGACGACCAGGGCCACCACCTGGTCCGTTCGGCGGCCTGAGCCGCCTCGGGGAGCACGATGCCTTACATAACCGAGACGCGAGATTGCGTCATGCACCTGCCTACGAGTCGACGTGCTGACTCTGACTGAACCAGTGAGTACCCGGGACGCGGTGGCGGGGGAGACCCCTGCCTCCGCTGCGACCTGGGCAAGTGTGGGTAGATCGGCCATAACTTCCTCCACACCAAGATTCCGCACAGGTGGGAGCGCTCCCAGTGAACGTAGCATTGTTTCGGAAGTGTCAAAAGATGTTTCCGAAAAATCACCATATGTCTGTCAAATTTCTCTGACAACCCAGTCAGAGGCAAGTATCGACATGATGACGGAGTCGTACCACTCGCCGCCCATGAACAGCGCATCACGGCAGACCCCCTCCTGGACGAAACCGAGCTTCCGGTAGACGTGCACGGCCCGCTCGTTGAAGGCGTAGACCTCCAGGCCCACCCGGTGCAGCGCGGTGGTACGGAAGACGTGGTCCAGGGTGAGCCGGATCGCCTCGGTGCCGTACCCCCTGCCGTAGGCGCGCGGGCCGACGAGCGCGATGCGCAGGTTGCAGGAGAGGTTGTCGGCGTCCAGCTCGTTGAGCACGATCTCGCCCACGTAGGCGTCGTCCCCGGCGGCGCAGATCGCCAGGTCCAGCCGGTCGGCCTGCGCTCCCCGCGAGCCGTACCAGCCCTTGAGCGCCTCCGGCTCGGGCCTGCCGTGCGAGCCGGTCAGCCGGACGGTCTCGGGATCGTTGACCAGCTCCCAGAGCCCGTCGACGTGCTCGGGACCGACCGGCCGGAGCGTGACGCGCTCTCCGGGAAGGGTCGGCTTGTGCGCGAACATCATCCGGTGTGTCTACCGGTCACCGGTCCGGGGGGCAACCCCCTGACCGAGGGGCGGACGCGCGAAGGCCCCGCCGGGGGCCGGTGGAGCCCGCCCGTCGCGGGGCGCCCGGTCATGCGGTCATGCGGTCACGGAGCGGATCGGGTGGATCAGGTGGATCAGGTGAGGGCTACCAGGGTCCGTACGGGCCCTGGTTGCCGCCGCCCTTGCCGATCTCCCGCACGGCGGGGCGCACGTCGGCCAGGTAGATGCCGGAGGCGATCACCGAGGCGATCGTGAAGATGCTCAGCACGCTGAGGTACTGCACCGCGGCGGCGAAGCCGAACAGCGCGGCCAGGCCCAGGATGACCAGCCAGAGCTTCTTGCTCTGCTTACCGGTGACCGCGAACGCGCGCGCCGGGGTCTTCACGGCGTGCACGAGCGCCCAGCCGGAGAGCGCGAACACGCCGACGGCCAGGATCCAGAAGACCAGGTCCAGGGCACCGTGGATTTGGATCATCGTCTCTCCAGAACGCTCGCCTCACCGGTCACCCTCAGCCTAATGCCGAAAGCCCTCCCCGCGTCGTCCGGACCCGCACGTAACGGGCGGTCCGGAGCCGGCAGGGCCGGGACGGGCGGGCCGGTGGGCTCGCGCCCGGCCCGCCCCTCGGGAGGACGGCCCCGCACCGGGCTCAGGAGGTGGTGGACCTGCGGGTACGGGTGTTCTTCCTGGTGGTGGCGGTGGCCGCGATCGCGGGCTCGGCCGCCTCGGAGACCTCCTCCAGCTCCAGAGCCGCCTCGCCGCTGGCCTTGGAGACGACCTTGCGGCCGCGGGTGGCGAACTCCTCGTACAGCTCGGTGGCCCTGCCGGCGAACTGGTCGGCGTAGTCGCGCGCCTTGACCGGGATGTCCTTGGCGTAGAACTCGGCCTTGCCGGCGATCTGGCGGGCCCGCTCCGGGATGTCCTTGGCGGCCTCGCGGATCTCCTCGCGGCGGCTCTGCAGCCTCTGGATCCGCTCGGGAAGCTCGAGCAGCTTCTCGACCGCGAAGTCACCGGCGCCGGCGACGGCGTAGAACGGCTTGGACTCGGCCAGCTTCTTGACGTCGCTGTTGATGATGGGCATGAATGATCAGCCTTCCTTGATTTCCTTGATTTCCTTGATGGCGTGGTCGTCGCCCGGGGACGTCCCGTACGGCCTCAGCGCGGAGAGGTAGTCCTCGGGCAGCAGGGTCTCGTCGTCCCTGGAGGACGCGTCGGCCTCGGCGGCGAGTCGCGCCTCCTCCTCGGCGGCCGCGGCCTGGTTCTCCTTGCGGAACGACTCGTAGATGTCGACCAGCACCTGACGCTGGCGCTCGGTGATGAGATGGTCGGCCCTGATCGCGGCCAGCACGTCGCTCTCCTCGGGCTCGCGCTCCTCGATGAGGCCCGCCTGCACGTAGAGAGCCTGGGAGGAGATGTGCAGCCCCTTGGCGATCTGGTTCAGGATCTCGGCGCTGGGCTTGCGCAGCCCGCGCTCGATCTGGCTCAGGTAGGGGTTGGAGACCCCCGCCGCCGTGGCGAGCTGCCGGAGCGAGATCTTCGCGTGCGTGCGCTGCTCGCGGATGTACTCACCGATCGAGCCGACCTTCGGTAATGCCATGTCTCGATACTGCATCACCCTGCTTGCAATTGCAAACAGGGTGGCTAACTTCTGCAAGCACCCGTGGTGAGGGCCGTTCTGTGAACGCTCCCGGACACGCCTGGGGTGCCGGCCGCGCGCCCGGGGTGCGGGCCGCGGACGTGACGGAGGTCGTGGGCGTGACGGAGGCCGTGGTCCCCGGGGCGCCGGTCGGGGTCAGTGCGGGATCAGCCAGAGCAGCGGGGCCGAGGAGGTCAGGACGACCGAGAAGGTGACGATGGCGTAGCGGACGCGGCGAGGCATGACCGGCCCCGGCGTCACCAGGCGCTCAACCCGGGCCATCACCGCGGCCGCGGAGGTCGCCGCGCCCAGCGCGCCGCGCGGCGTGGGGACGGCGTCCGCCGTGCCGAAGCGGAGCAGGGCGGTGGCCAGGCGGCGCGCCGAGCAGCAGCGCCGCGCGACGTCGTCGGCGGCCATCTCCACCAGCAGGGCCACCTCGCCCTGGGCGTCCCTGACCACCCGCGACCAGGGCAGCGCGCGGCGCAGCGCGGCGAAGGGCAGCAGCACCAGGTCGTGCCGCTCGCGTACGTGGGCGGCCTCGTGGGCGAGCACCGCGGTCAGCTCGTCGGCCGAGAGCAGCTTCAGCGCCCCCTGGCTGACCACCACCTGGGAGCGGAGGCCGGGCACGCAGTAGGCGGTGGCGCCGGGGTGGTCGAGCACCCGGACGCCGGGCACCACCGGGTCCTCCCTGGCGATCAGGGTGAGCAGGGCGCGGTGGCGCTGCCGGGCGCGGAACGTCTGCACCCCCGCGGCGAGGAGCACCAGGATCAGCACCGCGAGCGCGGTCAGCCCGGCGATCAGGGCCAGGATCCTCGGCAGGTCGTACGGTCTGGGAGGCGACTGGCCGTCGAACAGGGCGGCGCCGAAGCCTCCGAGGCCGCGCAGCACCCCCTGGCCGTAGGGCTCCAGGGCATATCCCAGCAGGGCCCCCGTACCGGCCAGGCCCCAGGTGACGCCGAGCGCCTGCCAGAGCACGATGGCCACGTGCGGAGCGCGGTAGGTCCAGCGCGCCCAGGTCAGCCGCCAGGCTCCGACCGCGCAGACCAGGGCGAGCATCGCCAGGGCCGTGGCGGTCATCTATTCGCCCTCCAGCTCCTCCTCCAGGTCCGTCAGGGCCCTGCGCAGGATGTCGGCTTCGGTCCCGGTGACGGCCTGGGCGAACCGGGTCAGGGCCGCCGACCGGTCCCCGGTCATGTCCAGCGCCTCCAGCATAAGCTCCGCGATGTAGGCGTCGCGGCTCTCCGCGGCCTCGTACCGCCAGGCGCGGCCGTCACGGGTGCGGAGCAGGAAGCCCTTGCGGGTGAGCCGGTCGAGCACGGTCATCACCGTGGTCGGCGCGAGGTCGCGGTCGGCGATCAGGCGGCCGACCTCCCGCGCCGTCACCGGGGACGGCTGTGCCCAGATGATGTCCATGATGCTGCGTTCAAGCTCGCCGAGTCCCTTCACGCCTTCAAGCCTAACTCCCGCACCACGAGGGGTAGTACTACGGGTTGTCGAGTGACCTTCGTCACAGCCTCCTGACCATGGAAGATCTCCTCTCGCCGGAGTCGCCAGGGTCGCCGGAGTCGCCGCGCCGGGTCACCGAGGTGCGACCGCGCTCCAGGGAAGGGTGATCTCGCCGAGCCGCCAGCGCGACCGGCCGCCGAGCGGGGGACGGCCGGCCAGGGGCCAGGTCGTGGCGAGCGCCTCGGCGGCGGCGATCCACCGCTGGCGGGAGCCGTACGCGCGAAGGGGGGCGCTGATCGCCCAGGCGCGGTCGAAGTCGCGCAGGAAGGCGTGGACGGGCTCGCCCGGGACGTTGCGGTGGATGAGCGTCTTGGGCAACCGGTCGGCCAGGTCCGAGGGACGGTCGAAGGCGTCGAAGCGGGCCGACAGGGTGAGCGTCACCGGGCCCGAGCGGTCCAGCCCGGCCCAGACCGCGCGGTGCCCCACCTCCGAGCAGGTGCCCTCGACGATCACGCCGTCCGGCGCGAGCCGCTCCGACAGCATCCCCCAGTAGGTCCACGCCTGCTCCTCGCCGTACTGGCGCAGCACGTTGAAGGCCCGCACCAGCAGGGGCGGCCTGGCCACCGGCAGCTCGAAGCCGCCCAGCGCGAAGGAGAGCCCCGGGCGCTCGTACGGCCTGGCCGCCGCCACCCGGGCCGGGTCGATCTCGACGCCGACCACCTCGACCGAGGGGCAGGTCCGGCGCAGCCGCAGGAACATCTCCAGCGTCGTGGTGTGCGAGGCCCCGTAGCCGAGGTCGACCACCAGCGGGCGGTCGGCGGCGCGCAGCAGGCGTCCGTGGGCGGCGGCGATCCACCGGTCGGCCCGCCGCAGGCGGTTGTGGCCGGTGGTCCCTCTGGTGATCTCCCCTATCGGCTTCGGCACCCCCTCATCCTGCCAGGGGGGTCACGAATGGCCCCAATCGCGGTTATGTGTCGGGAATGTTACGGATTTCTCGGTGGTTGAGCTCTCTCGGAGGTGGTGTCGGTGAGGCGACGGCGCGTCGGCAGAGTGGCGACGATCAGCATGCACACGTCCCCCCTGGACCAGCCGGGGACCGGGGACGCGGGCGGGATGAACGTCTACATCGTCGAGGTGGCCAGACGCCTGGCCGAGCGCGGGGTGGAGGTGGAGATCTTCACCAGGCAGACGTCCAGGGACCTGCCGCCGATCGTCGAGATCGTCCCCGGCGTCTCGGTACGCCACATCACCGCCGGGCCGTACGAGGAGCTCGACAAGGGCGACCTGCCCGGCCAGCTGTGCGCCTTCCTGTCCGGCGTGCTGCGCGCCGAGGCCATGTACGAGCCGGGCCGCTACGACGTCATCCACTCCCACTACTGGCTGTCGGGCCAGGTGGGCTGGCTGGCCAAGGAACGCTGGGGCCTGCCGCTGGTGCACACCATGCACACCATGGCCAAGGTGAAGAACCTCCTGCTCGCCGACGACGACCGCCCCGAGCCGACCGCCCGGGTGCTGGGCGAGCAGCAGGTCGTGGAGGTCGCCGACCGCCTGGTGGCCAACACCCCGACCGAGGCCCGCGAACTCGTCGAGCTGTACGGCGCCGTCCCCGACCGCGTCGAGGTCGTCAACCCCGGCGTGAACCTGAAGATCTTCCGCCCCGCGTCCAAGGAGGCGTCCCGGCATCGGCTCGACCTGCCGCAGGACGCCCACGTCCTGCTGTTCGTCGGCCGGGTGCAGCCGCTCAAGGCCCCGGACGTGCTGCTGCGCGCCGCCGCCCGGATGCTCGTCGAGGACCCCTCGCTCAGGTCGAGGCTCGTCGTGGCCTGCGTCGGCGGGCCCAGCGGCAACGGCCTGGCCCGCCCCTCCTACCTCACCGACGTGGCCGCCTCGCTGGGCATCTCCGACGTGGTCAGGGTCGTCCCGCCCACGCCCCAGAACGAGCTGGCCGACTGGTACCGCGCCGCCGACGTCACCGTCGTGCCCTCGTACAACGAGTCGTTCGGCCTGGTGGCCCTGGAGTCCCAGGCGTGCGGCACCCCGGTCGCCGCCGCGTCCGTGGGCGGGCTGCGCACCGCCGTACGCGACGGCGTGTCCGGAGCCCTCGTGCAGGGGCACGACCCCCACGACTGGGCACGGACGCTCGGCCGGTTCGTCTACGAGCCCGCCTGGCGGGACGAGCTGTCGGCGGGCGCGGTGGAGCACGCCGCGGCCTTCGGCTGGTCGGCCACGGCGGCCAGGCTGGAGCAGGTCTACGCCGGGGCGATGGCGAACCTGCACCGGCTCCAGGTGGCGGCGCTCTCGTGAGCCCTGCTCATAGGGTGGGGTCATGCGCGAAGTGATCGAGGCGGCGCTGAAGAGCGCCGACGCCTCCTACGAGGAGCCCCGTCCGGGAGCCTTCCTGGTGAAGCTGCCGGGCCAGCACAAGCTCGCCACCATGACCTGGCTGATCGTCGGTGACCAGGCCCTGCACGTGGAGGCGTTCTTCTGCCGCCAGCCCGACGAGAACCACGCCGAGTTCTACCGCTGGCTGCTCACCAAGAACGGCACCACGTACGGCGTGCACTTCGCCCTCGACCCGATCGGGGACGTCTACCTGGTGGGCAGGCTCCCGCTGGAGGCCGTCACCGACACCGAGATCGACCGGCTGCTGGGCTGCGTGCTCACCTACTCAGACGAAGGGTTCGACCGCGCCCTGGAGCTGGGCTTCGCCTCCTCGATCCGGCGCGAGTGGGAGTGGCGCGCCAAGCGCGGCGAGTCGCTGGCCAACCTCCAGGCGTTCGCCCGCTTCGCCGACCCCGAACGCTGAGCCCTTCCCCGGCCTTCTCCCGGGGCCCTCGCCAGGGCCCTTCGCCGAGCCCTTCACCGGTCCCGCGCTCCTTCCCGGGCGCTTCGCGTCCCCGGGCACCGGGCCTCGCCCCGGGGGCCGGGGTCCGCCCGGAGGGGGCCCACTAAGCTGGTCGGCATGTCGACTTTGGTGTTGCTCAGGCACGGTGAGAGTGAGTGGAACGCAAAGGGTCTGTTCACCGGATGGGTGGACGCGGGGCTCTCGGCCAAGGGTGAGGAGGAGGCGCGGCGCGGCGGACGGCTGCTGCTCGACGCGGACGTGCGGCCGGACGTGGTCCACACCTCCCTGCTGACCAGGGCGATCCAGACGGCCAACCTCGCGCTGGGCGCCGCCGACCTGCTCTGGCTGCCGGTCCACCGGTCCTGGAGGCTCAACGAGCGCCACTACGGCGCCCTGCAGGGCAAGGACAAGGCGCAGACGCGCGCGGAGTTCGGTGAGGAGCAGTTCATGCTCTGGCGCCGCTCCTACGACGTCCCGCCGCCGCCCATCGCCGACGACGACGAGTACTCCCAGGCGGGTCACGCCCGCTACGCCCTCATCCCCAAGGAACTCCTCCCCAGGACCGAGTGCCTCAAGGACGTCGTCGATCGCATGCTGCCGTACTGGTACGACAGCATCGTCCCCGATCTCGCGGCCGGGCGGAGCGTCCTGGTCGTCGCGCACGGCAACTCGCTCCGGGCCCTGGTCAAGCACCTGGACGGGATCGGCGACGACGAGATCGCCGGGCTCAACATCCCCACCGGCATCCCGCTCCGGTACGAGCTGGACGAGGACTTCCACCCGGTCACCAAGGGCGGCCTGTACCTCGACCCGGCCGCGGCCGAGGCCGCCATCGAGGCCGTGGCCAACCAGGGCCGCTGAACCGGGCCGCTGAACAGGCCCGCTGAACCGGGCCGCTCACCGGCCGCCGACGACAGGGTCGTCGGCCCCCCGTACGCACGGCACGAGACAGGAAAGGGCCCGGGGGGGGGGGGGGGGGGGGGGGGGGGGGGGGGGGGTTCCTTCTTGGGGTGTCCCTGTGCGGGTTTCTGGGAGGGGGGGGGGGGGGGGGGGGGGAG
>NZ_JBVJIA010000016.1:58940-79605 GCF_055586505.1 Streptosporangium sp. NPDC050148 | reverse complement strand
CCCGCCCCCCCCTCCTCCCCCCCCCCCCCCACCCCTCCCCACCCCCCCCCCCCCCCTCCCCCCCCCCCCTCCCCCCCCTCCCCCCACCCCCCTCCCCCCCCCCCCCCCCCCCCCCCCCCCCCCCCCGGGCCCTTTCCTCATGGGCGTCCGCCCGTCGAGTCGTACGAGGCCGGGGGAGCGGAGGTCAGAAGGCGTTGGAGTCCGCCGGCCGAGAGCCGGTGACCAGGTAGACCACGTCGTGCGCGACCCGGACCGCGTGGTCGGCGTAGCGCTCGTAGTAGCGGCCGATCAGCGTCACGTCGATGGCCGGCTCGACGCCGTACTTCCAGTCGGGGGCCATCAGGATCGTGAAGAGCCTGCGGTGCAGCCTGTCCATGGCGTCGTCGTCGGCCTCCAGCTCCAGGGCGGACTCCACGTCGCGCGAGGCGATGCAGCTGCCGGTCTTGGTGATGAGGCGCTCGGCGATCTGCCCCATCTCCAGGATGGTGGCGCGGATCTCCGGAGGGATCGCGGAGTCGGGGTGACGCAGCCTGGCGATCTTGGCGACGTGCTCGGCGAGGTCGCCCATCCGCTCCAGGTCGGTGCCCATCCGCAGCGCCGCGATGATCATTCTGAGGTCGACGGCCACCGGCTGCTGCCTGGCCATCAGGTCGAAGATCGTGGTCTCGACCTCCGCGAAGATCCTGTTGACCTCCTCGTCCTGGGAGATGACGCTCTCCGCGAGGTGCAGGTCGGCGTCGAGCAGGGCGGTGGTGGCCCGCGATATCGCCGACCTGACGAGCCGGGTCATCTCGACCAGCCGCCCGGTGAGCGCGTCGAGTTCTTCGTGGTAGGCGTCTCGCATGCCCCTCACGCTATGAGAGGAACGGTGAACGAACCCCGACCGTAAAGTGAACTTTGTGGGAAAGGCCGTGGTCATGCCCCCCGGACCGTCCCTCTCGGGAAGGGCCCGACCTACCATCGAGGACGTGACAGCCTACGGGAGGACCACGTGAGTGAGCTGATGGCGAGCCTGGCCGCGCTGGCCGGTTTCGTCGTGGGAGCGCTGGCCGTGATGGTCGTCCGACAGAACCATGAACAACAGCGGAGTGCGATGACGCCGATCGACAGCGTGGAGGCCGGGGCACTGCCGCAGGGGGTCGCCTCGGTGCTGGCCGTACTGCCCTCCTCGGCGGTCGTGCTCGACAAGGAGGACCGGGTGCTGCGCGCCAGCTCGGCCGCGCGCGCGTTCGGCCTGGTCAAGGGTGACCATCTGATGGCGGCCGAACTGCTGGCCCTGGCCAGGAAGGTGCGCAGGGACGGCGAGATCCGCGAGAGCGAGATCGAGGTGGCCGGCCACAAGTTCGGCCAGGAGTCGACCAGCTTCGCGGTACGCGTCGCCCCGCTCGGCTCCTACGGCCAGGTGCTCGTCCTGGCCGAGGACCAGACCGAGCACCGCCGCGTCGAGGCGGTACGCCGCGACTTCGTGGCCAACGTGAGCCACGAGCTCAAGACGCCGGTGGGCGCGCTCTCGCTGCTGGCCGAGACCATCCAGGACGCCGCCGACGACCCCGAGGCGGTCACCCGCTTCGCCGGGCGCATGCAGCACGAGGCGGCCCGGCTCACCTACCTCGTCCAGGACCTGATCACCCTCTCCAGGATCCAGGGCGCCGAGCCCATCCCCACCCCGGGCCCCGTCCTGATCGACGAGGCGGTGCACGAGGCCATCGACCGGTGCAACACCACCGCGGCGGCCAAGGACATCGCCCTGGTCACGGGCGGCGTCGAGGGACTGCAGGTATGGGGTGACGACGAGCTGCTCGTCACCGCGCTGCGCAACCTCATCGACAACGCGGTCGCCTACAGCCCCGAGCACACCCGGGTGGTGGTCAGCGCCCGCGCGGCCGGCCCGCACACCGAGTCCGTCGAGATCAGCGTGAGCGACCAGGGGATCGGCATTCCCGAGAGCGCCCAGGAGCGGATCTTCGAACGGTTCTTCCGCGTCGACGCGGCACGATCGCGCGCGACCGGCGGCACGGGCCTCGGCCTGGCCATCGTCAAACATGTGGCCGCCGCCCACAACGGCGCGGTCACCGTGTGGAGCAAGGAAGGCTCCGGTTCCACCTTCACGCTCCGCCTGCCCGCCTTCGGCGGCATGGCGGTGGCGATACCAGCCACCACCACGATCCCCCTGGAGGCCACGCAGTGACCCGCGTGCTTGTTGTCGAGGACGAGGAGTCGTTCTCCGATGCCCTGTCGTACATGCTGCGCAAGGAGGGGTTCGAGGTGGCCGTGGCCACCACGGGGCCCGAGGCGCTGGAGACCTTCGACCGCAACGGGGCCGACCTCGTGCTGCTCGACCTGATGCTCCCCGGCCTGCCGGGTACGGAGGTCTGCCGCTCGCTGCGCCAGCGCTCCAACGTTCCCGTGATCATGCTCACCGCCAAGGACAGCGAGATCGACAAGGTCGTCGGGCTGGAGCTGGGGGCGGACGACTACGTCACCAAGCCCTTCTCCTCCAGGGAGCTTGTGGCCCGCATCCGCGCGGTGCTGCGCCGCCAGGGCGACGTGGAGGAGCTGGAGTCGGCCGTGCTGGCCGCCGGTCCGGTCCGGATGGACGTCGACCGCCACACCGTCGCCGTACGGGGCGAGGCGGTGCAGCTTCCGCTGAAGGAGTTCGAGCTGCTGGAGGTGCTGCTGCGCAACGCCGGGCGGGTGCTCACCCGGGGGCAGCTCATCGACCGGGTCTGGGGCGCCGACTACGTGGGCGACACCAAGACCCTGGACGTTCACGTCAAGCGGCTGCGCGCCAAGGTCGAGTCGGACCCCTCCAACCCGCGGTGCATCCTCACCGTCCGGGGACTGGGCTACAAGTTCGACCCCACCGAGGCCTAGAGGCCCGCTTCGTCCGGGCCCAGGCCCGTCCCCTGCCGGGCCCCGGCTCGTTCCCGTGTCTGCTGGTGAGCCCGGGCCCGTGACCGTCCTCGCCGCCCCTGCGGGCGGCCATCGACGGCCGGGGCCGTCCTCGGTCTCGTCATGCCCCTCGCGGGGCGGCCACGGTCCGGTGGGCCGCCCCGGGGGAGATCGTCAGTGGCCGCCGGTCCCGGAGGTCTCGGCGCCCGTCGCGGCCGGCGTCGGGGTGGGCGTCGGCGTGGGGGCCGCCGAGGCGCCCGGAGCCTGCGGGTAGGCGGTGTACTCGCGGCTGCGCGTGATCACCGGAACCCTGACCTGGATGATGCCGGCGTTGGCGAACTGCAGCTGCACCGGGATGCTCTCCCCGCCCCGCAGCGGCTTCTTCAGCCCCTCGATCAGGATCGTCGGCGTGGGCCTGCCGACGCCGACCCGCTCGTTCTGCGGGAGCGCGACCGGCGCCGTGACCTTCGCCGTGCCGAGCGCCGGGTCGACCCCCAGGCCGACGAGCTGGTCGGTGCCCGCCTGGGTGTTGACGACCGACAGGTAGAGCGGCAGCGCCCCTCCCACGGGAAGCGTCGCGCCGGAGTCGGGACCCAGGAAGAACGCCTGGGAGATGTCGATGCCCTGTGGCGTCTTGGTCGTCAGCGCCTCGGTCGGCGAGTAGGGCCTGTTGGTGATCGCATCGGTTCCGGCGCCGCAACCGGCCAGAGCCGAGACGGCTGCCAGGAACGCGGCGGCGACGATCGCCCGGTGACGGCTGTTGCGGGTCACGGTGCGAGTTCTCCTTGTCACGCATGAGATAGGGCAAGGGCCACCCTATCGGCGATGATTGCCGGGTTTCCCGGCGCCCCGCCCATCCGTCCGCGGCCGTCGAACGCAGGTCATAAGTGCTTTTGACCCCCTTGATTCATACAGTTTGGCACTTGTCAAGTCATAAGATGCGGCTTTGACCTGCAGTTATGGTGATTTCACTGTTCCGGGAGGCTGTGGATACGTGGTACTCTTGAGTACAGCGGAAGGGGTACTTGTCACATGACTTTCCAGGTCGGCGACACTGTCGTCTACCCCCACCATGGGGCTGCTCGGATCGAGGCGATCACGACCCGAACCATCAAAGGTGAGGAAAGGACCTACCTGGTTCTCAAGGTCGACAAGGGCGACCTTACCGTCCAGGTTCCGGCTGACAACGCAGAACTCGTGGGTGTTCGCGACGTCGTCGGACAAGAGGGCCTTGAGCGCGTCTTCGACGTGCTTCGAATGCCTCACACCGAAGAGCCCACGAACTGGTCCCGCCGCTACAAGGCGAACCTTGAGAAGCTGGCGTCCGGCGACGTCAACAAGGTCGCCGAGGTCGTTCGTGACCTGTGGCGACGAGACAGGGAGCGCGGGCTCTCCGCCGGAGAGAAGCGGATGCTGGCCAAGGCCAGGCAGATCCTCGTCAGCGAGCTGGCGCTCGCCGAGAAGACCAACGAGGACAAGGCCGAGGCCCTGCTGGACGAGGTTCTCAACTCCTGAACACGAGATTTCCACGGGTGGGCGTCGGTGTCGACGTCCACCCGTTCGCTTCCGGCCGTGAGCTTCACCTCGCAGGCCTGCACTGGCCCGGTGAGACCGGCCTGGCAGGGCACTCCGACGGTGACGCCGCCGCCCATGCCGCCTGTGACGCGCTGCTGTCCGCGGCCGGCCTCGGTGACATCGGCGGCCTGTTCGGCACCTCCGACCCTCGCTGGGCGGGTGCCTCCGGTGCCGTCCTGCTGGAGGAGACCGCCCGCAGGGTGCGCGCCGCGGGCTTCGACATCGGGAACGTGGCCGTCCAGGTGATCGGCAACCGTCCCAAGCTGGCCCCCCGCCGTGTCGAGGCCGAAAAGGCGCTCGGGGCCGCCGTGGGGGCTCCGGTGAGCCTCAGCGCCACCACGACCGACGGGCTGGGCCTGACCGGTCGCGGCGAGGGAATCGCGGCCGTGGCGACCGCGATCGTGGTGAACCTGTAGCGCATCCGGGGCGTCTTCTCATACGGAACGTGAAAACGTTCTGGCGAGCGGCGCGGAATGCTCGTCGATCCCTATCAGGTGGTGGCCCGTTTACTGGCGCGGTACGGGCCACCCCTTTTGGGTGATCATGAGCACGTTGGGTAACCCCTTGGTGACCATGTCTCGTATATCGGGGGGAGCCGGACATGATCGGATCGATCGTCGCCGCCGTCGTCATCGGCGCCATCATCGGGGCGCTGGCGCGTCTCATCATTCCCGGGCGTCAGAACATCAGCATCGGCCTGACGCTCATCGTGGGAATCGTCGCAGCGCTCATCGGCACGCTCATCGCCGCGGCGCTCGGGCTGACCAACACGCGGGGGATCAACTGGCTGGAGCACCTCATCCAGCTCGTCCTGGCCATTGGCGGGGTCCTCCTTGTGGTGCAGATGCAGGCGCGGAAGACGCACTGAAGGAATTTTTGCCGCCTATAGGAATAACTGTGACGTGGGGGGTAGCCACCTGTCCGTGAGGGTGAAGGTCTCACTCTCGCTGGGAGGTTGAAATGACTATCGCGTCCATTCTTGGGGCTATCGTCATCGGTGCTGTCGTCGGCGCCATCGGTCGTCTGCTGCTTCCCGGCAGGCAGGCGATCGGATGGATCCTTACCGTCGTCGTCGGAATCGTCGCAGCCCTCATCGGTACCGCCATCGCGCAGGTTCTCGGCGTGGCGACCACCAACGGGATCGACTGGATCGAGCTCGTCATGCAGGTCGTTCTGGCCGCCGTGGGTGTCGGCCTGGTCGCCGGCCTCAAGCGGTCGAGGGTCTGACGGAGACCTACATGCCCGATGTCCGGCGCAGGACGGGACGCACCGTCCCGATGACCTCGCCGGACTCCACCGGACATCCCTCCGGCCTGAGGCCGCGGTGACGCGCACGATGTCACCGCCGTCAGGAAGGACCCGCTCGGCCCCGTACGGGGTCCCGAGCGGGTCTCGGACGTTCCGGAACGGTTCGAGCACCGCTGCCGAACCGGATCCGGTCCGCTCCTGGCGTGGCCCGGAGGTGAGAGAGCGCCGGTCCGCAGCGGGGCGCCGCTCACACGTGTGTGAGCGAATAGCTGCGGGCCGGTCCACCCACGGGTGACCGGCGGCGACCCCTGAAGGGGCCGCCGCCGGTCTTCCGAGGGGTGAGAACCACGTGGCCCCCACGCCCGGCATCCCGGGCGTGGGGCGCCGGTCACGTTGCCGCACCCGGCGGAGAGATCCGGCCGGGCGCACGGCCCCCGAGACCGGGCCGGCTCCTCCCAGGCCCCGGAGCTGGTCCGATCGTCCGCCGTCCTCCCCGGCCCGCCCGGGAGCTACTCCTCGCCCGGGGGGACCGGCGTGCTGCGCATCCGCCCCGAGGGCGGGGCCGCGGTGCCGTCGTCGTACGTGCGGGCCTCGGTCTCCTCGCCGCTGTCGGCGGCCTCGGCGCCGTGCGCCGGATCGGGTGACCCATCGCCCTTCCTGCCGGAGGCGCCCGCCTCGTCCGCCGCCCTGGAGCCCTCCCGCGCGGACCTCTCCGTCTCCGTGGACCCTTCCTCGGCGGACCTGCCGGTGACGGGCCTGTCGGCGACGGCCCCGGCCGAGGCCCTCCCGGCCGTACCGCCTCCGGGCCGACCGGCCGTGCCGCCTCCGGGCCGATCGGGGACGGTACGGATCGGCTGGGTGTCGGCGTCGCGCTCGCTCACCTCGGGGGCGTCGTCGTGCCTCCCCGCCCCGGACGTGCCACGGCCCGCCACGGGGGCCGCGTCCTGCCGGGCCCCGGTGGTGTCGTGCCGGCCCGGTTCTTCCGCGTCGTGCCTGGACTCGTCGTCCCGCCCGGTTCCGCTGGTGTCGTGCCCCGCTCCGGTGCCCGCCTCCCTCGCCGGGAGATCGGTGTCGGCGTCCCAGGTCTCGATCCGCTCACCGACCCTGCCGGAAGGCTCGGGCCGGGTGCCGGACCGGGTCTCGGGACGCGGGCCGGGCGTGTCCTCCTGCCGCGGCGTCCCGGCGGCGGGACGGGGCGGGTGGACGAGCACGTCCCCCTCGCGCGGCCGGACCAGGTCGCCCCAGCGCATCGGCTTGGCCGGTGCGGGGACCACGGGGGCGGGCGGGGGGTCCCGCGGGATGTCGGTGACCTCCGGGGTCTCCGGCGCCGGGGTGGGGCCGATCACCGGTTCGGCCGGGGGCAGGTCGTGGTGGGGGACGCTCTCCAGCGGGGGAGCGGCGTGCGGGTCGAGCATGATCTCGGCCGCCGGGTGGTGCACCAGCTGGCCGTGGTGACCCGGAAGGTGGTGGTCCCCCTGCCCGGTACGTGCCTGCTCGGGACGTGCCTGCTCGGGGCGCAGGGACTCGGGGCGGGCGGACTCGGCCTGCGGGGCGTGCCCATGCCGCCGGTCCCCGGTCCCGGACGCGGCCGGATCGGCGCCGGCGTCCCTGTCGCCCTCCCCGGGGAAGGGCACGATGTCGCGGGGCGACGAGCGGCCGGCCGAGGCGGCGTCGGTCGCGGCCCGGCGGGCGGCGGCGTGCTTGATCAGCAGCAGCCAGAGCCAGAGGGCCAGGATCAGGATCACCCACGGGGCGACGGCGACCACGATGGCGGCGCGCTGCTCGTCCACGGCCACTCGCATGGCGGTGACCACCTCGGCGGCGACCGCGCCGGCGAACAGCAGCGTCAGGATCAGGCCCGCCTGCAGCCGTACCGGCCACCACCCGCCTCTCAGCAGGAGCACGCCGATCATGGCGATCACGAGCAGGGCGTCGAAGGCGGCGGGGTAGAGGTAGGCCAGGCCGGCGGGGGCCCTGCCCGCCACGGCGAGCGCGCGCAGGTCCTCGAAGGAGAGCACGCAGGCCGCGGCGGTGAGGGCGGCGACGCCGATTCCGGCGACGGCGATCCCGGTGCGGCGGAGGGCGACGGCCACCCGGCTCGGCCGGGCCGAGGCGGTCGGGGGCGAAGGCGGGGGCGGGGACGGACGGGAGACCTGGTCTGCCGCCGCGAGGGGTTTGTCGTCCATGGCGCCTCGAGCCTACAGAATCGGCACCTGGCATGATCGGTGGAGTCGACTCACGCAGGGAAGTCGGCTCACGAGAAGGGGTGAAGATGGCGATTCTGCCCGATGGCGCACGGGACCTGTTCGATGCGGTGAACTTCGCCACGGTGACCAGCCTCAACGCCGACGGCGGCCCGCACGCCAGCGTCGTGTGGGCCAGGACCGACGGCGACGACATCCTCTTCTCCACCGTCCGGGGGCGGCGCAAGGACGTCAACTTCCGGCGTGACCCGCGTACGGCCATCGTGGCGTTCGACCACGCCGACCCCTACCGCTACGCCGAGGTGCGCGGGAGGGTCGTCCTGACCGACGACCCCGAGGGGGCGCTCATCGAGGAGATGTCGCGCAAGTACACCGGAAAGGCGTGGGTCGAGGCGGATCCGCAGGCGCGCAGGGTGATCGTCCGGATCGTTCCCGAGCACGTGTTCTATCGCGGTTGATCCACCGGCGTTGTCAGGTGACATTTGCCGCTAATGGTCATAAAAGCCGCTGGCGGGTGCCTTCAAGGTCTCACAACCTGGTTTGTGAGGGGAGGTGAGGCATTAGCCTTGCCTTTGTGAGCCTGCAGCTATACGACACCAGCGTACGTACGGTCCGCGAATTCGTCCCGGTCGAACCCGGCCGGGCCTCGATCTACCTGTGTGGTGCCACCGTGCAGGCTCCCCCGCACATCGGGCACATCCGCTCGGGCGTCAACTTCGACGTGCTCCGGCGCTGGATGATCCGGTCGGGGTACGAGGTGACCTTCTGCCGGAACGTCACCGACATCGACGACAAGATCATCCGTGTCGCGGCCACCGAGAACGTGCCGTGGTTCGCCGTCGCCGAGCGCAACCAGCGGGCCTTCACCTGGGCCTACGACGTGCTGGGCTGCCTGCCCCCCACGGTCGAGCCCCGGGCGACCGGTCACGTGCCCGAGATGATCGAGCTGATGGAGCGGCTGATCGCCGCCGGGCACGCCTACGCCGCAGGGGGCGACGTCTACTTCGACGTCATGTCCTACGCCGACCGCTACGGCTCGCTGTCCAACCAGAGGCTCGAGAACATGCGGGCGGCCGGTGACACCGACACCGACTCGTGCAAGCGCGACCCGCGCGACTTCGCGCTCTGGAAGGGCGAGAAGCCCGGCGAGCCGACCTGGCCGACCCCGTGGGGACGAGGCCGCCCCGGCTGGCACCTGGAGTGCTCGGCCATGGCGACGAAGTACCTCGGGACGACCTTCGACATCCACGGCGGCGGCGTCGACCTGATCTTCCCGCACCACGAGAACGAGCTGACCCAGTCGCAGGCCGCCGGTGACGGCTTCGCGCGCTACTGGATGCACAACGGCATGCTCAAGATCGGCGCGGAGAAGATGAGCAAGTCGCTCGGCAACTCCCTGCTGGTCCCGGAGATCATCAAGAAGGTCCGCCCGGTCGAGCTCCGCTACTACCTGGCGGCCCCGCACTACCGCTCCTCGATCGCCTACTCCGAGGAGGCGCTGCTGGAGGCCGCCTCGGCCTACCAGCGCATCGAGGGCTTCGTCACCCGGGCCGCAGAGGTCATCCACGACGTCGACGCGCACGCGCCGCTGCCCCAGGCGTTCTCCGACGCCCTCGACGACGACCTGGCCACCTCCCAGGCGCTCGCCGTGGTGCACGAGGTGGTCCGCGAGGGCAACGTCGCCCTGGCCCAGGGCAACAAGGAGCAGGTCGCCAGGCTGCTGGCCGAGACGCAGAACATGCTCGACGTCCTCGGCCTCGACCCGCGCTCGGAGCAGTGGCGCTCCTCGGGCGGCGAGACCGGCATGCGGGCGACCGTCGACGCCCTGGTCGCGGTGGCGCTGGAACAGCGGCAGGCGGCACGGGCCCGCAAGGACTTCGCGGCGGCCGACGGCATCCGCGACAGGCTCGCCCACGCGGGGATCCACGTCGAGGACACCCCCCAGGGCCCCCGCTGGGAACTCTCGCGGTGAAACCAGGCCGTACGCTATAGACCATGGCTGGTGGGGGTAAAGGGTCCGGGCGACCCGCGAAGAAGAAGAGTCCGACCAAGGGCACGGGCGGCAACGTCCGCCGCGGTCTGGAGGGCAGGGGGGCCACCCCGCCGGCGCACATGCGGCACTGGCACAAGGACAAGTCGCGTACCGAGCGGATCGAGCGCGAGGAGAAGGGCGGCAGGACCTCGTCCTCCTCCTCGCGGACCCCGGTCCGCACCAGGCGGAGCGAGGACGCCCCCGAGCACATCGGCGGGCGAAACTCCGTGGTCGAGGCGCTGCGGGCCGGGGTGCCGGCCAGCACGCTGTACGTGGCCCTGCGCATCGACAACGACGACCGGGTCAAGGAATCCGTCCGCATCGCCGCCGACCGCGGCATCGCGATGCTGGAGGTCGGCCGGGAGAAGCTCGACCGCCTCACCGAGGGCGGCGTCCACCAGGGCATCGCCCTGCAGGTCCCGGCGTACGACTACGCCCACCCCGACGACCTGGTCCGCATCGCCCAAGAGGCCGCCGAGGCCCCGCTGATCGTCGCCCTCGACGGCGTCACCGACCCGCGCAACCTCGGGGCCATCGCCCGCTCGGCCGCCGCCTTCGGCGCCCACGGCCTGCTCGTCCCCTCCCGCCGCTCGGCCGGGGTCACGGGCGGGGCCTGGAAGACCTCGGCCGGCACACTGGCCTCGCTGACCGTCGCCCGTGCCGCCAACCTCACCGCCACCCTGCGGGAGTACCGCGAGGCGGGCCTGTTCGTGGTCGGCCTGGACGGGGAGAGCACGACCGACATCGGCGAGGCCAACCTCCTGGACGGCCCGCTGGTCATCGTCGTGGGATCCGAGGGCAAGGGCCTGTCCCGCCTGGTCCGCGAGTCGTGCGACCTGGTCGTCCGGATCCCGATGGGGGCCGCGGCCGAGTCCCTGAACGCCGGCGTGGCCGCCGGTATCGCCCTGTACGAGGTGGCCCGCCACCGCCGCCCCTGACGACTCCCGATCACCGGGCATACCTCGGTGACGCGGAGGGGGCGGGCCGACTACACTCGTCAGGCGACCGTGCCGACGTAGCTCAATCGGCAGAGCAACAGTCTTGTAAACTGTAGGTCAGGGGTTCGATTCCCCTCGTCGGCTCGTGACAAAGGGCCAGGTCGACCGGTATCCGGGGACCTGGCCCTTTGATCGTTGAGCGGTCTTCTCACCTTTTCGTGCCACCCGCGTGCACCTTGAGCGCCTTCGCCCAGGGCCTCGGCGCCGGCCTTGTCCCGGCCCTGACCGGCGTGCCGGTAGATCACCGTCCTTTCGAGGTCGCGGTCACGCCGCCGCGGTTCGCGTGATTTCCCGCGAACCGTGGCCGGGGTCGGTCTCGCGCGGAGATCACACAGGGCGGGGCAGCCGGACCGTTGAACAATTCGATGGCCGGTGTTCCTGGACCTCATTAGCGTGATCAGGTGCTCAGTTACCACGATCTCGTCGAACAGGCCGTGCGCGCGTCCTTGCGCGGATGGGATTTCAGCCGGCTACGCGGCCGGACGAGTGGCGGAAACCCGCCGTGGTCATACACTGAGCGAGCCTCGGCGCTTCTCTCGACGGCACCGCGACTACTCGACCTGGACACCGGTGGTGGTGAAGTCCTGGCCTCCCTGGCTCCACTGCCTCGTCGCACCGTCGCATTGGAAGCGTGGCAGCCGAACATTCCCATCGCCGCCAAGCGGCTCCGGCCGCTCAATGTCACCGTGCTCGGCGGTACGGCGGATGCCATCCCCGTGAGCGAATCCGCTTTCGATCTCTTGTTCAACAGGCACGGCGCCTTGAACGCCGCCGAGGTCGCCCGAGTCCTCGCCCCCGGAGGCCGACTTCTCACCCAACAGGTCGGCACCCGCAATGATCTGGAGTTGAACATCGCCCTCGGCGCACCCGTCCTCGATCCAGAGGAATGGACGCTGGCCGTCGCGGTGAACCACGTTCGCCGCCACGGGTTTCGAGTACTGGACGCTCGCGAGGAGATGATCGACCATGTCTTCCACGACATAGGTGCCGTGGTCTTCCAGCTGCGAGCCGTCCCGTGGCAGATTCGCGACGTCGACGTCGACGTCGAACGCTATGAGCGGCCGCTGCAGGACCTCCATGAGCGCATCCGCTCAGAGGGCACGTTCACCGCCCGTAGTCACCGCTTTCTGATCGAGGCCGCCCTGCCTGCCACCTGACGGCCGAGCGTCCCGCATGCCGAACGGCGAGCCGCAACGGTCGCGCCTCCAGTCGGCCTTCGTCTCCGGGATGATCACCGAAGCGCGTGCGCAGGTCCCCTGCGGTCACGATGAATCTTGACCATCGTGTCCCGGGTCAGGGAAGGATCCTCGCCCCGGATCCTGTCGTTGACATGCGGGACCGGGGGTCCATGGCCGTTTCTCGACCTCCGCGGAACGTGATCTACGCCCGCGAAGGCACGGCACGCTCACCACGCCGGCCGCCCTCGACATCGGCGTGCCGAACCTCCTTGGGGAAAAGCTCCCCGGAGGCGGCCGAACCGCCTGAACCACGTGTCCGTGAGCTTCACCATCCTCGTCGCGGACGGGACCGCATGCGTGGACCGGCCCTACCTGCCGAAGGCTCGTGGAGCCGGCTCGCCTACCATCGTGACCGATGACGACATGGCCGCCGATGAGCCGTTCCCCGTCTTCGACCAGGTGTTCACCTCGACGTGGGAGCGAAGTAGCCTCCTATGACCGTCGACGCCCGCGCACTCCTGCCGATTGTGATCTCGATGTCTCGGCCACGATGGTGGCCGAGACATAGAAATCGTTCTGAGCGATCTGCGTTATCACATCGAGCCGCACTCTCCCCTCTGCCAGAGTAATCATGTGGGCTCCGAAGTACTGATATCTAAGATCCTGCAACCAGACCTGTTCGAGGCCGGCCCCGATCTCGGCCTCCGATCGTCTGTGAACGGGTACGCAGGTGGCCGCTATAAGGCTATTCGCGTCACCGGTATGGCGGACCTTCACTTCCCTGACCACAGGTGATTGCCACAGACAGGCATCAAAGTCCATTGACATGCCGTCGAGGTCGTCTCCACTACTCGGAGGTGCCTCACGCATCAGGCGCTGCTTCGCCGCGAGGAACTCGGAAGACTCCATCGGCACAGCCTGTCACCTCCACGTCTCCAGGGCTGGTCGCGTGCCAGAACAGGCGGGGAACCATCTGAGTCGGCCAGCGAGAGATGCTGAGGATGGTTGCATTCGGGAGAATGATCGGATGCAGCGATTCGATGCCGCTGGGATCGGCCTTGTCCCCGGGCAATCAGTTCGAGCCCGGGTAACCGGCCATGAACCGTGGGGCGTCATGGTGGTGATTCCTGGACACGAGGACATCGGTGCGTCCGTGGACGCCACGGTGATCGACAGCCCTTCGGGAAACCATCGCGCTCTCCCCCAGGAGTACCCCCGTGTCGGTTCCGAGGTCGACGCCGTCGTGCAGCAGATCCGCCGGTACAGCCGGCCCAGCTGGGTGCGGTTGACGATGCGAACCCAGGACCTGGAGTGCTTCCAGTGGTCATGCGACTTCTGCGGTACGCACACCGTTCTGAGCCCAGGCGGCGACGGAGTGGTCATGGACGTCCGAAGCGCCGACGGCCCCGGCAGTACCAGCGTCGTCTCCCACCGGGAATGCCTGGCCACACGCCTTCACGACCGGAGTTTCGAACATTCCCGCGTCCGCTCAGTCGGTCGAGGACGATAGGGCCTTCCACCTCTCAGAACACGCCCTCGACCGTGCCGAGAGTCGACCGAACAGACCCGGTTCCCGGGCCGACTGTGCCTCCGGCGGGGGTACTCCAGCTCCGAGATGCTCGCCAGGAGCAAGAGCCGAGTTCGTGGATGGCTGGGGGCCGGATTCTCCCGCCGTCACGTCCCAGGCAGGTCCGACATCTCGACTCCTTCGGATCGAGACCGTCCGGGGGCGCGGGCGTCCCATGACCGAGGAACGTCCACCGGCCGCCGCACCCGGCCGGCCACACCGGATCGCGCCGTCGCGTCGAGATCGCTCCGGCCACCGGTCGCAACGGCCGCGCGTCCCGTGGGGGTGCCTCATCTCGGTGCCGACCGCTCCTGTGTCCGAGGGGGCTATCCCTGCGGTCCTCCACGCGCGGAACGTTCACGGTCATGCTTCAGAGCCAGGCGTACGGCGAAGTAGATGACCAGGAACTGCACGAGAGCGCCGAACAGCATGAAGAGCACACTCATGACCGAAGTGCCGAAGTTCATGATCTCTCCCTCGTCGCCGTGTGGTCAGCCTGCCCGCCCCGGCCCACGCTGTCCACCGCCGATGCCACGACCGGTGAACCGCACAGACGCGCTCATCGCCCTGCTCGACGTCGCACCGGATACGGCGATGGTCGACGTCGGGTACGGATCCGGCCGGGGCGATCAGCGACGCGCAGGCCGAAGCCCGGCTCGCCGAGCAGCGTGAACGGGGCCGTTGCGGGCGGTTGTTCCTCGCCCTCCCGCTGTTCGTGGCCGCGTCCACGCGTCGGTGACCGCCCGGCGTCGCGTTCGGAACCGCACCGGACGGGAACGGCGCCGAAAGAGAACGGCGCCGGACGGGAACCGCGCCGGACGGGAACGGGGTCGCCGCGGGTGTCAGGAGGCGGCGGCGACGAGGCCGCCGTCGATGATCAGGTCCTGCCCGTTGACGTAGGACGCGTCGTCGGAGGCGAGAAAGGCGACCGCGCCGGCGACGTCCTCGGGGGTGCCGATCCGGCCGGAGGGCACCGTGGCGACGACGGCGGCCTGGGCCTCGGCGGAGATGTTGGCGTGGAACATCGGGGTCTCGATGTAGCCGGGGCTCACGGAGTTGACCCGGATCCCCCCGGGTCCCAGTTCGGCCGCGAGGGTGCGCGTCAGGGTGTGCACCGCCGCCTTGGTCGTCGCGTACAGGGAGGCGCCGGGCATGCCGCGGTGCGCCGTCCACGACGCGTTGATCACGATCGCCGCGCGGCCGGACAGCAGCGGGAGGACCTTCTGCAGGGTGAAGAACACGCCCTTGACGTTGATGTCCATGACACGGTCGTACTCGGCCTCGGTGATCTCGCCGGCCGGCTGGAACGAGGCGACGCCCGCGTTGGCGAAGACCACGTCCAGCCGCCCGTACCGGTCCCGGATCGAGGCCGTGAGCGCGTCCAGGTCGTGAAGGTCGGCCGTGTCGCCGCGTACCGCCAGGACGCGGTCCCCGCCGTCCAGAGCCGCGACCGCTCCGTCCAGCCTGGCCCGGTCGCGTCCGGTGACGACCACCCGTGCGCCTTCGTCGAGCAGCCTTCGTGCGGTCGCCAGCCCTATGCCGCTGGTGCCGCCGGTGATGAGCGCGATCCTGTCGTCGAATCGCGAGATTCGGGAGATGCCGTACGTCATGGGAGCCAGCGTGCCGAGCGGCGCGCGGGGTGAACAGTGCGGGCGTATCCGGGGAGTGTCACCACCACCTTCGCCGGGCGGTCACGCCGGAGCGGCGAGCCGGTCCGCCGGCCGGTCACGCCGGAGTGGTCCGTCGGACGGTCACGCCGGAGCGGCGAGCCGGGCGTGCGGGAGCCGCTCGAGGCGGTCCGCGGTCCCGGTGCCGGGCCTCGGGTTGTACAGCTCCAGGTGCCAGCCCGGGTGGTCGGTCACCGCCAGGGGCGTCATGTCGAAGAACAGGTCACCGGCCTCGGGGTGACGCACCGCCTTCACCGTCTGGGCCGGGTGGCCGACGTCGTGGCGCGCCCACAGCCCGGCGAACTCCGCGCTCACGGCGCTCAGGTCGCCGACCAGCCGGTCGAACTCCGGATCCCCGGGGGCGTGCGCCGCGTCGGCGCGGAAGGCGGCGACGACGAGGGGGGCGACCGCCTCCCAGTGGACGTGCGCGTCGCGGTACCGGGCGCTCGTGAAGAACGTGATCAGGCAGTTGTGGTCGGTGTCGCCGTACCCGAACACCGTCCGGGCCGCGTCGTTGACCGCGAGCAGGTTCCAGCGGCGGTCCCGCAGCACCGCGGGGCGCGGGGCCCACGCGTCGAGCAGGTGCCGCAGCTCCGGTGTGACCGCGGCGTCGCGCGTCACGCGGGCCCGGGGCGGGTTGAGGCCGGCCAGCAGGTACAGGTGCGCGCGTTCGGGCTCGTCCAGGCGCAGCGCCCCGGCGATCGCGTCGAGCACCTCGGCCGAGGCGTTGATGTCGCGGCCCTGTTCGAGCCAGGTGTACCAGGACACGCCGACCCCGGCCAGCACGGCGACCTCCTCGCGCCGCAGCCCCGGCGTCCGGCGCCTGCCCGCCACCGCCATGCCGACGTCGCCGGGCGTGAGCCGTGCCCTGCGGGTGCGCAGGAAGACTCCGAGCTGCTCACGGCGCCGCCGCGTCGCCGCGGGGGGTTCGCTGGTCATGCGCCGTGTAACGACGGCCGGCGGCGGCCGATTCCTGGCGCAGGTCGCGACACCAGGTGAACAGGGTGATGCGATCGCCCTTGCGCTCGAAGGTGACCGGTTCGGCGTCGGTCAGGTGGAAGCCGGTGGCGCGCGCCACCGCGACGCTCGCCCCGTTCGCCGGGTCGACGCGCAGGACCAGGCCGCGCATCCCCAGGGAGGTGGCGGCGTACCCGGCCATCACCTCGACGGCGCGAGCCGCCAGCCGCCGTCCCCGGTACCGGGCGCCGATCGCGTACGCGAGCTCGGCCACCCCGTCGTCGTCGGCCGTCCGGAAGAGCAGCACCTCTCCCTGCGCCCGGTGGCCGTCGTCGGTGACGGCGAGCTGCACGCCGCGGTCGGCGGCACGCGCCGCGCGGGCCCGGGACAGGTACTCCCGGGCGGCGTCGGCGTCGAACGGCGAACGCAGCGGGGTCCAGCGGGCGACCTGCGGCTCGTCGAAGAGGGCGACCATGGCGGGCAGGTCGTCGTCGGTCCACTCGCGCAGGTGCAGCCCGAGGCCGGACAGCCGGATGTGGGAGGGAAAGCGGTTCGCGATCTCGTCCGGTGCCGTCATGACGTCGATTCTGCGGGTGGGCGACTCTTGTGATCAAGGTCGTGCGACAGGGCCCCGGCGGAGGTCCGGGCGCCGACGGGGCGGGGTGGCGTCTCGTGCAAGCCGTACGAATCGGGGACTTTCCCGCGACGGGCCGCTGTCCGGTGGTGATTCGGGGAGGTAAGAGCTGGGATTCGCCACGTGCGATCACTCTCCCGTCACATACTGAGACACTGTAAAAGCGGAGAGTGACCGACGAGGGGCGCGGCGGTGACGGTAACGATCCTTCAGCGAGTCCGCACGGGGCCGGACGGCTGTGACATCAAGGGCGGCTCCGGTGTCACGGACGACCGTGACGTCACGGGCGGCCGGGACATCACGAGAGAGGAGACGGTCCGGTCCGACGTCGACGTCACCGTGATCGTCCCCCTGCACAACTGCCGTCCCTATCTGGACAGGTGCCTGACCTCGCTGCTGATCCAGCGGGTGGCCCTGGAGGTGGTCGTCGTCGACGACGGCTCCACCGACGGCGGCGGGGAACTGGCCGACCTGTACGCCTCCTGCCACCGGGGCGTGGTCCGCGTCGTCCGGCAGGAGGCCTCCGGCGGCGCCGGGCGCCCGCGCAACGTCGGGCTCTCCCACGCGCGCGGCAGGTACGTCTTCTTCTGCGACGCCGACGACTACCTCGGCCCCCAGGCGCTGGAGCGGATGCTCGCCATGGCCGACCGCAACGGGTCGGACATCGTGCTGGGGAAGATCGTGGGGCACGACCGCAGGGTGCCGGTCTCGATGTTCAAGGAGAACGCCGAACGGGTGCCGCTCGGCGACAGCGCGGTCTACAACAGCCTGAGCTGCTTCAAGCTGTTCCGCAGGGAGATGCTGGAGCGGCACGCCATCCGCTTCGACGAGACGCTCGTGGTGGGCGAGGACGTGGTCTTCACCACCCACGCCTACTGCCACGCCGACGTGATCTCGGTGGTCGCCGACTACGACTGCTACCACCTGGTCGACCGGCCCGACGGGACCAGCATCATGCAGCGTCCGGGCAGCCGGGACCCGGTCTCCTGGCTTCGGATGATCAAGAAGCCGATCGGGGTGATGCTCGCCCACGTGCGTCCGGGGGAGCTGCGCGACCACCTGCTGCGCCGGCACTTCCGGATGGACGCCTTCGGCAACCTGGGCAGGCCCTTCCTGGAGGCGGGGGAGGTCGAGCGCAAGGAGATCGTCGCCGAGGTGGCCGACATGTGCGAGCGGTGGCTGACCGACGGGGTCCGCGACCGGCTCCCGGCGATCGACCGGAGCCGGATCGCCGCGCTGGAGGACATCGACCGCCTGGTGCGGCTGGCCCACATCGAGTCGGCCGCGGTCCGCCGGGAGCTGACCGCGCT
The DNA here is from genome assembly GCF_055586505.1 of Streptosporangium sp. NPDC050148. NCBI lineage: Bacteria > Bacillati > Actinomycetota > Actinomycetes > Streptosporangiales > Streptosporangiaceae > Streptosporangium > Streptosporangium sp. NPDC050148. The sequence goes on along the minus strand of NZ_JBVJIA010000016.1, from coordinate 61,343 downwards.
CCGCTGGGAGGGGACGGGACGGCTGGCCGTGTCGGGCAAGGTGGCGCTGAGCACGCTGGAGCGCTACGACCGGCCGGAGATCGCGGGCGGGGACCCGGCCCTGGTGCTGCGCCGCAGGCACTCGGGCGCCGGCCCGGCGGAGGAGGTCGTGATCCCGGTGACCGGCGACTGCGCCGAGTTCACCGGGATCGTGGACGTCACCGCCCTGGCCGCGGGCATCTGGGACGTCCACGTCGGCGTCACCTTCGAGGGCGTGCGCAGGATCGCCCGGCTCGGGGCCGACCGGGACGGGGTCGTCGTGCCGCCCGCGCCGCGGGTGGCCGGGGACGTGGTCGCGCTGCCGTACTTCACCCGCCCCTACGGCAACCTCAGCCTGGACATCGGCGGGTACGTGGTCCCGGTGCCGGGGGGCGCCAGGCTGGTGCGCGCCCGCTGGACGGCCGGGCACCGGCTGGTGCTCGACGGCCAGGCGGTGGTGGGCACGGCCTGGCCGGCGGGGAAGGCGGTGCGCCACCTCGTCTGGCGGGAGCGCGAGTCCGGGCGGGAGCGGCGCGAGCCGGTCGCGGTCGGCGGGGACGGCACGTTCACGGCCTGCCAGGCGATGGGCCGGCTGGGCCCGGGAACGTGGGACGCCTACCTGGAGCTGGACCTGGGCGGGCCGCCCGCGCGTTTCCGGATCGAGGCGGTGCCCGAGGTGATCGAGCACCCGCGCACCTGGTGGCGGGGGACGACCCGGTGGAGCGTCCGGCCCTACGCCACCGCGGGCAAGGGGCGGCTCAGCACGGTGGTGCGCACCCTGGGCCCCCGGACCTTCATCAGGCGCATCGTTCGCTAATGCCACCATGTCGCAACTACAAGCCTATGGCCTAAAGTGGGGTCACATCCGCATCTCGGAGGCTTGTCGTGCACGTACCCGATGGCTTTTTCAACGCGGCCGTGTCGCTGTCCGCGGGAGTCGTGGCCGCCGCGGGCGTCACCGTCTGCCTGCGCGGTGCCCGCCGTGAACTCGACGACCGCACCGCCCCGATGGCGGGCCTGGTCGCCGCCTTCGTCTTCGCGGTCCAGATGCTCAACTTCCCGGTCGCCGCGGGCACCAGCGGTCACCTCCTCGGAGGGGCGCTCGCCGCGATACTCGTCGGCCCCTACACGGCGGTGCTCTGCGTGGCGGTGGTCCTGCTCGTGCAGGCGTTCTTCTTCGCCGACGGCGGGCTGACCGCGCTGGGCGTCAACATCACCCTGATGGGCGTCGTCGCGGTACTGGTCGCGTGGGGCGTCTTCCGCCTGATCACCCGGAGCGTGCGGGGCAGGGGGGCCGTGGTGGCGGCCTCGTTCGTCGCGGCGCTGCTCTCGGTGCCCGCCTCGGCGCTGGCGTTCACGCTGCTGTTCTGGATCGGCGGCACCGCGCCGATCGAGATCGGCACGGTGGCCGCGGCCATGGGCGGCGTGCACCTGCTGATCGGCATCGGGGAGGGCCTGATCACCGCCGTCACGGTCAGCACGGTGCTGGCCGTCCGGCCCGACCTGGTGTACGGCGCCAGGGGGCTCGCGGCGCCGCTGGTGCTGCGCGGCGCGGACGGGGACGTGACCGTCGTCCCGGGCGCCCCGGCCCCGGCCGCGGCTCCCCGCGGTCCCCGCTGGTTCCTGCCGGCCGGTGTCGCGGTGGCCGCGCTGCTGGCGGGCGTGGTCAGCTTCTACGCCTCCTCCTCGCCGGACGGTCTGGAGCGGGTCGCCCAGGACAAGGGCTTCATCGGCCAGGCGGCCGACCACGCGCTGGGCGAGCAGCCGCTGGCCGACTACGGGGACGCGGGCGGCCTCCCGGTGGGGGTGGCCGGCCTGATCGGCGTCGGCGCCACCCTGGTGACCGGCGGCGGTCTCTTCCTGGCCGTACGCCGCCGGGGCGGGGACGCCGGATCGGCCGACGAGAGCCGGAAAAAGGCCTCCGTCTAGTGGGGGCGGGCCACACGAGCCGCCTGCACCGGCCCGGGGACACGCTCGTGCACCGGCTTCCGCCCCAGTGCAAGCTGGTGGCGGTGGCCGGTTTCGCGCTGGTCGTGGTCGCCACCCCGCGCGAGTGGTTCTGGGCCTTCGGGCTGTACGCGGTCCTGCTGGCCGTCGTGGCTGCCCTGGCCCGCGTGCCGGCCGGGTTCGTGCTGCGCAGGATGGTGGTGGAGGTCCCGTTCGTGGCCTTCGCCCTGGCCATCCCCTTCATCGGGTCCGGCGGGCGGACGACCTTCATGGGGGTCTCGCTCAGCGTCGCCGGTCTGTGGGCCGCCTGGAACATCCTGGCCAAGGCGACCCTGGGCGTGGGGGGGGGGGGGGGGGGGGGGGGGGGGGGGGGGGGGGAGGAGAGGGGGGGGGGGGGGGGGGGGGGGGGGGGGGGGGGGGGGGGGGGGGGGGGGGGGT
>NZ_JBVJIA010000016.1:0-58931 GCF_055586505.1 Streptosporangium sp. NPDC050148 | reverse complement strand
TGTGCTGGTAGAGCGGATGCCTTTTGTGGGTTCCTCCCCAAGTTTCGTTTTGTGGTGGACCCCCGAAACCACCCCCCCCCCCCCCCCTCGGCGCCCCCCCCCCCCCCCCCTCCCCCCCCCCACCACCGAGCCCCGGATGATGCTGCTGGGCGCCCAGCGCCTGAGGCTGCCGCCGCTGCTGGTGCAGATCGCCATGTTCATGCTCCGCTACCTGGACGTCATCCTGGACGAGATGCGCCGGATGCGGGTGGCCAGGGAGTCGCGCGGGTTCGTCGCCAGGGACGTGCGGCACATCCCGGTGATCGCCAGATCGGCCGGCGCGCTCTTCATCCGCTCGTACGAGCGGGGCGAGCGGGTGCACCTGGCGATGCTCAGCCGGGGGTACACGGGCTCGATGCCGATGATCCAGGACGTGTCCGCGGTGCCGCGGCAGTGGCTGGCCGCCGGTATGTTGCCGGGTGCGGCGCTCGCCGTGCTGCTCGGAAGCTGGGGGATCGCATGAGCTCGCCCTGGTCCTCGGCGCCCTCGCCGTCACCGCTCCCGTCGCCGTCCGGGCCGGTGCCCGTGCCGCCGTCGCTGGAGGTGAGCCGTCTGGCGTACGCCTACCCGGACGGCACGCAGGCGTTGTTCGGCGTGGACCTGCGGGTCGAGCGGGGCGAGCGGGTGGCGCTGCTGGGGCCGAACGGCGCGGGCAAGACCACGCTGGTGATGCACCTCAACGGCATCCTGACCGCGGGGCACGGCACGGTCTCGGTGGCAGGGCTGCCGGTCGGCAAGGGGACGCTCGCGGAGATCCGCAGGCGGGTCGGGCTGGTCTTCCAGGATCCCGACGACCAGCTCTTCATGCCGACCGTCCGCGACGACGTGGCCTTCGGACCGGCCAACGCCGGGGTGACGGGACAGGAGCTGGAGCGCCGGGTCAGGGACGCGCTGGAGCGCGTGGGCATGCTGGAGACGATCGACCGGCCGCCGCACCACCTGTCGTTCGGGCAGCGCCGCCGGGTCGCGGTGGCGACGGTGCTGGCCATGGAGCCGGAGATCCTGGTGCTCGACGAGCCGTCGTCCAACCTGGATCCGGCCTCCCGGCGCGAGCTGGCCGAGATCCTGCGGGGACTCGACGTGACCGTGCTGATGGTCACCCACGACCTGCCCTACGCGCTGGAGCTCTGCGAGCGCTCGCTGATCCTCTCGGGGGGCGTCATCGCCGCGGACGGGCCGACCCGCGAGATCCTCACCGACGCCGCCCTGCTGGCCGCGCACCGGCTGGAGCTGCCCTACGGGTTCGCCCCGCCCTGAGCGGACGGACCGGGGATCGCTTCGAGAGGTCGTCCGGGCCGGGAGGGCCGGCGGGCGCCGGAGGGGGTGCGGCCACGGAGAGTAAGGGTTCCGTACGGTGCCGGAAGTGCCGCCGAGGCCGACGGGCAGGGACCTGCGGGCGTGGCGAGGGTGAACTTCTCCCGAAGAGTCGCGCACGACCTCGCGCGGAGTGACGGCGAAGTAAAGTAGGTCTGCCCTTCGGGCGCGAGGAGGACTGATGAAGCTACGGCTGGCTCGCCGCGCCGTCGGTGACACCGTGGTGGTGGCCGTCGAGGGTGAGCTCGACCTGTTCACCGCTCCCTTCCTGCGGGACGAGGTCCGTGAGGCGATCAAGCTGGACGGCTCACGGCTGGTCCTCGACCTCACCGCGCTGTCCTTCATGGACTCCAGCGGGCTGTCGGTGCTGATCGAGGCGTGGCGGCTGGCCACCGGCGAGGGCGGCGGCGTCTGCCTGGCGGCCCCCCAGGCGCCGGTGGCGAGGATCCTCCGCACCACCGGACTGGACCGGAGGATCAAGGTCTACCCGGACGTGGGCAGCGCCGTCGGCGAGGTCCAGCGGGGCGGAGATTTACCCCACCCCCAGTAGAACTTCATTCGGTCGGCGCGTTAAAGTCCGCTCATGGACCTGAACGGAGCAGCAGCAATCATCTCGGGCGGCGCCAGTGGCCTCGGCGAGGCCACGGCCCGCGACCTGGCCGCGCACGGCGCCACCGTCGTCATCGCCGACCTCAACGAGGAGCGCGGCAAGTCCCTGGCGGGCGAGCTCGGCGGCGTCTTCGTCAAGACCGACGTGTCGGACGAGGGGCAGGTGCAGGCGGCCGTGGACGCGGCGGTGGCGGTCGGCAGCCCGCTGCGCGTCGTGGTGAACAGCGCGGGCATCGGCTGGGCCAGCCGGACCGTGGGCCGCGACGGCTCGCCCCACGACCTGGCCTCGTACCGCAAGGTCATCGAGGTCAACCTGATCGGCACCTTCAACCTCATGCGCATCGGCGCCGCGGCGATCGCCAGGACCGAGCCGGTCGACGCGGACGGCCAGCGCGGCGTGGTGATCAACACCGCCTCGATCGCGGCACTGGAGGGGCAGACCGGCCAGGTGGCCTACTCCGCGTCCAAGGGCGGCATCGTCGGCATGACCGTCCCGGCCGCGCGTGACCTCGCCGCCATCGGCGTGCGCGTCAACACCATCTGCCCCGGCATCATCGACACCCCGATCTACGGCACCTCGCCGGAGTCGGAGGGGTTCAAGGCCAAGCTCATCGCCCCGGTGGCCTTCCCCAAGCGTCTCGGCCTGGCGTCGGAGTTCGCGCACCTGGTCCGCGCGCTGATCGAGAACGACTACATGAACGCCGAGACGATCCGTTTCGACGGCGGCATCCGCTTCCAGCCCAAGTAGGAGTCATCCGGTGTCTGACGAGGTTCTGGTCGACGTGGACGGCGGCGTCGCCGTCATCACGATCAACCGCCCCAAGGCCAGGAACGCCATCAACGGCGCCGTCGCGCGCGGGGTCGCCGCGGCCCTGGACGAGATGGAGGAGCGCAGGGACGTCTCCGCCTACGTCCTGACCGGCGCCGGTGGCACGTTCTCCTCCGGCATGGACCTCAAGGGGTTCCTGACCGGCGACCTCCCGGTGGTGGAGGGGAGGGGTTTCGGAGGCTTCGTCGAGGCGCCGCCGACGAAGCCGCTCATCGCCGCCGTCGAGGGCTACGCCCTGGCCGGAGGGTGCGAGCTGGCGCTGGCCTGCGACATCATCATCGCCTCCGAGGAGGCCAAGTTCGGGCTGCCCGAGCCCAAGCGCGGCCTGGTGGCCGGTGCGGGCGGCGTGATGCGGCTGCCGCGGCGCATCCCGTACCACGTCGCCATGGAGATCGCCCTGACCGGCGACCACTTCCCCGCCTCCCGGCTGTACGAGCTCGGCCTGGTCAACCACGTCACGCCCGCGGGTGAGGCGCTGACCACGGCGGTCGAGCTGGCGAAGAAGATCGCCGCCAACGCCCCGCTGGCGCTCGCCGCCACCAAGCGGGTGATCATCGAGTCCGCGGACTGGAGCCGGGAGGAGATGTTCAGGAAGCAGGGCGAGATCATCAACCCGGTGTTCGGTTCCAAGGACGCCATGGAGGGCGCGGCGGCCTTCGCCGAGAAGCGCGCCCCCCAATGGAAGGGCGAGTAACCTCCTTCAAGGGATTTTCCGCCGGGCGCGATCCAAAAGGGTCGCGCCTGGCGCGTTCACGGCCAAGAGTGCGTACGGTAAAGGTATGGACGAGTGCGGCGAGGGCACGTGACGCCCATCCACCGCTCCGAGGCCGGGAGAAGTGCATGAACGACCACGCCCACGGAACGACCCCCGTCGGCCGCTCCACCGGCGCCGTCCTGAAGCGCAGGGCGGGAAGTCTGGCGGCGGGCGCCCTGGGCGCCGCGATCATCAGCGTCCTGATGGTCGGCTCCATGTGGGCGGTCGAGATCGCCGATTACGTCCTTCCTGCGGAGTTCGACGTCTACGGCATCTGGGCCTGGGATCCCGACGGCCTGGGAGGCATCTTCCTCGCGCCCTTCCTGCACGCCGGGTTCGGCCACCTGATGGCCAACTCGCTGCCCCTGCTGGTCCTGGGATTCCTGGCCGCGCTGCGCGGGATCGGCCGGTTCCTGGCCGCCAGCCTGATCGTCGTCCTGGTCAGCGGCCTGGGCGTCTGGTTCACCAGCGCGCCGCAGACCCTCACGGTCGGCGCCAGCGGGCTGGTCTTCGGCTACTTCGGCTTCGTCGTCGCCCGAGGGCTGTTCGACCGCCGGGCCCTGGACATCATCGTGGGCGTGGGCGTGGCGATCGCCTACTACTCGATCATCTGGGGCGTCCTGCCCGGCGAGGCGGGCATCTCCTGGCAGGGGCACCTGTTCGGGCTCGTGGGCGGCGTCTTCGCGGCCTGGGTGGTGCGCCGCAGGCGCCGCGCTCTCTCCCCGGCCCGCTGAGGCGCGTCCCGGACCGGGTCCTTCCGGCCGGGACGGCCCGCTGGGTCCGCCGGGACGGCTCGCCGGGCGAGGGGCCGTCCACCCCGCTCCGATCGGGTGAGCGGACGTGTCGGTTCGGCCTCTCACCCCCTTCGTCCTGACGGGCGCCGGACGGGCCTGTGGACGCCGTAGGGGACCCGCGCGGTACCGGGTGACCTCCGGTGCCGGGTGGCGGTCCGCGTCCCTCAGGATCGAATAGGGTCGGCCGGGAGCATCATCGCTGAGGAGGGCCTGCGGCCATGGGGAACGACACCGCGACCGGCGCTCCGGCCGACGACGGACGAGACGGACGCACCGGGCACGACGAGCAGCCCGGGCACGGCGGGCACGACGGGCGCACCCGGAACGGCGGGCACGAGGAGCGTGCGGGGCGGACGGGCCGGGAGGCCGCCGGCGGGCCCCGGGTGATCGTCCGGCGCGCGATCCCCACCGAGCCCGCGGTACGGGGCTCGGAGTCGCTCTTCGTCACCGAGGCCGCCCGCCAGGGCGTACGGCCCACCCGCAGGATGCTCTACGTCGGCCCCGAGCCGGCCGGTGACGACGTCGCCGCCGCGCTGCGGGTCGAGCCCGGCACGGAGGTCCTGGCCCGCAGGAAGATGATGTTCGCCGACGAGGTGCCCGTACGCGTCGCCACCAGCTACCTCCGCCTGGACCTCTTCGGCGGGACTCCGCTGGCGGACCCTGGTTTCCTGCGGCCCAGCCTGCAGGCCGCGATCGAGGCGCTCGGCCACCGGTTCGGCCACGCCGAGGAGCACCTGGTGGCCCGGCCACCCTCCCCGTCCGAGGCCGGGACGCTCCGGCTCGATCCCGGCGAGTGGGTCGTGCGGATCCTGCGCGCCGCCTACTCCGAGGACGGCACCCCGGTGCACGTGCTGGAGACGGTCTGCGCCGCCTCGCGTCACGTCTTCCCCATCGCGCAGGTCACCGGCGCCGACCAGTTCTGACCGGCGGCCGTTCACCGGTGGTCGCTCACCGGCCGGACGCGTCCGGAAGAGGCCAAACGATCATGTCGAGGGCCATCTGCTATGGCCGCATCGAGGTATTTAAGTGACAATATGACAAAATTTCATGTGTGGACCTGCTCGGCGGCGTGCCCGTACGTGTTCCACAGGGGCCGTCACCGCCGGGCGCGATCCTCGAGAGGTGGCCGCGGGTGAACCTGGGATCCCTGGAACGCGCGATCATGGACGTGCTGTGGGGCTGTAAGCAGCCACTGCTGGTCCGCCAGGTACAGGACATGCTGAACCGGGACGAGGAACGGAACCTGGCCTACACCACCGTGCAGACGGTCGCCGAGCGCCTCGTCAGGAAGGGGCTGCTGGAGAGGGCCCCCGCGCGCAACGCCTTCCGCTACACCGCCAGCCGCTCCCGGGACGAACACGTGGCGGGGCTGATGCTCGCCGCCCTGGAGGGCAGTCCGGACCGGGCACCGGTGCTCTCCCGCTTCGCCGAGGGGGTGGCCCCGGACGACGCCCTGCGCCTGCTGCACGAGCTGGCCCGGCGCACCGGGGAACGGGTGCACGCCCCCGGGGCGGGCGGCCTCCCGAGCGTGCTGCCCTGAGACGCCCCGCGGGCCGTCCCCCGACCCCGGGAGACGGCCCGGACGGCGGCTACAGCCGCTCGGCGACGTAGTCGATGCAGGCGGTCAGGGCCTCGACGTCGTCGGGGTCGACGGCCGGGAACATGGCGACGCGCAGCTGGTTGCGGCCGAGCTTGCGGTAGGGCTCGGTGTCGACGATGCCGTTGGCGCGCAGCACCTTCGCGATCGCCGAGGCGTCGACCTCGTCGGCGAAGTCGATCGTGCCGACCACGTTGGAGCGGAACTCCGGCCCGGCGAACGGGGTGGTGTAGGAGGTCTTCTCGGCCCAGGTGTACAGGCGCCGGGCCGAGTCGGCCGTGCGGGCCGTCGTCCAGGCCAGGCCGCCGTTGCCGTTCATCCACTCGATCTGGTCGGCGAGCAGGAAGAGCGTGGCCACCGAGGGGGTGTTGTAGGTCTGGTCCTTGGAGGAGTTGTCGATGGCGACCGGCAGGCTGAAGAACTCGGGGACGTAGCGACCGCCGGCGGCGATCTCGTCCACCCGGGCCAGCGCGGCCGGGGACATCAGGGCGATCCACAGGCCGCCGTCGGAGGCGAAGCTCTTCTGCGGGGCGAAGTAGTAGACGTCGAACTCGCTCGCCTCGACCGGCAGGCCGCCGGCGCCGGAGGTGGCGTCGACGAGCACGAGCGAGCCCTCCTCGCCCACCCGCCGGATCGGCATCGCCACGCCGGTGGAGGTCTCGTTGTGGGTGAGCGCGTAGACGTCGACGCCCTCCTCGGTCCTGGCCTCGGGGTGGCTGCCGACCTCCGACTTGATCACGGTCGGGTCGCCGAGCCACGGCGCCTTGGCGGCGACCGAGGCGAACTTGGAGGAGAACTCGCCGAAGTGCAGGTGCTGGGACCTCTCGCGGATCAGCCCGAAGGCGGCGATGTCCCAGAACGCGGTCGTGCCGCCGTTGCCGAGGACGACCTCGTACCCCTCGGGGAGGGAGAACAGCTCCGACAGCCCCGCGCGGACGCGCCCGACGAGCGACTTGACCGGCTTCTGGCGGTGAGAGGTGCCCAGGACGGCGGCACCGGAGGCCGCGAGAGCCGAGAGCTGCTCGGGGCGCACCTTCGAGGGCCCGCAGCCGAAACGGCCGTCGGCGGGCTTGATGTCAGAGGGAATCACGATGTCAGCCACCTGACCAGCCTACTGAGCCCGCGGGGCGTTCCAGGACGGGGTCCGGATTCTGAGACGAGACGTGTCAGGAAATGGGCGGCGTCCATGGACGGGTCATCGCGAAGGGTGCAGGGACGGGTCGTCGCGAAGGGGCGATGCCGCGCGGGACGGGCAGCGTGCGGGACGGACGCGAGGGGCCGATGCGGCGATGCCGGGCAGGACGGTCGTCGCGCGGGACGGGCGCGAGGGGCCGGTGCCGCGGGGGAGCGGGCGGCCGGTGACGGCTGCCGCGCGGGACGTCCGCGCGGCAGCCGCGAGGGAGGAGGCGGAGATCTCTAGACGGAGCCGACGACCTCGGAGGCCCCGGGGACGTCCTGGACCGACCGCTGGGAGGGACCCACGTAGTCGGCGCTGGGGCGGACGAGCCTGCCCGTGCGCTTCTGCTCCAGGATGTGGGCGGCCCAGCCCGCGGTACGGGCGCAGGTGAACATCGAGGTGAACATGGACGAGGGGATCTGGGCGAAGTCCAGGATGACCGCGGCCCAGTACTCGACGTTGGTGGCGAGCACCCGGTCGGGCTTGCGGGCGTGCAACTCCTCCAGCGCCGCCTTCTCCAGCGCCGCGGCGACCTCGTACCGCGGTGCGCCGAGCTCCTTGGCGGTGCGGCGGAGCACGCGCGCCCGGGGATCCTCGGCACGGTAGACGCGGTGGCCGAAGCCCATGAGCCGCTGGCCCTTGTCGAGCTCGGACTGCACGTACTTCTTGGCGTCGCCGACCTGCTCGACGCCCTCGATCATGTGCAGCACGCGCGCGGGCGCGCCACCGTGCAGCGGCCCGGACATGGCGCCGACCGCACCGCTCAGCGCGGCGGCGACGTCGGCTCCGGTGGAGGCGATGACCCGGGCGGTGAAGGTGGAGGCGTTCATGCCGTGCTCGGCGGCGGACGTCCAGTAGGCGTCGATGGCCTTGACGTGGCGGGGGTCGGGCTCTCCCTGCCAGCGGATCATGAAGCGCTCGACGATGGTCCGGCCCTTGTCGATCTCGCTCTGGGGGACCTCGGGCCTGTCCTTGCCGCGCGAGGACTGGGCGACGAAGCTCAGGGCGGTCACGCTGGCGCGCGCGAGGTCGGCGCGGGCCTGCGCGTCGTCGATGTCGAGCAGCGGCTTGAAGCCGTACGTGGTGGCCAGCATGGCCAGCCCGCTCTGGACGTCGACGCGGACGTCACCGGAATGGACAGGAACGGGGCAAGGCTCGGCCGGGGTCAGCCCCGGCTGGAACTCGTTATCGACGAGCAGGCCCCACACGTTCCCGAAGGGGACGCGGCCGACCAGCTCTTCGATGTCGACGCCCCGATAGCGGAGGGCGCCCCCTTCTTTGTCCGGTTCCGCGATCTCCGTCTCGAAAGCTACTACGCCTTCGAGCCCGGGTTTGAAGTCGGACATTCTCGGCCGCCTCCCTTTCTTGAAGTCAAAGCCTTGATGTCGAGATACCGGCGGGTCATATTCAACCCCCTGGGGCGAGGCGGTGTGCCGCCGGACCCGCCTGAACGCGATCGCCGCAGGTGGGGGGCGCCGTACGGGCTTCCGGCTCGGCACGCGAGAATACCTTCCCGTGGATGCCGCATCGCGACCGCCTTCGGTGGCGGGACTTCGCCGTACGTATCAGGGACTGCCTCTGCTGGAGGCCGATCTCGCACCCGACCCCGTCTCGCAGTTCGCCGCCTGGTTCGGCGACGCCGTGGACGCCGGGCTTCCCGAGCCGAACGCGACCGTGCTGGCGACGGCCTCGGCGGGCGGCCGGCCGACGGCCAGGACCGTACTGCTCAAGGGGTACGACGAGAACGGGTTCGTGTTCTACACCAACTACGAGTCGCGCAAGGGCCGGGACCTGGCGGAGAACCCGCGGGCCGCCCTGCTGTTCCCCTGGCACTCGATCCGCCGTCAGGTGCGGGTCGAGGGGAGGGTGGTGCGGCTGCCCCGCGAGGAGTCGGCCGCCTACTACAGGACCCGCCCCTACGGGTCGCGGATCGGCGCCTGGGCGTCGCGGCAGTCGGCGGTCGTGAACTCCCGGCAGGAGCTGGACGACCGGTACGAGGAGCTGGCGGAGCGCTGGCCCGACGACCCGCCGGTCCCCGACTTCTGGGGCGGGTTCCGCGTGGTGCCCGCGGAGGTGGAGTTCTGGCAGGGCCGTACCGACCGCATGCATGACCGCCTCCGTTACCGCCGCTCCGGTGCCTCCTGGGTGGTCGAACGCCTGGCGCCCTGAGAACGTGCCTCGGGGCCGGACGCCCGATCCTGGGAAGCCTGCCCTCTATTCATTCATATATCCGTATATGTCCGTTGAGGGGGAGGGGAGCGGGGCAGGGGATCTCATTCGCGGGCATCCGGCCGGCCCGCGCCCGCCCGCCGTCCCCGGAGCCGGTCGCGGACCCCTCGCGGAGGCCGTTCCGGCTGCTCGGGAAGGATTTCATGACCGTCGGTGTTGCTGTCCCTTGTCACCGCGGCCCGTTCTCCCAATAGGGTCGTGTTCTCAAACTTCCAAGGTCCCGCGCCGCTCTCCCGGGAACGCCGCGCCATGGACGTAGCATCGAGAGAGGACGGGAGGAAACCTTGACCGCACACGGCCTGATCGACACGACGGAGATGTACCTTCGTACGATCTTCGAGCTGGAGGAGGAGGGCATCGTCCCCCTGCGCGCTCGCATCGCCGAGCGGCTCCAGCAGAGCGGTCCCACGGTCAGCCAGACGGTCGCCCGGATGGAACGCGACGGCCTCGTCCGCGTCGAGGGCGACCGGCACCTGACCATGACCGACCTGGGACGCACGCTCGCCACGCGCGTCATGCGCAAGCACCGGCTCGCGGAGTGCCTGCTCACCCAGGTGATCGGCCTGCCCTGGGAGGAGGTGCACATCGAGGCCTGCCGCTGGGAGCACGTCATGTCCGAGTCGGTGGAGGCGCGGCTGGTCGGCCTGCTGAACAATCCCACCGAGGACCCGCACGGCAACCCGATCCCCGGCCTGGAGGAACTCGGCGTCATCGGCCTGCCCGAGGGCCGCCTGGAGACGCTGCCGTCGATGGCCGCGATGGCCGGACCCAGAGATATACCCGCTGTGGTGCGGCGAATTAGCGAACAAGTGCAAAGCGATCCGGCTGTGATGCTTAAACTCAAGCAAGTTGGGATACAACCCGGACGCGAGGTGACGCTCGCGGCGAGCGACGACGGTGTGCGGGTGACAGGTGATAACGAGGCGGACAATTTCCTTGCGGTTCTCCCGCGAGAGATTGCAGCTCACGTTTTCGTCTCCACACGCTGACCGAGGCCCCTTAGCTCGGTTGGATCCCGTTCGGGAGTCCCTCCGCTCCCAGGCCGAGACTGCAGGAGCAACCGTGGTTCGCTTTGCACACACCCGCCCACGAGGGGCGGTCGCCGGATGAAGCGGTGGGGGGATGTTTCCCAGGACGCCGCCGAGCACCTTACGGCCGGTTCCGTCCTGGACCATGCTGAGATGGCGGTGGTCGTCACCGACAGGTTCAGCAACCTGCTCTACTGGAACCCTTTCGCGGAAAGGCTCTTCGGACGTCCGGGAACGTCCGGGCCCCGCGACCCGTCCCTCTCCCTGGGCATCATGGAGAAGGACCACCCGCTGGCCGTCGAGCTCTCCAAGCACGTCCTCAAGGGCGGCGTCTGGGAGGGCACGTTCGACGTCAGGCGCGGAGACGGAACGATCATCTACGTCCGGGCCCAGGCCGTGCCGCTGCGCCATCCCTCGGGAGCGGTGACGGGCATCGTCATCACCGCCCGCGAGGCGATGCGCAGCAACGAGCGCGAGAAGGACCGCTTCGGGCTGCTGGAACGCATCGGCGAGCGCCTCGCCGGTTCGCTGTACGTCGAGGAGACGCTCAAGCGCGTCGCCGAGATGCTCGTCCCGCAGTTCGCCGACCACTGCTTCATCGAACTGATGGAGGAGGGCCGGATGGTCCGCAGGGTCTCCACCCACGTCCAGGGATGGAGCCCGCCTGCCGACACCTGGGCGCCGGTCGGCGCGGAGATCCGCTATCCGGCGGGCCACTACGCCGACACCGCGCTGCGACGCCAGGAGACGATCCTCGTCGAGGACTTCTCCCAGACCAGCTATCCCAGCACCGGCGAGGCCAACACCCGCCTGGCCGCCGAGATCGGCATGACCTCGGCCATCGTGGCGCCGCTGTGCGTGCGCGGCGAGACCCTGGGGCTGATGTACCTGGGGCTGTCCAACCTGACCGACCGGCGCAGCCCGCACTACGACGCCTTCGACCGCGACTTCGTGGGGGCCATCGCCACCCGGGTCGCCCTGGCCGTCGACAACGCCCTGTTGTTCGAGGAGGAGCGGCACACCGCGGAGTCCTTCCAGAAGCACCTGCTGCCCCGTGCGCTGCCGCAGCTCGACGGGCTGGAGATCGCGGTCCGCTACTACCCGGCCGCACCCCTGGCCAGCCACGGGCAGGGCATCCAGACACAGGTCGGCGGCGACTGGTACGACGTCATCCCGCTCTCGGCGGGCCGGGTCGGCATCGTCATCGGCGACGTCGAGGGCAGGGGCGCCAAGGCGGCGGCGGTGATGGGGCAGCTGCGCGCGGCGCTGCGCGCCTTCGCCCAGGACGACAAGCCGCCCGCGGAGATCCTGGCCAGGCTCGACGAGTGGACGCGCATCATCGCCACCCCCGAGCAGGACGAGAGCGGCGCCGACATCAGCATCCCGCCCATCGTCACCTGCCAGTACCTCGTCTACGACGCCTGGTCGCGGCAGCTGTCGTTCGCCAACGCCGGTCACGCCCCCCCGCTGCTGCTCATCGGTGACACCTGCACCGAGCTGGACATCCGCGAGGTCGGCCAGCCGCTGGGCGTACGGGCCAAGGGACTGCACGCGGACCTGGTCTACAAGGAGGAGACGCGCACGCTGCCCCGCGGGGCGGCCCTGCTCCTCTACACCGACGGGCTCGTCGATCGTCGCCCCCTCCGCGACGCCGACGGCCATCCGCCCGACGTCGAGGAGACGCTGGCGCAGCTCTGCGGCAAGCTCGCCGAGCTCAGCGACGCCTCCGTCGAGCGCATCGCCGACGTCGCCACCGTCGCGGTGCCCGGCGAGATCGACGACGACATGGCCATCCTCGTGATCAGGTCCGCCTCCGAGGACCTGGCCGTCGAGGAGCGCACCTTCCCGGCCCAGCCGATCATGGTGGGGGAGGCGCGCAGGATGGCCCTGGAGGCGTTCGTCAGCTGGAACGTCCCCGAGGAGCGGGCCGAGCTCGCCTGCCTGCTGGTCTCCGAGGTCGTCACCAACGTCGTGCTGCACGCCGCCACCGCCAGCGTCCCGCGCAGGGAACTGTCGATGGACGGCCCTCCGCTGCCGTTCGACGAGTCCTGGGACGTCCCCGGCTTCGAGGACGACGTCGTCAGCGAGAAGGAGTTCACGCTCCGGCTCCGGCGGGGCGGGGAGTCGGTCTGGGTCGAGGTCTTCGACCAGGACCTGCGGCTGCCGCGCATCCGCAGCGCCGGGGAGAACGACGAGGGCGGCCGGGGTCTCTACCTGGTCGACCAGCTCGCCAGACGCTGGGGCTCGCGCCCCACCAAGGAGGGCAAGGCCGTCTGGTTCGAGATCCCCACCAGGTCGCGCTGAGCCACCGCCGGCCGGGCTGGAACGTGCTCCCGATCAGTGGTTGACTCGGGGCATGGAGCTGGCGTTCGAACGGCGAGGTACGGGTCCGTCCCTGGTCCTGCTGCACGGGATCGGGCATCACTGGCAGGCATGGCTGCCAGTGCTGGACCGGCTCGCCACCGAGCGCGACGTGATCGCCGTCGACCTTCCCGGCTTCGGGGTGTCACCGCCGCTGCCGTCCGGCACGCCGTACACGCCCGAGAGCCTGGCGGACGCGGTCGAGTCCTTCTTCGCGATCCTGGGCCTGCGCGACCCTCACGTGGCGGGCAACTCCCTCGGCGGCTACGTCGCCCTCGAACTGGCCTCGCGCGCCGTGGTCCGCTCGGCCACCGCGCTGTCTCCGGCGGGGTTCTGGAACCGTACCGAACTCGCGTACGCGCGAGCCGTCCTGCGCCTGAGCAGGGTCTCGGCCAGGAGACTCCCCCCGGGCCGCGCGCTCGCCCTCGCCGAAGATCCGCTGGGCCGCACGCTGGCCGCGGGCCTGATGGTGGCCCGTCCCGCCGACCTCTCCCCGCAGGCGCTGCTCGCCGCCCTCCAGGCGCTCGGGGACGCCCCCGGATTCGACGAGACCCTGGTCTCGTTCACCGGGCTGATGCCTCCCGCGCCGCCCAAGGTGCCGGTGACGATCGCCTGGGGTGAGCGCGACCGGCTGCTCGTGCGCCGCCAGGCCGTCCGGGCCGCCCGGTGGTCCGGGCAGCGGGTGAAACTGCTGCGCGGCTGCGGTCACCTGCCGATGACGGACGATCCCGAGCTGGTCGCGCGCGTGCTGCTGGAGGCGTCGTCCGGGTAGGGCGGATCCCGCCCCTCGGGCCCGGCCGGTGGAAGGCCCCGGTCCGGCTCGCGGCCGGGGAAGGTCAGGCCCGGTCCGCGGCGCGGCTAGCGGAAGGTCTGGCCCCAGACGGCGAGCATCACGACGACGAACACGATCATGACGCCCGCGTACGCCATCGGACCGAGCCGGAAGGCGCGTCGCACCCGGTTCAGGCCCCAGGCGAACAGGAACGCCAGGAAGACCAGCAGAATCAGCCCGCTGTCCATTCGTCACCATCCCGTGGAGGTCTCCGCTGACCAGTATGCGTCGGCGGAGCCGTTCCCGCGGCCGGTTAACCGTTGTGCCCGGCCCATGAGATCGTTGCGTCTCGTGAACAGAACATCGAAGATGACGCCGGTCCTGCCGCTGGCGATGCTGGCCGCCGGCCTCTGCGCGTGTTCGGGCGGGGTGGGCGTGTCCGCGGCGGCGCCGACCGCGACCGTCACGGTGACCGCCTCCGCCTCCCCGTCCCTGTCGTCCCCGACCCCCCTTCCCTCGCCGTCGGCCTCGCCCTCGGCCGTCCCCTCGCTCTCCCCCTCCGCGTCCGAGACCTCCTCGCCCGACGCGCTCTCGCCGTCACCGTCGGTGAGCGTCCCCGGTGGCCGGGGCGTCGACGCCAAGGTGCGCGGGCAGCTCGCCCTGCGCGGGGTGGACGCGATCACGGTGACCCCCGAGAGCGACCAGGAGGTGAAGGCGCTCCTGCTGCCGTTCACGGTGGTGAACGACGCGAAGGGAGTGATCTGCAGCAACGGCAAGGCCCCGCGCAGCTGCTCGATGGAACAGCTCCAGGAGGCGTTGCAGAAGGACGTCGTCCTCTTCGCCGAAGTGACCATCAAGGACGGGGTGGCGGTGCAGATCGACAAGATCACCGAGGAGTGACGGGGCCGGCACGGGGACCGGCCGGCCCGGATCCCGGGCCGGGACCGGGTCGAACCGGTCCGGAAGCCGCTCCGGGGCCGGGTTCCCAGGCGCCGGTCCCGAGACAGGTCGGGAGCCCGTTCAGAAGCCGAAGGAACGGCCGATGATCTCCTTCATGATCTCGGTGGTACCGCCGTAGATGGTCTGCACCCGGCTGTCGACCCAGGCCTTGGCGACGGGGTACTCCATCATGTAGCCGTACCCGCCGTGCAGCTGGAGGCAGCGGTCGATGACCTTGGTCTGCAGCTCGGTGGTCCACCACTTGGCCTTGGCGGCGTCCACAGCGGTGAGCTCTCCGGCGTTCAGGGCAAGGATGCACCTGTCCACGTAGTGGCGGGCGATGTCCACCTCGGTGTCCAGCTCGGCCAGGACGAACCGGGTGTTCTGGAAGCTGCCGATGTTGCGGCCGAACGCCGTGCGGTTCCTGCAGTACTCGATGGTCGTCCGCAGCACCGTCTCCGCCGCCGCCACCGCCATCACCGCGATGGACAGGCGCTCCTGCGGCAGGTTGGCCATGAGCTGGAAGAAGCCCTGCCCCTCCTGCGGGCCGAGCAGGTTGGCCGCGGGCACCCGGACGTTGTCGAAGAACAGCTCCGCCGTGTCCTGGGCGTGCATGCCGATCTTCTCCAGGTTGCGTCCCCGGGTGAAGCCCTCCATGCCCCGTTCGACGACGAGCAGCGAGATCCCGCGGGCCTTGGCCTCCGGGTCGGTCTTGGCGACCACGACGACCAGGTCGGAGTTGATGCCGTTGGTGATGAAGGTCTTCTGGCCGTTGAGCAGGTAGTGGTCGCCCTGGCGCACGGCCGTCGTCCGGATGCCCTGCAGGTCGCTCCCGGCGCCGGGCTCGCTCATGCCGACCGCCGTGATCAGCTCGCCGCTGACGAACCCGGGCAGCCAGCGTGCCTTCTGCTCGTCGTCGGTGAGGTCCACGAAGTACGGGGCCATCACGTCGTTGTGCAGCGAGTAGCCCAGGCCGGTCGCGCCGATCGCCATGACCTCCTCGACGATCACGGCGTTGTAGCGGAAGTCGCTGATCCCCGCCCCGCCGAACTCCTCGGGCACGCCGAAGCCGAACATCCCGATCTCGCCGGCCTTCTTCCACACGTCGCGCGGGACGATGCCGTCCTTCTCCCAGCGGTCGTGGTGGGGGGCGACCTCACGGGCCAGGAACTCGCGTACGGTCTCCCGGAAGAGCTGGTGCTCCTCCTCGAAAAGGTCTCGCTGCACGGTGTGCCTCCTAGGGTCCGTGGTACAGAATACGATTCTGTTACTTTCAGGTACACCCGGTTCCGGGCCTCCCGCGACCTTCGTGGAGGTGCGCGGGGATCCGTCCAGATCACAAGTGCGCCACGGTATCCGCCCGTACCCATCATCTCGCTGCGGCGAAGACGGGTGAAACCGTACGATCTACCCTCGGTGTGCCATGGGTATGCCCGTTCAGGGCGGCCTTCGTGATCGGAGTGTGTGGTGGTTCGGTGGCGATCTCGGCTCCCTAGGACCGTGGCGGTCTCGGCCCTGTTCCTTTTCGGCGGCGCGCTGGTCGCGCTGCCCTCGGGCGCGGCCGGTGCCAGCAACGCCGAACTCGTGGTCGACTACAGCTGCAAGGGCGGCATCGCCCTGAACGGCGGCACGGTGAACCTCCGTACCAAGGTGTCGATCCCCACGACGCTCAAGGTCGGCGAACCGCTCAGCATCGGCTGGGACCTCAACTACAAGAACGGTGACCCGGCCAGGTTCGGCTCACCGGACTACTTCGAGGCCGGGGCCAAGACCCTGGTCACCGGGAACGTGCAGATCTCCGGGAGCTGGGTCGGTGTCCTGCAGCCGAAGGGCTCCGCCGACCAGCCCGGCAAGCTCCAGCCCGGCAAGATCCTGAAGCTTCCCGAGGGGATCTCCGACTCCGCCCACACCGCCGAGGCCGGCAAGATCAAGGTCACTCCCCGGAAGCTGTTCGTGGACTTCATCCCCCCGGCCGGTGAGGTCATGGTCAACGACGACGACCCCCGGGTGAGCTACCACGCGGCGGGCGACTGGCAGGACCTGAACGACCAGCCGCCGAGCATCGGCGACCACGGCCGCGACCTTCACCGCACGAAGCAGGTGAACTCCTGGACCTCCTTCACCTTCACCGGCACCGGGATCGAGTACGTCGCCCGGCGCAGCGTCGAGGCGGGACAGGTCGGGTTCCGGATCGACGGCCAGGACGCCACGCCGTCCTTCGTCGACGCCTCGAAGAACGCCGACGGCACGCCGACGAACGCCGCGCACCAGGGCGGGGTGACGCTGTGGAGGTTCAACGGCCTCAAGTACGGCAAGCACACCATCGACGTCAGGAACCTGGAGAACGGGAAGTGGGCGCAGCTCGACGCGTTCCGGGTGATCACCAGGGAGCTGCAGAACCCGCCGGAGGAGTACCGGGCCACCTGCACGCTCGTCAGCGCGCCGGTCTCGGTGGACGTCACCATCTCCGAGGCGGGGGCGAGCCCCACGGTCACCCCGACGGGCCCCACGGGCAGCCCGACGGTGACCCCGACCGGCACTCCCAGCGTCACCCCCACCGGTACGCCGACGGGCACCCCCACCACCACCGCCTCCCCGACCGTGACCACCAGCCAGAGCGGTAACCCGTCGGCCGGGCCGAACGGCGGCACCTCGACGCCCAGGCCGACCCTGACCGTGACCGCCACCGTCATCCCCACCAGGACCGCGCCGACCACGCCCCAGGTGGTCATCACGCCGAGCGGCGGGGCGCAGACCGGCGAGGCACCGGGCGGAGGCTCCTCCGGCCTGGGGCTGCTGGGCGCGGGGACGGCGATGGTGGCCGGGAGCGCGCTCGGCGGCGTGGCTCTGATGAGGCGGCGAGCGGCACACGCGCGAGGCCAGAGGGACGGCTGAAGGAGGCCCGGATGTACCAAGGACCCACCGGCCCCGACCAGTACCACGGCGGCCACGACCCCTACCACGGTGGTGGCCCCGCGCCCAGGCGCAAGGGGAACCTGCTGATGGGCGGGCTCCTGGTGGCCGGCTCCCTCGGCGGAGTGGCCGCGATCATGGCCGGGCTGCTCACCTACCTGTCTCCGGTGGAGCAGGACGAGCCGTACGGGCCGCCCGTGCCGCAGGCGGCGGGCAGCACCCTGGGGCCGCAGGAGGTCCCTGGAGGAGGGCAGCCGGTCACCGACCAGCAGCCTCCCGGGGTGACGCTGCCGTCCTCGGTGGGACCGGGCGGGCTCGACGTCCCGCTGACGGCGGCCGCTCCCACGGCGGCCCCGCCGCCGCCCGTGGTCCAGCCTCCGGAGCCGCTGAAGAGCGACGGGGTGAAGCCCCGCCGCCTGGCCATCCCGAGGATCGGGGTGATGGCCCCGCTGATGGCGCTCGGCGTCGACTCCAAGCGGGAGATCCAGACACCCCCGCTGAGCCGGCCCAACCAGGCCGGTTGGTACAAGCACGGCCCGATCCCCGGGCAGCAGGGCCCCTCGGTCGTGCTGGGACACGTGAACAACAAGCGCGGGGCCGCGGTCTTCAGCCGCCTCAAGGAGGTCAAGCGCGGGGACAAGATCAAGGTCTCCCGGACGGACGGGACCGTCGCGGAGTTCACGGTCGACGGCGTGGAGCAGGTCAGCAAGAAGGCGTTCCCGTCGAAGCGGGTCTACGGCAACACCGGTGAGGCGACGCTGAGGCTCGTCACCTGCGGCGGCGTCTACAACGCCAGGACCGGCCACTACACCGACAACATCATCGTCTACGCGACCCTGTCGAAGACCCGCCGCGCCTGAGCACCGCCCGCTTCGCGGACGGGGCGCCGGGGAAGCTCCCGCGCCGTGCACCGCTTCCCGGAGGGTCCACCGGGGCGTGGACCGCTGGCCCGGACGGTTCACCGGAGAAGCACACTCGCGCCGTGGATCGTCCCGGCGCGCCCGGCGCGTTCGTTAGCCGCCCGGGCGATCCGGGTAGAAGCCGTTTGTACCAGGTGAGCCCCCCGACCGATCACAAGACGGGGGTGTGCCCAGGTGAGCGTCATGCGGGCCGGTGTCGTGGCCGTAATCATCGGTGTGGCGGCCGTCGGCGGTGTCCAGCACTCGAAACAACCGCATGACCGGTCCTCCGGCTGGGTCGCCAAGCGGCCGGCGAAACCGGCGATGAAGCGCGCCGGGGCCTGGACGGTCAGGCGGCCGAACGCGGACACCGGACGGTACGACCGGCGCACCTCCGAGCGCTCCTTCAGCCGGACGTTCGGCCGGGACCCCGGACGGGCGGAGCCGGGCGCCGGGCGCGGGTGGGGAGAGCGGCGGCCGGGCCGGACGGAACCGGGACGGTACGGGGGCCGGGAGGCCGGTGACTGGGGAACGGGCTCCGGACGGTACGCGGAGCGCGACCGTTCCCTGGACCCGGGGTACGGCCGCGGACCCGGCCGGGACGGGTCCGGATGGCGCGGCACCGGTGCCGGACGCGACGGTCGGTGGGGACCCGGACGTTCCCCGGGCCCCGGGTTCGGCTCCTCGCGGGACCGCGGGTCCGGGCGTTACGGGGACCGCGGGTTCGGGCGTTCGCAGGACCGCGGGTCCGGCCGTTACGAGGACCGTGGGTTCGGGCGTTCCCAGGGCCCGGCGTACGGGCGGTACGACGGGCGCGCGTTCGGGCGGCGCGGGTCGGAGGCCCGGCGCGGCGGGGAGCGGTGGTCGGGACGCCAGCCGCGGGCGTACCACCGTCACCGGCATGGGCGGGACGACCGCTCCCGCCACACCGGTAGGTAGATTACGTCCCATTTCATCCGCTGCTTGCTTGTACTGGGCATTCGCGCATCCGGTCCGGGTATAGAGGCTTATGCCAATGTGTCCCCCCGCTGAGCCGGAGCGAGGGGTGTACACGGGTGAGCAAGACGCGGGCCGGTGTTCTGGCCGTACTCATAGGAATGGCCGCGATCGGCGCTCTCCACCACGCGGAGACGACGGGAACGCGCGCGGGAGGCCAGGCGGCCGAACGGCCCGGTCACCCGACGGGACGGTCCGCGACGTCCACCACCGGGCGGGCCGCGGGCGCGAGGACCGGACGGCGCGGGAACCCGGCCTCCGGCAGGCGCGCGGACCGCGCGGACCGCGAGGCCGCGCCGATCGTCATCGCGCATCGCGGCGCCAGCGCCTTCCGGCCGGAGCACACGCTGCTGTCGTACCGGGTCGCCATCTCCATGGGCGCCGACTTCATCGAGCCCGACCTCGTCTCGACCAAGGACCACGTGCTGGTCGCCCGGCACGAGAACGAGCTCTCGGCGACCACGGACGTGGAGAGACATCCCGAGTTCGCCTCCCGCAGGACGACCAAGCTCGTCAACGGCGCCCGGCGCACGGGCTGGTTCACCGAGGACTTCACCCTGGCCGAGCTGCGCACGCTCCGCGCCAGGGAACGCTACGCCCGGCAACGACGCGACAACACCGCCTACGACGGCAGGGCCCGCATCCCGACGCTCGACGAGATCGTCCTGCTCGCGCAGAAGCACGGGGTGGGCGTGTACGCCGAGACCAAGTTCCCCACCTACTTCGCCTCGATCGGCCTGCCGCTGGAGAAACCGCTGCTGGAGACGTTCAAGCGGTACGGCTGGGAGGACGAGCACGACCCGGTGTTCATCCAGTCCTTCGAGCCCGGCAACCTCGGGCGGCTGCGCCCCCTCACCCGGATACGGCTCATCCAGTTCGTCGCCGCGACCGGGGCGCCGTACGACCTGGTGCGCGCCGGTGACCCGCGCACCTACGACGACATGGTGACGCCGAAGGGCCTGGCGAGGATCGCCGAGTACGCCGACGGCATCGGCGTGGTCACCAAGCGGATCGGGCCCGGGGAGACCGGCGGCATCGACGGCAGGCGGATCTCACCGGCCGCGCTCGTCAGGAACGCCCACCGCGAGGGCCTCCTGGTGCACGCCACCACGGTCCGCAGGCTCGACGCGCGGCTGCGGGCCGAGCGCCGCGGGCGCGACACCGACCGCGTCACCGAACAGGTCAGGACATGGCTGAGACACCTGTACCGGCTGAAGGTGGACGGCGTCATCGCCGACGACCCCGGCCTGGCACGCGCGGTACGGGAGAGCCTGCGCCCCGGGGACTGAGGACCGGGCCCCCGCGGGAGCGGGATCGCGCGTCACCCGGTGCCGGGGCTCGCGGGGTAGCGCAGGATCCGGTCGTCGCCGTCGCGCACGTCACCGCGCCCGTCGGTGTTGGACGTGGTCAGCCAGAGCGCCCCGTCCGGTGCCACGGCGACCGTGCGCAGGCGGCCGTACCGCCCGGACAGCTCGGCCCTGGGCTCACCGGCCCGGCCGTCGCGCAGCGGCACCGTCCAGAGCCGTTCCCCGCGCAGCGCGGCCACGTAGAGCGTGTTCCCGGCGATGGCGGCGCCGGACGGCGACGCCTCGCCGGTGGGCCAGGTCACCAGCGGGTCGGTGAACCGTCCCCCGGCGGTGTCGCCCTTGCCCTCCACCTCCGGCCAGCCGTAGTTGCGGCCCGGTTCGATGAGGTTGACCTCGTCCAGCGCGTTCTGCCCGAACTCCAGGGCGAACAGCCGTCCCCGCGCGTCCCACGCCAGCCCCTGGACGTTGCGGTGCCCGAGGCTGTACACGGCCGAGCCCGCCCGCGGGTTGCCGGGGGCGGGCTCGCCCTCCGGGGTCAGCCGCAGGATCTTCCCGTTCGGGCTGTCCGGGTCCTGCGAGGCGCCGCGCACCCCCGCGTCCCCGGTCCCGGCGTACAGCATGCCGTCCGGGCCGAACGCGATGCGGCCGCCGTTGTGGATGCCGGCCTTGGCGATGCCCTCGAACACCGTCTCGGGCGTGGCGTCGTCGAGGCGGAAGCGCACGATCCGGTTGTCGGACGCGGCGGTGAGGTAGGCGTACACGTACCGGTCCTCGTCGTAGCCGGGCGAGACGGCGAGCCCGAGCAGGCCGCCCTCCCCGCCCGGGGTCACGCCGGGCACCCGGTAGACCTCGCGCGGCTGCCCGCCACCGGCCGGGACCCGGAGGATCCGGCCGCTGTCGCGCTCGGCCACCAGCGCGTCGCCGCCCGGCAGGAAGGCCAGCCCCCAGGGGGTCCGGATCCCGGTCGCCACCTCCCGGCCCGCGCCCAGATCCGGTGTCCCGGTCCCGCCCGGCGCGGGGGAGGCCGAAGGGCTCCGCTCGGCGGCGGGCGTCCCGGTGGCGGGCGCGCTCGCGCTCGCGGTGGTCGCGACCGGCGTGGCGGCGGCTCCGGAAGCGGTTCCCGGGGTGGCCGGGTCGCCCGCGCAGCCGGCCAGCAGGACCGTCAGCCCGGCGGCGGCCGCGATCCGGCTCGCGTTCTTCCTCATGCTCACCCCTCCTGAAACCGGACGTCCCGGCCGGATGATCCGGAACCGGTCGACCCTTCGTACCCCATGCTGGTCCATGCTCGCGCCCTGGCGCGTCCCGCGCGGCCGGACACCGCCGCGCGGAGTCCCCCCGGCCCGGGGGTCAGACCGGTTCGGCGAGCAGGCGTTCGGCCACGTCCAGGTCGGTGATCAGCACGTTGATCCACCCGCCCCGCAGGGCCGCCTTGATCGCGGAGTACTTCCGCTCGCCCCCGGCGACGGCGACCCGGCGCTCCACGGCACGGAAGGTCTCGACGTCTATCCCGACGACCCGCCGGTCGAAGGCCGAGTCGACCACGTCGCCCTGGGCGTCGAAGAAGTGCAGGCACACGTCGCCGACGGCGCCCAGCGAGCGGAGCTCCTCCTGGTCGGCGTGGCCGACGGCGTTGCCGCTCCGCAGCAGGAGCGGGGAGGGCTCCAGGCTGCCGATGCCGACCAGGACGACGGTCAGCTCCCGCCACTGCGCCATCACCTCGACGACCGCCGCGTCCTGCAGCAGCGCGTCGCGGACCATCGGCGTGCCCACGACGCCCGCCGAGGGGACGAACACCGGCCGGGCGCGGGTGACGCCGGCCAGACGGCTGATCAGCCGAGTGGCGTGCACCTGGGCCTCGGGGCTGCCGACCCCCCCGACGACCTGCATGACGCGGTCGGCGACCTGGGTGTTCCTGGGGTGCATGCGCTCGACGGCGGCCAGCAGGGTCTCGCTCCAGGAGGAGATGCCGATGACGTCGCCGCCCGTGAAGGTGGTGTCGAAGTAGGCCGCGGCGGCCGAGCCCAGCGCCGGGATCACGTCGCCCCGGGCGCCGCCGGTGTCGACCACCACCGCGTCCCGCAGCCCGTAGCGCCGCTGGAGCTCCTCCTCCAGCTCGGTGTGCACCCCTTCGGGGAGCACCACGACGGTACGGACGATGCCCCGGGTGATGGCCTCCTTGAGCAGGCGGGAGACGCGCGGCTGCGAGATGCTCAGCGCCGCGGCGATCTCGGGTTGCCGCATGCCCTGCTCGTGGTACATCCGCGCCACCCGCGCCAGCAGGCGCAGGTGGTCGACGGCCACGGCACGGCCGGAACGGTGGACCCGCCCCAGCTCGGGGACGACCATGCACCGCCTCCTCATCAGATCGTGGCACCGGCTCCGTGACCGGCACTCAGCGTACCGGCCCGGGTTCCCTCATGCCCGGTGAGCCCGGACATGGGAGCCATGACCGGAACCTCCGGCCGGGGCGGCGGCCGGAGGTCCCGGTGGGCGGTCACTTCCTGCCGAAGACCCCGAACTCGTCGGCGTTCTCCTTGGTGACCAGCTCACAGTCGATGGACTGCTTCTCCTCCGCGCCGGTGGAGCCCGTCCTGATCAGCTTGTCGGCCTGCTCCACGGCGCTCTCGGCGGCCAGCGCGGCCGGCTGGAGGGCGGTCGCGTGCATCTGGCCCGCCTTGATGGCGGCGATGGCGTCCGGGCTGCCGTCGAAACCGACCACCACCACCTTGTCGATCATCCCGGCGGCCTTGAGCGCCGCCACCGCGCCGAGGGCCATCGTGTCGTTGCCCGCGATGACGCCCTGGATGTCGCGGTTCTTCTGGATGATGGTCTCCATCTTGCTGAACGCCTCCTGCTGGTCCCAGTTGGCGCTCTCCTTGGCCACGGACTTCAGGTCCGAGTACTGGGAGATCACGTCGGCGTACCCCTTGGAGCGCACGCTGGCGTTGGTGTCGGACTCCTTGCCGACCAGCTCGACGTAGTTGCCCTTCTCCTTCATGGCCTCCACGAACGACTGGGCGGCCAGCTGGGCGCCCTGGGAGTTGTTGGAGACGATCTGGGCCTTGGCCACACCGGTCGCGTTGATCTCCCGGTCGATCAGGAAGACCGGGATGCCGCTCTGCGCGGCCTTTTTGACCGGGCCGATGGACGCGTCGGCACCGGCGTTGTCCAGGATGATGGCCCTGGCCTTCCTGGAGATGGCGGCGTCGACCAGCTCGCTCTGCTTGTTGGGGTCGTCGTCGTGCGAGGCCACCGACGTCTGGTAGCCGAGCTGCTCCGCCTTGACCTTGGCCGCGTCGGCCTCGGCCTTGAAGAAGGGGTTGTCCGGGGACGGGGTGATGATGGCGATCAGCCCCCCCGCCTCGCCGCCGCCGGACGGGCCGGCCGCCTGGCTGGTCTGCGCGGTGGGCGCGCTCTGCGCCGAGGTCTCGGCGCCCCCGCACGCCGCCAGCAGCGAGGTGCCGGCGAGCAGCGAGAGCGCGAGGCCGAGGCCCCGCCTGCGGATGGAACCAACGATGGGAACGGACATCTCCGGCCTCCGGAAAATGGTGAACGGTGTGTGGGCGAGGGGGTGAGGGGTGGCCGCCACGGGGCGGCCGTCTGGTCGTTCTCCCGCGAGGGGCCGGTGGGTCCGGCCGGCTCGACGGGGTGGTGCGGGCCCGGTGGGGGTCCGGTGCGGGTCCGGTGCGGGTCCGGTGCGGTCCGGTGCCCGATGCGGGCCGCGCGGGTCGCGGGGCGCGGGGTCAGTCGGGTCGTTTGCTGGCCACCACCGCCGAGACCGCGGCGCCGCGCCGCTGGAACCGCTGCTGGCCCTGGTCCAGCATCACCGCGAGGATGATCACGGCCCCCTTGATGAGGATCTGCCAGAACGTCGACACGCCCAGGATCACCAGGCCGTCGGCGAGGAAGCCGATCACGAAGGCACCGACGAGGGTTCCCCGCACGGTGCCGCGCCCCCCGCTCAGCGCGGCGCCGCCGATGACCACCGCGGCGATCGCGTTGAGCTCGTACGTCTCACCGGCCTGCGGCGCGGCCGAGGTGAGCTCCGAGGCGATGATCAGGCCCGCGATCGCGGCGCAGGCGCCGGAGATCACGTAGACGGCCGTCTTGACCCGGTTGATCGGGACGCCGGAGAGCTCGGCGGCCCGCTCGTTGCCGCCCGTGGCGTACAGCCAGCGCCCGAACGGGGTCTTGGTGAGCACCAGCGTCACGACGACGGCGAGGACGATCATGATCCAGATCGAGGTGGGCAGGCCGAGCGGCCGCCCGCTGCCGAGGAGGTCGAAACCGGTGTTGCCGAGCTCGGGGGAACCGGCGAGGTTGGGATAGGTCGTGCCGCCGGAGATCAGCAGGGCGAGTCCGCGCGCCACGTACAGCATGCCGAGCGTGGCGATGAACGGTGCCACCTTGAAGCGGGTGACCAGGACGCCGTTCACCAGGCCGACGAGCATGCCGACCGCGATGCAGAGCGCGATCACCCCCCACACCGGCGGGTAGGCGATGATGTCGACGAACCCGAGGTGCAGGCCCTGGAGCAGCTCACCGGCGACGACGCCGGAGAGCCCGACGATCGAGCCGACCGACAGGTCGATCCCGCCCTTGAGGATGACCAGCAGCATGCCGAGCGCGATCACCGCGTTGATCGCGACGTGCTTGGTCATCGTGATGAGGTTCGGCACGGTGAGGAACGACTCCGACAGCAGGCCGAAGACCACGATCAGGACCGCGAGCGCGATGAACGCCCGCAGCTCGAACAGGGCGTTCAGCAGGGACAGACGGCGGGCCTCGGCCGCGACCTTCTCCGGCGGGGCGTCCCCCGGGGCCGGTAGGGCGGGGGTGGTTCTCTGCGAGGTCACGTCGCGTCCTCCTCGGCCGCGTCGATGGCGGCACCGTCCGACACACTCATCAGTTCCTCCCGGGTGATCTCGCCGCGCCGGAACTCACCGGCGACGACCCCGCGGGCGAGCACCAGCAGCCGGTCGGGGATGTGCAGGGCCTCCTCGGCGTCCGAGGTGGTGAACACCACGGCCAGGCCGCGCCTGGCCTGGGCCGCCATGAGCTCGAAGATGTCCGCCTTGGCGCCGACGTCGACGCCGCGCGAGGGCTCGTCCAGCAGCAGCACCCGCGGGCCGGTCAGCAGCGCCTTGCCGATGACCACCTTCTGCTGGTTGCCGCCGCTCAGCGAGCCGATGGGCGCCCCGGCGCCGTCCGTCTTGACGGTGACGTCGGAGATCATGCGGTTCACCGCGTCCCGCTCGCGGTCGGCCGAGACGAACAGCCGCCGGACGAACCGGCCCAGCCCGGCCAGGGAGAGGTTCTGCCCCACCGACATCGTCTGGACCAGGCCGTCGCGCTGGCGGTCCTCGGGGACCAGGACCACGCCCCGGTCGATACGGTCGCGGATGCCCGCGTCCTGCAGCGCGTCGCCGGAGAGCAGCACCTCTCCCGACTGCGCGGGGATCCGTCCGGCGAGCGCCTCCAGCAGCTCGGTGCGGCCCGAGCCCATCAGGCCGTAGATCCCCACGATCTCGCCCTCGCGGACGCTCAGCGACAGGGAGTCGATCGCCAGGCGGTCGGGGTTGGCCGGGTCGGCCACCGTGAGCCCGCGCAGCGTCAGCAGCTCCTCGCCGACGACCGGGGTGCGGTGCGGGAACAGGGCGTCCTGGTCGCGGCCGACCATCTGTTCCACGATCCACCGGATGTCGACGGCGCCGGCGTCGGCGGTGGCGACCCGCCGCCCGTCGCGCAGCACCACCACGTCGTCGGCGATCTCCAGGGCCTCGTCCAGGTGGTGGGAGATGTAGACCACCGCGACCCCGTTCGCGGTCAGCTCCCGGATCACCCGGAACAGGACCTCGACCTCCGGCGCGGTGAGCGCCGAGGTGGGCTCGTCCATGATCAGTACCCGGGCCTCCTGGAGGAGCGCCCGCGCGATCTCCACGACCTGCTGCTGGCCCAGCCTCAGGTCCCCGACCGGCCGGTCGGGGTCCAGGTCCTCCTCCAGGCTGCGCAGGATCGCCACGGTGGTGGCCCGCTGGGAGGCGCGGTCGATCGTGCCGAACCCGCCGTGGATCTCGCGGGCCAGGAAGAGGTTGTCCTGGACGCTCAGGTTGGGGCAGAGGTTGAGCTCCTGGTGAATGATCGAGATGCCCTGGTCGGAGGCGTCGCGGGGGGAGAGCAGCTCGACGGGCCGCCCGTCCATCTCGACGTGGCCGGTGGTCGGGTACTCGATCCCCGAGAGGATCTTCATCAGGGTGGACTTGCCGGCCCCGTTCTCGCCGAACAGCGCGGTCACCCGGCCGGAGGCGACCTCGAAGTCGACGCCCTTGAGGGCGTGCGTGCCGCCGTAGACCTTGGTGACGTCGCGGGCGCGCAGGATCGGGGTGGCCGAGGTCGTCACGACGCCTCCTCGATCGAGATCGGGGTGATGGTCACCACGGAGGGGCTGAGCAGGCTGAAGGCACCGACGAAGGTGATCTTCTTGCCGGCCAGGCTCGGCGCGTCCAGGGTGGTGAGCAGCTTCTGGCGCATCTGGTTGTTCAGCGCGGTGGCCGCGTCGGCGTACTCCACCTGGTTGAGGAACTGGCCGAAGGTGATGTACCCGGCCGCGTCCCGCAGCGCCGTGCCGTTGATGGCCGGGCCGACCTGCAGCGACACCCGGGTGCCCTCGGGCAGGTCCGGCACGGTCACCGGCATCAGCCCGGACTTCGCCGTCCCCGCCTCGCCGGTGCCCTTGACCGCGAAGCTGTAGGGGCCGGTGCCCTGGCGGACGCCGTACCTCTCACCGGCCGCGTCCTTGTCGGCGGCCAGCGCCCTCACCAGCACGGGCAGCTCGACGGCCTTCTTCTCGATGGCGGGCACGACCTTGCTCTCGTAGTTCTGCGCGCCGAACGCGGCCGGGTCGAACCGCTTGGGACCCGAGGCCGCGGCCGACTCCGTCGAGCGGTACTGCGTGCTGAACCCGATGGCCGCGAGGAGGAGCGCGACCAGGGCGGCCGCGATCCACCTGGCCGGGATCCGCCGGCGGGACGCGCTCCCGGCGTGTTCCTGCGCTTCGGTCGGCGTGCTCATGCGCCGCTCCTCTCGGCCAGGCTGTCGCCCGCCTCCTGGTTCGTGGGGTGAGACCCGGCCCCGTCCGGGCCGGTGTCCGGGCCGGTGTCCGGGTGGAGGTCCGGGAAGGTGGCCGGGCGCAGGTCCGGGAAGGTGTTCCGGTGCGTGTCCGGGCCGGTGTCGCGGTGCGCGCCGGTCCGCGGGGGCGCGGTCGTCCCGGTACGGGGCAGGGACCGTCCGACCGCCCGGTGCCAGGCGGCGCGCCGGGCGGCCCGGTCCGGCGCGCCGGTGGCCGGGTGGAAGTCGTCGGACGGACGGGGACGGGCCTCCAGGTCGGCCAGGCTCCACAGGCCGGCCACCAGCCCGGCCGCGTCGGCCACGCCGAGCGCGGACAGGTCGTGCTCGGCCGAGCGCGAGACCGTCCGCCCGCCGATGTCGGCCTGGAGCCGCATCATCCGGTCGCTGCGGGTCAGCCCGCCGTCGGCCAGCAGCACCCGTACCGTGCCGGTGGCCCGCTCGATCGCCGCGATCACGTCCTCGACCTGGAAGGCCACGGACTCCAGGGCCGCGGCGACCAGGTGGCCGCGGCGGGCGCCCAGGGTCAGGCCGCTCAGCACCGCGGTCGCGCCGGGCTCCCACCAGGGGGCGCCCAGCCCGCCGAAGGCCGGTACCAGGTGAACGCCCAGCGACGTCTCCGCGGCCTCGTCGAGAAGGGCCGGCGTGGTGGTGCCGAACAGGTCGGCGAGCCAGCCGAGGGTCCGGCCGGTCGCCCGGACGTTGCCCTCCACCGCGAGCACCGGCCCGGTCACGTCCCAGGCGACGCTGCGGCACAGCCCCGGCACGTCTCCGCCCTCGCCCTCGCCGACGGCCATCACCGACGAGCCGGTCCCGTAGGTGGCCTTGACCACGCCGGGCCGCCACCCGCCGTGCGCGAACATCGCGGCGTGCGAGTCGCCCATCACGGCCAGCACGGGCACCCCGTCCGGGAGCGGCGCCAGGCCGCGGACCGCGGGGAAGGGGCCGCGGGAGGGGACGATCCTCGGCAGGACCTCGCGCGGCACGCCGAACAGGCCGAGCAGCGCGGGGTCCCACCGCCGGGTCGCCAGGTTCATGAGCTGGGTACGGGAGGCGTTGCCGACCTCGATCAGGTGCTCACCGGCTCCGGCGCGGTCCCCGGGGCCGCCGCCCAGGCGGCTCAGCAGCCAGGAGTCGACGGTTCCCAGGCACAGCTCGCCCGCCAGGCTGCGGCGGCGGTCCGGGTCGTGGGCGTCGAGGAGCCGGCGGGCCTTGAGCGCGGAGAACATCGGGTCCAGCGGCATCCCGCTGGACGCGCGCACCGCCGGGCCCGCGCCGGTGGCGGCGAGCGCCAGGCAGTCCGCCGCCGTGCGCTGGTCCTGCCAGCTGATCAGGGGACCGGCCGGAAGGCCGGTGCGGCGCTCCCAGAGCACCAGTGACTCGCGCTGGGTGCTGAGGCCGACCCCGGCGACCCGGGAGGCGAGCGAGGGGTCGACGCAGTCGGCGACGGCCCGGCGCACGCTCTCCCAGATCTCCTCGGCCGACTGC
Organism: Streptosporangium sp. NPDC050148; assembly: GCF_055586505.1. Taxonomy (NCBI): domain Bacteria; kingdom Bacillati; phylum Actinomycetota; class Actinomycetes; order Streptosporangiales; family Streptosporangiaceae; genus Streptosporangium; species Streptosporangium sp. NPDC050148. Next base: position 29,761 of record NZ_JBVJIA010000016.1, on the reverse strand, counting down.
TCCACCCGGCCCGGACGGGGCTGGCTCTCGGAGACCGGGGCCGATCCGCGCGAGACGACCCGGCCGTCCCGGGCGACGAGCAGCGCCTTGGTGGAGCCCGTTCCCTGGTCGACGGCCAGAACGAGCGGGCCGGTGCTAGCCATGTCCCAGCAGTTCGCGCACGGCGGTGGCGACACCGTCGGCGGAGAGCCCGAAGTGGTCGAGCAGGAACGAGGCGTCCCCGGTGGGGGCGAAGACCCGCGGCACGCCGAGGATCCGCATCGGGCAGGGGTGGCGGGCCACCACGACCGAGGCGACGGCCGCGCCCAGCCCCCCGCTGACCGTGGCCTCCTCGGCGGTGACGATGCCCCGGGTCTCGCGGGCGGCGGCCACCACGGCCTCCTCGTCCAGCGGGGACACGAAGGGCATGTTCAGCACGCGTACCGAGACGCCCTCGTCCCGGAGCCGGTCGGCGGCCTCCAGGGCCCGGGAGACGAGCGAGCCGACGGCGACCACCGTGACGTCGCCGCCGTCGCGCAGCAGGACGGACCGGCCGCGCTCGAAGGGGGCGTCACCGGGGGTCACCTCGGGCACCTTGAAGCGGGGGACGCGCAGGTAGGAGGGCCTGCCGGAGGCGGCGGCCCAGCGTACGGCCGCGCGGGTCTGCGTCGGGTCGGCCGGGACGACCACGTCCAGGCCGGCCACCGCCCGCATCCACGACAGGTCCTCGATGGAGTGGTGCGTGGGGCCGAGCTCGCCGTAGGCCATCCCGGGGCTCTGGCCGCACAGCACGACGTGCGTCTCGCTGTAGGCGACGTCGGCCTTGATCTGCTCCAGGGCGCGGCCGGTGAGGAACGGCGCCGCCGCGCAGACGAAGGGGATCCTGCCCGCGTTGGCCAGCCCCGCGGCGACGCCCACCAGGTCCTGCTCGGCGATGCCGACGTTCACCAGCCGGCGGGGGAACTCCTGGCGGAAGCCCACCAGGTTGCTCGACCCGACGGAGTCGTTGCACACCGCGACGATCCGCTCGTCGGCGCGGGCGAGCGCGATCAGTTCCTCGGCGAACGCCTGGCGGGAGTCGAAGGTCGGCCGCTGGTCGGTGATCGTCATCGGACCGGCTCCAGCTCGGCGAGGGCCGCCTCGACCTGCTCGGGACTGGGCACCTTGTGGTGCCACTCCACCCGGTCCTCCATGAACGACACGCCCTTTCCCTTGACGGTGTTGGCGATGACCACGACCGGTCTGCCGCTGGTGGAACGTTCCAGGGCGGCCAGCAGCGCGAGGTGGTCGTGGCCGTCGACCTCGCGGACCTCCCAGCCGAAGCTGCGCCACTTGTCGGCGAGCGGCTCCAGCGTCTTGGTCTCCTCGGTACGGGCGCCCTGCTGGAGGCGGTTGCGGTCGATCACGGCCGTCAGCGACGACAGCCCGTAGTGGGACGCGGTCATCGCCGCCTCCCAGTTGCTCCCCTCCTGGAGCTCGCCGTCGCCCAGCACCACCACGGTCCGCCAAGGCGCCCCGTCCAGCTCGGCGCCGAGCGCGCAACCGGTGGCGACCGGGAACCCGTGCCCGAGCGCCCCGGTGTTCGTCTCCACGCCGGGCACCTTGATCTTGTTGGGGTGCCCGTTGAGGGCCGAGAGCGGGGCCATGAAGGTCTCCAGCTCGGCCGTCGGGAAGAAGCCGCAGTGCGCCAGGGTCGAGTACAGGGCCGCCGCGCAGTGGCCCTTGCTCAGCACGAACCGGTCGCGGCCCTCCCAGCGGGGACGTTCGGGGTCCACCGACAGCACCCCGTAGAAGCAGGCGACCAGGATGTCGGTGACCGACAGGTCGCCGCCGACGTGACCCAGCCCGGCTCGGGAGATCATCTGGACGATGCTCCGGCGGACCTGGACGGAGACACGCTCCAGCTCGGCGACCGCGTCCCGGGGGTCCCCCGCGCGGATGCGCCCGGAGACCTCCCGGTACTCGGTGACGCGCAGCGGATCAGCGGTCAACATGGCGCTTCCATTTCTCGACGTGGTTCTCGACATGGTCGTCTCCGCAGGGGTGGCCGGTGGCCCGCCCGCCGGGGGAGAGCCCGGGGAAGGGCTCGCGGACGGACCGGGGAAGGGCCCGGGGGAAGGCTCGGGGAGCCCCGGGGCTTCCGCAGGGGCCCGGGGAGGCGGGTTCCCGCGGAGGCCGGGGCGGGGGCCCGGACCGGAGGCGAGGGGGAGGATTCCGGCCGGGAGCCGGGGAACGGCGCCGGGGGGCCGGCGGGGCGGGGGCGTCACCGTTCGGCGAGGGAGCTCAGCAGGGCCTGCTGGACGATGCGCTGCGCGGCCAGCGCGTCCTGGGCCTTCTGCGCGGCGGCGAGGGCCTCGCGGTCCACCAGGTCGAGAGCACGATGGATGTTCCTCATCATCCGTATACCCGCTCGGGCGGCTTCCACCGAGTTCTCACGGAACGGGAATTGGTCGAGCTGCCAGACGCCGTCCCAGCCCGCGTCGCGCAGCGCGTAGAAGAACTCGAAGGTCTCGGTCAGGTGGACCGAGCCGACGACCATGTCGTCGTCCCAGCCGCGGTGGTTGTCGTTGACGTCGATGGCGAACAGGCGCCCGCGGGAGATCGCCAGCCGCGCCGCGTCCGCCGGGGACTCGCCGCCGTAGAGGGAGTGGCCGAAGTCCAGCAGGACGCCGACGTTGGGCAGGCCGATCTCCTCGATGGCCAGCAGGGTCTTGGCCGCGGAGGAGAAGACGATGCTGTTGCGCGGCTCGCGCGGCTTGTACTCGATCGCGAAGCGCAGGTCGGGGAAGGCCGTGGCCAGCTCGCGCACCGCGTCCAGGGAGAAGCGCCACAGCTCGGAGTGGTCGGCCTGGAAGGGGTAGTCCCACCCGTCCTGGCCCGGCCAGAGCTTCACGTAGTCGCATCCCAGCTCCCGGGCCGTCTCGGCACCCTGGGAGACCAGCTCGACCGCCTGGCGGCGCACCTCGGCGTCGGGGTTGGTGAACGCGCCGCGGACGAAACGCCGGGTGTAGATCTCCGGCGTGACCGCGATCGTCCGCAGGCCGTTGCGCTCCAGGGCCGCCTTCACCTCGTCCAGGCCGAGCTCGGGCGGGTCGAAGGGGAATGTCAGGTCCACCACGGACAGATCACCCACCTGCCCGGCCAGGTCGATCGCCTCCAGCGTGCTGACCGGCGGGCCGTAGCCGTCGGTGGCGTACCGGTCCACGTACCGCCCGAAGTGCCAGATACCTGCGCCGAAGGTCGGCTCTTGAATATCTATGCGTGAGTGACTAGACATAACCATGACGGTAGGATCAGCCGGGCGTCCATGTCAATGAAATCTTTCGGCAACGTCCGCGACGCTCCGGAGTCACCCCCTGGACGGGCGGGCCGGTTCCGCCGTGCCCGCCGGGGCCGCGGGTCGAAAGGTTCCCACCTGCGGTGACGTCGACCTTGACCAGGTTTTTCCCCGTGACCCCTGCGCCGCCACCCATGGGTCGCGGGCACATGGCGACGGCCGTCAGGCGGCCGGGAGGCTTATGGCGATCTTCGGCGAAACATGTCGGTAACATGTATCGGTTGCCAGGGAAGACGGCTTTCGTCCCGCCATTCGTGCTTCGTCCATGTAGCGTGGCGTTTGCGGTGGGATAGATGGGAATTTGTGTCCGTTTAGCCGACCCGCTCGCATGGCCGGGTCTGTGTTCGTAGGATCTATGCCGAACCTTGACCGAGACCTGTAAGCCCCCCACCGGTACGAGCCGGTGACATCCGGAACGAGGAGAGATCGTGCTGAAGTCCAGGACGCGGCGGCGCATAGCGGTCAAGACGGCCGTGATCGCGGCGGCGGGCGTAGGCGTCTTCGGTGCGTTCCCGGCGCTCGCCTCGATCTACGCCGCCCCCAAGCCCGTCACCTACACCTGCACGGTGGTGGGGGGCACGGCCACCGCACCCACGTTCGCGTTCCAGATGGACCTCACCGGTCCGACCGCGGCGGTGACCAACGCGCCGCTCACGGCCACCTGGAAGATCGGCGCCCCCAGCGGGACGCCCTCCTTCGTGGCGCCCATGCCCATCCCGTCGACCATGCGGCTCGTGATCGACGCCGACATGGACGTCTACAGCGTTCCCAGCACGCCCGCGCTGGTCCCCACGGGGCTGCGGTCGGTCGCCGCCACCGCTCCCGCCGCCGCGATCCCGTCGGGCCAGCCGCTGACCGCGCCCCCGCTGGTCGTCACGGTGACGCCCACCGCCACCGGCGTCGTCGCCTTCCGGCCCGACACCTTCAGCGTCCTGATGAACACCGGCACCGGGACGGGCACCGGGACCGACACCGAGCTGTTCAGCTGCAGCGTCGCGGATCCGGTGCAGGCGAGCGCGGCGGCGCTGCAGGTCACGGTCAAGGCGACGATCTCCACCTCGACCTCCCCGAGCGCCTCGGTCACCCCGAGTGCCTCGGTGACCCCCAGCGCGTCGGTCACCCCCAGCGCCTCGGCCACCCCCAAGCCGACGATCACCGTCACCCGGACCAGGACCTCCAAGCCCACCAGGAGCTCCGACGAGCAGATCGAGGAGACCCCCGACGGCGCGGCCTCCACGGGCGGTGGCGGGGACGCCGGGCCGGACGCCCGCACGATCATGTTCAGCGGCATGCTGATGGTGGCACTCGCCGGGGCCGGGGGCCTGGTGCTGCGGCGCCGCACCGCCGGGCGCGGCTGATCGGGGCCGCCGGATGACGACCCCTCCGCCGGATGGATGGCCGCCGGGACAGGTGCCCGGGTACGGGCCGGTGGGCCGGCCCTACCCGCCGCCCGGCGCGCAGCAGTACGGCCCGGCGTACGGGGAGTGGCCACCCCCGGAGCCTCCCGCCCTCGACGGCGGGCGGGTGATGCGGTCGGTGCTCATCCTGGCGGGGATCGCCGGGGTGGTCACGGTGCTGGTGGGCGTGCTGTTCATGCTGGCCTCCCCGGAGGAGTACGGCCTGGCCGACGGGCGCACCACGCTGCCGCCCCGCAGCGAGGTGGCCGGGGCGCCGGCCGACCCGTACTTCAAGGGGCCCGCGACCGCGCCGCCGCCGCAGCCCACCGTGCCGGCGGCACCGCCCATGCAGCCCTCGTCCCCGGTACGCCTGGTCATCCCCAAGCTCGGCGTCAACGCGCCGGTCAGGTCGGTGGGGCTGGACCGCAAGGGCGCGATCGAGGTGCCGCCGGTCGGCAACCCGAACCTGGTCGGCTGGTACCGCTCGGGTCCCACCCCCGGCGAGGCCGGCCCCGCGATCATGCTCGGGCACAAGGACACCCGCTCGGGAAGCGCGGTGTTCAGCCGCCTCGACGAGATCCGCAACGGCGACGTCATCGAGGTGCACCGCAAGGACGGCATCATCGCCGTCTACACGGTCGGCGGGCTGGAGCAGGCGGAGAAGTCGGTCTTCCCCACCCAGCGGGTGTACGGGGAGTCGCCCGTCCCGCGGCTGCACCTGATCACGTGCGGTGGCGTCTACGACCGCGCGACCGGCCACTACACCGACAACGTCATCGCCTACGCGACCATGACGAGCACCAGGAGCGCCTGAGCCGTTCCCCGGCCGTCCCGGACCCCTGCGGCGTGCCGGTCCCCGCGGTCACGCCGGGTCCCCGTGCTCAGGCCGGGTCCCGGCGGGCAGGCCGACGTCATGCCGGCGTCACGCCGACGGGGTCCGGATCGTCTCGACGAGGCGCGCGAAGCTGTCGGAGCCCCGGCCCGCGTCGATCGCCCGCCGGGCGGTGGCGTGGGCGGCGGCCAGCACGCCGGTGTCGAGGCCGTGTCCCCGCGCCGTGTGGACGATGTGCTCCATCCCGGCCGCGGCCGAGAGCAGGTCGGAGCCGTCCGCCGGATACTCGCCCTTGTCGATCTTGATGGCGAAGTCGTCCATGATGTCGGGGAGCAGGGCGCTGATCCCCTTGGCGTACGGGACGAGGTCCCGGGCGGAGATGTTCTCCGCCGCGGCCAGCGCGAAGGCGTGCACGATGCCGCTCATCGCGGTCCAGAAGACGTCCAGCAGCGCCACGTCGTGGGCGGCGGCCCGGCCCGGGTCGGTGCCGAGGTGCACGGCCGCGCCGCCCAGGTGCTGCAGCACCGGCCGGTGCGCCTCGTACACGGACTCGGGCCCGCTGTACAGGACGAGGGTAGAGGAGCTGCCGATCACGGTGGTGGGGACCATGATCGCACCGTCCAGGTAACCGGCGCCGATCCCGGCGGCCCAGGCCGCGGTGGCGCGGGCACGGTCGGGGGAGTCGGCGGTGAGGTTCACCACCGTGCGGCCCGCCAGCTCACCGGCCACGGGTTCGAGGATGGCGTGGACGGCGTCGTAGTCCAGCACGCAGACGATGACGAGGGGGCTCGCGGCGACCGCCTCGGCGGCCGTGGCGGCGAGGACGGCGCCCTCGGCCACCACCTCGGCGGCCTTGCCCGGCGTGCGGTTCCAGACGGTGACGGGGTGGCCGGCCCGCAGGAAGGTGGTGGCCAGGGTACGGCCCATCGGCCCGAGGCCGAGGACGGTCACCGGCGACGCCGAGGGCAGGCTGGGGGAATGGCTCATAGGGTGCTCCCGTTCAGAGGATTGAGGGCGAGTGTGGATCGGCCGGAGGTCGGAGGTCGGAGGGGACATGACCCGCGAGGTACACGTCTGTGGCGTCGGCGCCGCGATCGACGTCGTCCAGGGCAAGTGGAAGACGTTCCTCCTGTGGACGCTCGCCGAGCGGCCCCGCCGTTTCGGTGAGACCAGGCGGCTGGTGCAGGGCATCAGCGAGAAGGTGCTCACCGAGCAGCTGCGCGAGCTCGAGACGGACGGGATCGTCCACCGCGAGGTCTACGACGAGTCGCCACCGAAGGTGGAGTACTCGCTGACCGCGAAGGGACGAGGGCTCTTCGAGGCACTCGAAGTCCTGGACGTCTGGGGCAGGCGGCACCTTGAGGAGGATCGGGTGTCGGTCGGGGTGCGTGGCGCGCCTTCACCAGACTCCCCGTCGCGCTCGATCTGATCAAGTACGCACCTGAAAGTGGGTGCCCACCTCGGGGTACGTGACCCCGGGCCGTCGCACGACCGGTGCCCGGTGACAGGCGGGGCGGGCGGCGGGTTCGCGGGCTCGTCGGACTGCCCGGCCCCCGGCGGCCGGTCCGCCCTCGGGCCGGTCCGCCCTCGGGCCGGTTCGCCCTCGGGCCGGGTCCGGCCTCGCGGCGGCGGGCGAAGGCCCGCCCTGGGAAGGCGTGGACGAAAGTTCTGTTGTAATCTCCTACTGACCGAACATTGCTCGGTTTCATACGCAGGAGGCACTGTGGCAGAGGCGTACATCGTCGGGGCGGTCCGTACCCCGGTCGGTAAGAAGAAGGGCGGTCTGTCCACCGTCCACCCCACCGATCTGGCCGCGCACACCCTGGGAGCGCTGATCGAGCGCACCGGGGTCGACCCGTCCGCGGTCGAGGACGTGATCATGGGCTGTGTCATGCAGTTCGGCCCGCAGAGCATGGACATCGCGCGCAACGCCTGGCTGTCGGCGGGCCTGCCGGAGAGCGTCGCCGGTGTGACCATCGACCGCCAGTGCGGCTCCTCCCAGCAGTCGATCCACTTCGCGGCCCAGGGAGTGCTCTCGGGCACCCAGGACCTGGTCGTGGCCGCCGGGGTGGAGTCGATGAGCATCGTCCCCATGGGGTCGAGCATCACCGCCGCCCTGGAGAAGGGCATGCCCTTCCCCTTCGGTGAGAAGTGGGTCGAGCGCTACGGCAAGCAGGAGATCTCCCAGTTCCGCGGCGCCGAGCTCATGTGCGAGAAGTGGAACCTCAAGCGCGACGAGCTGGAGCGGTACGCGTACGAGAGCCACCAGCGGGCGGCGAAGGCCATCGCGAACGGCCACTTCAAGGACCAGATCGCCCCGATCAACGGCGTCGAGGACGACGAAGGCCCCCGCCCGGACACCACCCTGGAGAAGATGGCGTCGCTGAAGACGCTGCGGGAGGACGGCCGGATCACGGCCGCCACCTCCTCGCAGATCTCCGACGGCTCGGGAGCGCTCCTGATCGCCTCCGAGCAGGCGGTCCGCGACCACGGCCTGACCCCCAGGGCGCGCATCGTCACCCTGGCGCTCACCGGCGACGACCCGGTCTACATGCTGACCGCGCCGATCCCGGCGACGCAGAAGGCGCTCAAGCGGGCGAACCTCTCCATCGACGACATCGACGTCACCGAGATCAACGAGGCGTTCGCCCCGGTCCCGCTGGCGTGGATCAACGACCTGGGCGCCGACCCGGCCAAGGTCAACCCGAACGGCGGCGCGATCGCCCTGGGTCACCCGCTGGGCGGCACCGGCGCGATCCTGATGACCAAGCTCCTGCACGAGCTGGAGCGGACCGGCGGCCGGTACGGGCTGCAGACGATGTGCGAGGGCGGCGGCCAGGCCAACGTCACGATCATCGAGCGTCTGTGACCCGGCGTCCGCGGCACCTCGCGGGGGCCGCGGCGCGCGACCGCGAGATGTGATCGAGGTCCCGCGGCACACGGAAAGGCCCCGGCCCCGGATTCCTCCGGGGCTGGGGCCGTGGCCAGGGGATCAGCGACCACCCTTGCCCGGGATGCGGCGCGGCTGCCGGGTGGGCCTGGTCGGCATCGGCGGCATCTGCCTCGGCGTCCGCTTGGGTGCCGGGGGCATGACGCGCTCGGCCGGCGGGGTCCGCGGCTCGAACGGTCCGTTGATCTTGACGGTCGTGACGGGGAGGGCGGACACGGGTCCGCCGTCGCGCTTCTGGGCGGCGTGAATTCGCATATGGACTCCTTGAGGCATGTGGCGACGCGGTGAGATCCCGGTCGAGACTCAGCTGCCGCGTCGGAACGGACGGGCCTGACGGCTGAGTGCGGGCGGATCAGCGATGGCTGATCGACGCCGGCTCTAGGAGTTGATCCACATGTGGACGAGGTTACGCCGCCGCCGCCGGGACGTGCAAGACGTTTTCCGGCGGCGGCGCGCGAGGCGGTTCCAGCCGCGGGGCGGTTCCATCGCGCGGGCCGCTGACGCGCGCGAGGTGCCGGCGCGCGGGTCACCGCGACAGGCGCGTCACTTCTTGGGGACGCGGGCGACGCAGAAGACGGTCTGCCCGAACGGCGGGCGGACGAAGCGCTCGATGAGCCGGGTCAGCGGCACCACCGTACGGTCGTAGATCTTGACCAGGCGGGGGTCGGGGTAGCCGACGCCACCGCGCCGCACCGCGGCCCACCAGGCGATGCCGCCCAGGAAGTTGATCGGCTTGAGCACGTCGATGTCCAGGCCCGCCTTGGAGACCGTGCTGCGCAGGGTGGCGGGGGTGTAGCGGGTGACGTGGCCGACCTTGCGGTCGAAGTCCCCGTACAGCTGCATGTAGCCCGGCACCCAGATGATGATCCGGCCGCCCGGGAGGGTGACGTCGGCCAGCGACCGCAGGGCCTCGACGTCCTCCTCGATGTGCTCCAGGACGTTCATCAGCACGACGGTGTCGACCTTCTCGCCGATCGGGATCTCGGTCGGCAGGCCGAACTGCAGCACGTCGATGTCGTCGCGGCCCTCGAAGCGCTTGTTCAGCTGCTCCACGCAGTAGGGGTCGAAGTCGCTGACCACCAGCCGGTCCAGGCGGGGCAGGAACTGCTCGGCGAAATGGCCCAGGCCGGAGCCGATCTCCAGCATGGAACGGCCCACGTGCGGGGCGACCATGTCGAACTCGTACTGCCGGTAGTTCTTGGCCTCGTCCCCACCGAGGTGGTTCTCCAGGGCCTCGTCACCGGCCGCGGGTTGCACTACGCGGTCATACCCAGACATGCGGTTCCGTCCAGCTCGTTCGGGGAAGGCCGCGGCGCGAACCGCGGATCAGGGACAGCCAGAGTCTAGTGGCCCCGCCCGCACCGCGGCCTCCCGACGATCGATGCCGGACCCGGCCGTCCGCGCCCCGCCGCGGCCGGGGCCCCGGCCCGCCCCTGGTTACCGGCTCCGCCGAATCACCGATAAAGCACCTGCATTCTCGCCCTTTCCTCCGTACGGGAGAAGTCCGGCCCGGATGCGGCGGTGAGATGTGCACCGCAGGGCAAGGAAACCCCCCTGGAAAACGATGACCCCGCCGGTTCGTGATGTGGGAGGAGTGCGATTCCCGGTAAGTGAAAAAGGAGCGCGAACCCATGGAACAGGTCCAGTGGTGGCGTGGGAACCTCCCCGCGGAGACGGATCCCCTCATCGGCCGGGAGAGCGAGGTGCGGCGGTTGCTGAAGCTCGTGGCCGGCACGCCGCTGACCACGGTCACCGGTGCCGGAGGCGTCGGCAAGTCCCGGATCGCGGTCAGGGCCGCGCGGGAGCGGCACGGCCGCCATCCGGACGGCGCCTGGCTGGTGGAGCTGTCCGGTGAGCGCAACGGCGCCCTGCTCGCCGACACGGTCGCGGCCGTGCTCGGCCTTCCCGAGCGGTCCGCGCGGCCGCAGACCGAGGCGCTGGCCGGGTTCCTCGCGGGCAGGAGGCTCCTGCTGCTCCTGGACGGGTGCGAGCACATCCTGCCGGCCTGCCGGGAGCTCGTCACCGCAATCGGGGCGGCCGCTCCGGACGTGCGGATCGTCGTGACCTCCCGCCGCCCGCTGGGACTCTCGCGGGAGGCGCTGCTGCACGTCGACCCCTTCGACGTGCCCGGCCCGCAGGACCCCACCGGCCCGGCGGTGCGTCCCTGGACGCAGGGACGCTCCTCGTGGGAGGGGCCGGCGGGCGGCGACGCGCTCCGTTTCTTCCTCGACCGCGCCGCCGCCGTGCCGAGGGCGGAACCGGCCGGGACCGGCCCGGCACGGACGGGAACCGGGACGCCCGCGGAGAAGGGCGCGACCGCGGAGGCGCGGGCGACGGCGGGGACGCCCGCGGAGACGGGCACGACCGCGAGGATGACGGCGGAGGCGGGGCTCAGGATCTGCCGCCTGCTGCACGGCGTCCCGCTCGCCGTCGAACTGGCGGCCGGAGGGCTCCGCACGGTGTCGCCCGGACGGCTCGCGGACCTGGTGGAGAGCCGCCTGCGCGCGCCGTCCGGCAGGGGCGCCCCGGCCGTGCGCCCGCGGGCCCTTCCCGGCGGGGCCGCCCTCGCCGGGACCGTCCTCGACGAGCCCGTGCGCGACCCGGACACCTGCGACCGGGCCGTGCGCGCCGCGCTCGACGTGGCCCACGACCTCTGCACCCGCAGGGAGCGATCGCTCTGGGCCGGGCTCTCGGTCTTCGCGGGGGGCTTCACGGCGGCCGACGCCGAGTGGATCTGCGGCGGCGGGGACCTGTACGACGTGCCGGAGCTGCTGGAGCGGCTGGCCGCGCGGTTCCTGCTGGACCGGATCCCCGGTGGCTACCGGCAGCCGGTCGCGGTCAGGGAGTACGGCGGCGAGCGGCTCGCCCTGCGCGGCGACGAGGCGACGACGACGCGCCGGCACCGCCACCACTACCTGGACCTGGCGCGCCGGGCCGAGGCCGGCTGGTACGGACCCGGGCAGGAGGAGTGGGCGGCCAGGCTGACCTTCTCCATGGCCGACCTGCGCGCCGCCCTCGACGCGACCTCCCCGGTCCGCGTCGAGCTGGCCGGCACGCTCTGGATCCTCTGGTTCTGCCTGGGACGGCTGAACGAGGGCCGCTACCACATGGGCCGGGCCATCGAGACGGCCCCGGTGACGGATCCCGGACTGCCCCGGCTGCTGTGGGCGGACGGTTGCGTGGCCATCGCCCGGGGCGAGCTGGAGCAGGGCCGCTGCCGGGCCGAGGCCGCCCTGTCCGCGGCGCTCGACCGGGGGGACCACGCGGCGGCCGGGCACGCTCAGCTCGGGCTGGCCAGCCGGTCGCTGCTCGCCGGCGCCCTGGACGAGGTCGAGCCCCGCGTCGAGCGCGTGCGCGAGTACTTCCGCAGGGCCGGGACCGCCACGGTCGGCGAGCCGCTCGCGCTGGTGACGGCGGCGATGGCCGTCACCTGGCGCGGCGAGTTCGGCCGGGCCGTCTCGGTGCTGCAGGAGGTGCAGCGGCTCTGCGACGCGCGCGGCGAACGCTGGGTCCGCGCCTGCGGGGACTACGTGCTGTCCATCGCCCTGCTCGGCCTCGGCCGGCCGGCCGAGGCGGCGGAGGCCGCCCGGCAGTCGCTCGACGCCAAGTGGCGCCTGCGCGACGCCATCGGGGTGGCGCTGGCCGTCGACCAGCTCGCGGTGATCGCCGCGGTCCAGGGCGACGGCCGCCGCACCGCCAGGCTCCAGGGGGCGGGGGTACGGCTCGGGGCGACCTTCGGGCTCCGCGACCTCGGCTCCGAGGGCATGTCCGAGCCGAGGACCGTCGCCCAGCGGACCGCCAGGCAGCTGCTCGGCGACGAGACCTACGAGGCGCTCTTCGCCGAGGGCTACGGGGACGAGCCGGACGCGGCGGTCGCCTACGCCCTGCGGTGAGGGCCGGTCCGGTCGCCCCGCCCGGCCGGCCGGCGCCGGCCGGTCCGCTCGTCCCCCTCAGCCGTCCGACGCCGGCCGGTCGTCCCGCTCACCCCTGCGACGCCGGCCGGTCGCCGATCCGCTCGGCGTCCGACGTCGGCCGGTCGTCGTCCCGCCCGGCGTCCGACGCCAGCCAGTCGTCGATGCCCTGGAAGAGCCTCTTGCGCACCTCCTCCGGGGCCGCCGAGACCCGGATCGACTGGCGGGCCAGCTCGGCCAGCTCCGGATCGGAGAAGCCGTACACCTGCCTGGCCAGCTCGTACTGGGGCAGCAGCCGGGCACCGAAGAGCAACGGGTCGTCGGCGCCCAGCGCGATCGGCACCCCCGCCTCGAACAGGCGCCGCAGCGGCACGTCCTCGGCCCGCTCGACCACCCCGAGGCCGACGTTGGACGTCGGGCAGACCTCGCAGGCGATCCCCCGCCCGGCCAGGCGCTCCATGAGCCACGGCGACTCGGCCGCGCGTACCCCGTGGCCGACCCGGTCGGCCTCCAGCACGTCCACGCACTCGGCCACGCTGGCGGCCCCCAGCAGTTCCCCGCCGTGCGGCACGGCCAGCAGCCCGGCCCGCTTGGCGAGCCGGAAGGCCCCGTCGAAGTCGCGGGCCCGGCCGCGCCGCTCGTCGTTGGAGAGCCCGAACCCGATCACGCCCTGGTCCATGTAGCGCGTGGCCAGACGGGCGAGCGTCTTGGCGTCCAGGGGATGGCGGGTGCGGTTGGCGGCCACCACCACCGCGATCCCTATCCCGGCGTGGTCGGCGGCCCTGCGCGTCGCGTCGAGCATCAGCTCCATGGCCGAGGTGAGGCCGCCGAACGTCGAGGCGTACCCGGACGGGTCGATCTGGATCTCCAGCCAGCCCGACCCCTCGGCCGCCTCGTCCTCGGCCGCCTCGCGCAGCAGGCGGTAGACGTCGCTCTCGCGCTGCAGCACCGAGCGCGCGATGTCGTACAGCCGCTGGAAGCGGAACCAGCCCCGTTCGTCGGTCGCCCGCAGCTGCGGCGGCCAGTCCTCCTTCAGGGCGTCGGGAAGGTGTGAGCCGTGCTCGAGGGCGAGCTCGACGAGCGTCGAGTGCCGCATGGAGCCGGTGAAGTGCAGGTGCAGGTGAGCCTTGGGCAGTTCGCTGAGGGGACGTGGCATTTCAACATGGTGCCGTACCCGGGGTGGTCGCGATGTTTCTTGGTCTCAACCTGACGGGGTCTCCATACGTTGGGGAGGGCGAAAGGGGACCTCGATGACGGAAGAAGACGAGGCGGCCTTCGACGAGTTCCTGGCCGCACGGAGTACGGCGCTGCTGCGTACCGCGATCCTGGTCTGCGGCGCGTCGCCGCACGACGCCGAGGACCTGGTGCAGAACGCGCTGGAGAAGGTCTACCGGCACTGAAGCCGGATCCGGCACGACAATCCCGAGTCCTACGCCCGCAGGGTCGTGGTGAACGCCGCGATCAACGTCTCCCGGCGCCGCAGGGTGATCCAGGAGATCACCTTCGCCCGTCCCCCGGAGACCGCGGTGGACGCGCCGGACGTGGACCTGCGCGACGCGCTCCTGGCCGAGCTGCGCAGGCTGCCCGCGCGGATGCGGGCGGTGCTGGTGCTGCGCTACTGGGAGGACCTGTCGGAGAACGAGACCGCCACGTTGATGGGCTGCTCGGCGGGGACCGTGAAGAGCCAGGCCGCACGGGGGCTGGCCAGGATCCGCGAGCGGATGGGCACCTTGGAAGGGGTACGGGGATGACGCTGGAACAGGAACTGTCCGAGGCGATGGGGGAGCACGTGGCCGATGTGCGGGCCTCCTCCCTGATGGGCACGAGGATCCGCCGCCGGCACCGCGGCAGGCGGGTCCGGGTCCGCACGGCCGGGGCCGCCCTGGTCACGGTCGCGGTCGCCGGGGCCGTGCCCTCGTACCTGGCGCTGACCGAGGGGCCGCGGGCCGCGGTGGCCGGTCCGGCCGGGACGGAGTCCGAGGCCAGGGCCGGGATCGCCCCGCCGGTCGAGGTGCCGCGCGCGATCAAGATGACCGTGGCCGAGGCCAGGGTGGTCCTGGAGGCGGCGGGCCTGACGGCGAGCGTCGAGGGAGAGACCGGCGAGGCGGGCCTGGTGGTCGAGCAGACCCCCGAGATCGGGGAGAGCGTCCCCCGCGGGTCCGCGGTCAGGCTGGTGGCGATCGACCCGGCCCGGCCCGGCCCGTCCTCGACGGCCGACGGCCCCGAGGAGAAGACGACGATGCCGCAGGACCTCGGTGACCTCGGGGACGGCCGCGCGTTCGGCGGCGTCAGGTTCGGCTACCTGCCCGACGGCCTGGAATGGGGGAAGTGGTCGGGAAAGAATGGCTTCGGCACCACGAGCTACACCACGACGTGGCAGCGGCCGGGCCTGCCCGAGGGAGAGTACGACGTCCAGGCCGTGGTCTACCGGGATGGAGCCGTCGCACAGCTGAAGAAGCGGATGAGGGGGTACGAACGGCAGGGCGCCGAGCCGATCACGATCGACGGGCGCACCGCTTACCTCGTCCGGGCGGGCGAGGCCGCCTCCCGGATCGACGAGAACGGCACCCTCACGCTCGTGTGGACCGAGAACCGGGACGTGGCCGTCGAGGTCATGATGAGCCCCGGCTACGCCGGTGGGTTCGGCGACCGGGCCGAGGCCGAGATGAGGAAGATCGCCGAAGGGGTGGAGGCCGCGAAGTGAGACCGGATCGGCGGTCGATCCCTCTCGCCGTTTCCCCCGCGCTTCGATAATTACATTTTCACCTCAAAGGTGTTATTTCGGACGGACGTCACCGGTTTTCGGCGGCGTCCGTCCATATCTCATTCCGCCATATATCAAGGAAATCTGGGAAACGGGCTTTCAGTCGAGCGCGCCCCCGTGCGACCGTAGAGCCACACGTTGTCAGGAAGACGGTGGGGCTGCCATGGAAGCGGACGTCTTCGTCGGCAGGGAGACCGAACTCGCCGACGTGTCCGCCCTGCTGGAGAGGGTCCGTCACGTCACGCTGACCGGTCCCGCCGGAGCCGGGAAGACCGCCCTGGCCCTGCGGCTGGCCCGCACCCTCGCGCCGGCGTTCCCCGGCGGGGTGCACCTCGTGGAGCTGGCCGAGGCGCCCGCGGACCTGGACTCCCTGGCCGGGACGCTCGCCGACGCGATCGGCGCCCCGCGGCGGCCACGGACCCCGGCGCTGCGCGCCCTGGCCGACGGGCTCGCCGAGCGCCGGAGCCTGCTGATCCTCGACACCTGCGACCGCGTGGTCGGCGCCGCGGGCATCCTGGTCGGCCTGCTGCTGCGCTCCGTCGAGGAACTGCGCGTCCTGACCACCAGCAGGCAGCGGCTGGGCCTGCCCGGCGAGCACCTCTACCCGGTCGGCGGGCTCCGCGAGGCGGACGCCGTCCGGCTGCTGACCGCCCTGGGCCCCGGCCGCCCCGACCCCGGCGGCCTCGACGACACCGGCGGCCTCTGCGGCCCCGGCGGCCCAGGCGGCCCTGACGGTGCCGACGCGGACCCGGCCCGGTTCTGCGGCAGCCTGGACAACCTGCCGCTGGCCATCCGGCTCGCCGTGACCGGCACGCGGACGGACGGCACCGTCCACCGGCACACCTCCATGCGCGTCGCCCTCGGCTGGAGCCACGAGCTCTGCACCCCGGCCGAGCGCCTGCTCTGGGCGCGGGCCTCGGTCTTCGCCGGCACCTTCGACCTGGAGGCGGCCGAGGGGGTCTGCGCCGACGACGCCCTCGCCTCCGCCGACGTCCTCGACGGGCTGCTCGGCCTGCTCGACAAGTCCGTCCTGGTCCGCGAGGAGGGCGAGGGCGGGGTCCGCTACCGCCTGCTGAACACCGTCCGCGACTTCGGCGCCGTCTGGCTGGACCGGCTCGGCGAGACCGAGGAGATCCGGCGCCGGCACCGCGACCACTACCTCGCCCTGTCCGCCCGCGCCGAGATGAGCTGGCAGGGCCGCCAGCTGGAGTGGTACCGCAGGCTGGTCCTCGAGTGCGGCAACATGCGCGGCGCCATCGAGTACTGCTACTCCAGGCCCGAGGAGTACCGCAGGGGCCTGGACCTGGTCGGCAACCTGTGGTTCCTGTGGGCCTGCTGCGGCATGCAGGCGCCCGGCGACGACCTCCTCCAGCGGGGCCTGGACCTGGAGCACGCCGCGGGCCCCGAGCGGGTCAAGGCCCTGTGGGTGCACGCCTGGGTCTCGATCCAGCGCGGAGACCTGGAACGCGCCGAGCGGACCCTGGCCGAATGCGCCGCCCAGGACGCCGACGGCTACGCCACCGCCTACGTCAGCCAGTTCCAGGCCCACCTGGCCGTCGTCAGGGGCGACGTGGGCGAGGCGCTGCGGCTCATCAAGCACGCCCGGGTACGGCACCGCTCCACCGGCAACGTCTTCCCCGGCTTCCTGCCCACCTACACGGTGGTCGCCACCGCCATGATGCTCACCGGCCGCCACGACCAGGCCGTGTCCGTGCTGCGCGAGGGACGCGAGCTCTGCGACTCCTGCGGCGACTACTGGACCCTCATCCGCCTGGACCTCCTGCTGGGCCAGGCGGAACACCTCCTGGGGAACACCGCCTCCGCGGCCGCCTCCGCCCGCGACTCGCTGCGCGGGGCCCGCCTGTTCGGGGACACGGTCTCGCTCATGGAGGCACTGGAGGTGTTCGTCGTGATCGCCGAGTCGTGCGGCGACGACGTCCTCGCCGCCACCCTGTTCGGGGCCTCGGGGGCCGCGTGGCGCGAGGCCGAGGTCCCGCCCAGCCGATCCCCCATGATCGCGAACCTGCTCCGCACCGCGGAGCTGCGGCTGCGCGGGCGCCTGGGCAGGACGAAGTTCGAACGGCTGCTGGAACAGGGAGGTTCGATCAGCCTGCGGGACGCCGTGGACCACGCGCTGCGGGGAGAGTCTTCTTGACGCGGCGCGGCAACCTGCCGATCGAGATGAACAGCTTCGTCGGCCGCGCGGCCGAACTCGGCGAGATCGCGGAACTGCTCGCCCGCACCCGCCTGCTCACCCTGCACGGGGCCGGCGGGGTCGGCAAGACGCGCCTGGCCCTGCAGGCCGCGCGCGTCCTGCAGGACGGCCACCCCGACGGGGTCTGGGTGGCCGAGCTCTCCGCCGAGACCGACGGGGACCTGCTCGCGGGCGTCGTCGCCGGCGCCTTCGGCCTGTACGAGACCAGCGGGCGCCCGATCCTGGACTGCCTCGTCGACTTCCTCTCGCCCCGGCGCCTCCTGCTCGTGCTCGACGCCTGCGAACACCTCGTCGGACCCTGCGCCGCCGTGGTCACGGCCCTGCTGGACGGCGCGCCCGGCATCCGGATCATGGTGACCAGCCGCCAGGAGCTCGGCCTGCCGGCGGAGCTCGTGCTGCCCGTCGAGCCGTTCCCGGTGCCCCCGCCGGAGGCCGCCGACCTCGCCGGCTACGACGCGATGAGCCTCTTCCTCGACCGCGCCACGGCCGTCGCCCCGGGCCTGCGCACCGACGAGCGGGCCCTGATGGCCGTCGCCAGGCTCTGCAGGAGGCTCGACGGCATGCCGCTCGCCATCGAGCTGGCGGCCAGCCACATGCGCGGGCTCTCGGCGACCCAGCTCGCCGACCGGTTCGAGAACCGCTTCGGGCCGCCCTCCGGCGGCGTGGGACTGCTCCTGCGCCACACGCTGCACGCCACCACCGGCTGGAGCCACGAGCTGTGCACCCCGGCCGAGCGCCTGCTCTGGGCCCGCCTGTCGGTCTTCGCCGGCACCTTCGGCGTGGAGGCGGCGCGCGGCGTCTGCGAGGACGGGCGCCTGCCCGACGTGCCCGCCGTGCTCGACGCGCTCGCGGCCAAGTCCGTCGTCACCCGGGTGGGGGACCGGTACCGGCTGCTCGACACCATCAGGGACTACGGCCGCGACCGGCTCGACGAGCTCGGCGAGACGGACCTGACGATCCGCCGGCACCGCGACCACTACCTGTCCGCCGCCCGGCGGATGAGCGCGCGCTGGTCCGGCCCGGACCAGATCGCCTGGGCCGACTGGGCGTACGGGGAACTGCGCGACATCCGGGCCGCCCTCGACCGCTGCCTGGCCTCCGGCGACCCTCGTACGGCACTGGAGCTGGCCGGGGCCCTGCGGGTGCTCTGGTGCCACCTGGGCCTCGTCCGCGAGGGCCGCCGCTACCTGGACCGCGCGCTGGCCGCGGTCGCCGCCCCCGACCGGGTGAGGTCCAGGCCGCTGTGGGTGGCCGCCCACCTCGCGCTCGTCCAGGGCGACATGCCGCTGGCGCGCGCCAGGGCCGAGGAGTGCCTGGAGTCGGCCCGCCACCACGGCGACGCCGAGGCCGAGGCCGAGGCCCACCTCCGCCTGGCCGGGACCGACATGCTGGCCGGTGACCTGGCCGGCGCCCGGGAGCGCGTGCTGCGCGGGGCCGCGGGGCTGCGGCGGGCCGGTACGGGGTCGCCCGGCGTGCTCCTGGTCCCCCTGCTGCTCGCGGGGATCGCCGTCTTCGGCGGCGACCTCGACGAGGCGGTGGAGATCCTGCGCGAGACGCGCCGCAGGTGCGAGGCGCGCGGCGAGCTGTGCCAGCGCGCCATGGGCGACTACGTCCTGTCGCTGGCGCTGTTCAGCCGGGGAGAGCTCACCGCGGCCGCCGCCGCGGCGAAGGCGGCGCTGGAGACCAAGTGGCGGCTGCGGGACGCGGTCGGCAGCGTCCTGGCCATCGGCCAGCTCGCCAGGATCGCGGTCGGCGCGGGCGACGGCCTCCGCGCGGCCTGGCTGCTGGGCGCCGCCCGGCGGATCTGGATCACCTTCGGGCTGCCCGGCCAGGGCGTGGACTCGGTGTTCGAGCTCCGCACGGCCGCCGCGGCCCGCGCGGCGGCCCTGATCGGTGAGGCCGCCTACGCGCGGGCCTTCGAGGAGGGCTCGGCCGCCCACCTCGACGCCGCGGTCGCCTACGCCCTGCGGGACTGAGCTCAGCCGGCCTGGCCGAGGAACTTGGCGATGCGTCCCACACCCTCGGCGAGGTCGTCGTCGCCGAGCGCGTACGACAGCCGGAAGTAGCCCGGGGTGCCGAAGGCCTCGCCGGGGACGACCGCCACCTCGGCCTCCTCCAGGATGATCTCGGCCAGCTCGGCGGAGGTCGCCGGGCGCCTGCCGCCGAACTCCCTGCCCAGCAGCCCCTTGACCGACGGGTAGGCGTAGAACGCGCCCAGCGGCTCGGGACAGAGCACGCCCGGGATCTCGTTGAGCATCCGGACCATGGCCCGGCGCCGCCGGTCGAAGGCCTCGCGCATCTCGGCCACCGCCGACAGGTCACCGCTCACCGCGGCCAGCGCGGCGATCTGGGCGACGTTGGAGACGTTGGAGGTGGCGTGCGACTGCAGGTTGGCCGCGGCCTTGACGACGTCCTTGGGGCCGATCAGCCAGCCCACCCGCCAGCCGGTCATCGCGTATGTCTTGGCGACGCCGTTCAGGATCACCACCCTGTCGCCCAGCTCCGGGACCACCGTGGCGATGCTCGCGAACGTCGCGTCGCCGTACGTGAGGTGCTCGTAGATCTCGTCGGTGACGACCCACAGGTCGTGCTCGGCCGCCCAGCGGCCGATCCGCGCGACCTCGTCGGGGCTGTACACGGCGCCGGTCGGGTTGGAGGGGGAGACGAACAGCAGGACCTTGGTGCGGTCGGTGCGGGCCGCCTCCAGCTGCTCCACGCTCGCCAGGTAGCCGGTGGTCTCGTCGGTCACCACGTCGACCTGCACGCCCCCGGCGAGCTTGATCGCCTCGGGGTAGGTCGTCCAGTACGGGGCGACGACCAGGACCTCGTCACCCGGGTCGAGCAGCGTGGCGAACGCCTCGTAGACGGCCTGCTTGCCGCCGTTGGTCACCAGCACCTGGGACGCGTCCACCCGGTAGCCGGAGTCGCGGAGGGTCTTGTCGGCGACGGCCTGCTTCAGCTCGGGAAGGCCCCCGGCCGGCGTGTACTTGTGGAACCGCGGGTTCCGGCAGGCCTCGGCGGCGGCCTCGACGATGTAGCCGGGCGTCGCGAAGTCCGGCTCGCCGGCACCGAAGCCGATGACCGGGCGGCCCGCCGCCTTCATCGCCTTGGCCTTGGCGTCCACGGCGAGCGTGGCGGACTCGGAGATCGCGGAGATACGCGCTGAGATGCGAGGACGGGTCATGCCTCCATGGTTACAGACCTGTGCCGCCGATCCCGCCGGATATCCACCATCCGGACCCCGTCCGGGCCCCGTCCGCACCTCCGTCCGGACCCCGCGGGCGTGCCCGCGCCCGCCCCCGCGGTGCCGTCCCGGGCCGGAAAGCCCCTGAGCAGGGCTCTCATCCGCCGGTTCGACGTGATGGCCAATCACCCGTAGACTCCGGCATGGTCTTTCCGCCGCATGCGTGAACCGGCGGTCAAGACCGTGAGCCACGGACAAACTTCGGTCCAACCGATGTATGGTGGTTCATGTCTTAGGGCACTAGCGCAATTGGTAGCGCACCGGTCTCCAAAACCGGCGGTTGGGGGTTCGAGTCCCTCGTGCCCTGCGAGGAGCGGTCCGCGCATCTGGCGTCTAGCGCGCCGCTGTTATGCGTTGGACTCGAAGGATTCAGGTGAGGACTGTGGCGATCGACACGCGCGGCGAAACCGCAGACAAGCCGAGCGGTGAGAAGAAGACGAAGCGCACTTCTCCCGCCCTCTTCTATCGGCAGGTCGTCGCCGAGCTGCGTAAGGTCATCTGGCCTACGCGCAAAGAACTGATCTCTTACACCATCGTCGTCCTGGTATTCGTTCTGCTCATGGTCGGGATCGTGTCGGCGTTGGACGCGCTCTTCACCGAGGGTGTGCTGAGAATCTTCGGCGGATCCTGAGCCGCGACATCCCGCGGGCGAGGCGTCCCAGGACGCCCCGCCGGCCATCGACCATCGACGAAAAGAGATAGAGCACCGTGTCCGAGTCTGCACAGTCGGCCGGCCAGCCCCGCGACGAGCGCGAGGACGGGCCGGAGGAGGCCGTCGACGTCACCCGGGATTCGCTTGACGATTCCGACGGGCAGACCGTCGACGCCGAGACCGACGCCGAGATCGCGGAGGCCGGGTCCGGCGGCGACGCCGAGACGTCCGACGCCGACGCGGAGATCGAGCAGGCCGGGCAGGCCACGGCCGGTGCCGCCGACGGCGAGGACGGCGGCGTGGACGGCGTGGACGAGGACGGCGACGTCCTCCCCGACGTCGACCCGGTCGAGGACTTCAAGCGGCACCTGCGCGGCCTGTTCGGCGAGTGGTACGTGATCCACTCCTACGCGGGCTACGAGAACCGGGTGAAGTCGAACATCGAGACCCGGACGCAGTCCCTCAACATGGAGGACTACATCTTCCAGGTCGAGGTGCCCACCCACCACGTGACCGAGATCAAGAGCGGCAAGCGCCAGCTGGTCAAGGAGCGGGTGCTCCCCGGCTATGTGCTGGTCCGGATGGAGCTCACCGACGAGTCCTGGTCGGCGGTGCGCAACACGCCCGGCGTGACCGGCTTCGTGGGCCTGTCCAACAAGCCGAGCCCGCTGAGCCTGGACGAGGTCGCCAAGCTGCTCGCGCCCGAGCCCTCGGAAGAGGTCAAGAAGTCCACCGCCAAGGCCTCGGCCGCGACGGTCGACTTCGAGGTCGGCGAGTCCGTCACCGTCATGGACGGACCGTTCGCCACGCTGCCCGCCACGGTCAGCGAGATCAGCGCCGAGTCCCAGAAGCTCAAGGTGCTCGTGTCGATCTTCGGCCGCGAGACCCCGGTCGAGCTCTCGTTCAACCAGGTCTCGAAGATCTGACCCGGTCGCGTAGACTTCATCAGTCTGCCCCGCGTTCGCGGGGATGGTTCCATGACCGCCGCGCCGCTCACGGCGCAGTCGCGGCCGACCTCGCGTGCGCGGGGATCAGGAACATCGCTCAGAGAAGAAGGACCCGGAGAGAATCATGCCTCCCAAGAAGAAAGTCGCAGCGCTGGTCAAGGTTCAGCTTCCCGCTGGCCAGGCCACGCCCGCACCGCCGGTCGGTACCGCCCTCGGTCCGCACGGCGTCAACATCATGGAATTCGTGAAGCAGTACAACGCTGCCACCGAGGCCCAGCGGGGCAACATCATCCCCGTCGAGATCACCATCTTCGAGGACCGCAGCTTCACCTTCGTCACGAAGACGCCCCCGGCGCCCGAGCTGATCAAGAAGGCCGCCGGTGTCGCGAAGGGTTCGGCCATCCCGCAGAAGGACAAGGTGGGCAAGCTCACCAGGGAGCAGCTGCGCCAGATCGCCGAGACCAAGATGCAGGACCTCAACGCCAACGACGTCGAGGCGGCGGAGAAGATCATCGCCGGCACCGCGCGGTCGATGGGCATCACGATCGCCGACTAGCACCATCCGCCGTACGTTCCCGGCGGTGACCTCGTGGCGGTGGACACCCCCGCGGGTCGGCCGGCAGGCGGCGGCGATCGCGACCCAGGTCGCGCCATGACACCGCACGTCGACGTCGAGTGGAGGGGCCCGCGCAGGCCCGTACCACGGACACTCGGATTCACAGGAGTGATCACATGAAGCGCAGCAAGGGATACCGCGCCGCAACGGCGCAGGTCGACCGCGAGACCCTGTACAGCCCCGCCCAGGCGGCCAAGCTGGCCAAGGAGACCAACGTCGCCAAGTTCGACGCCACCGTCGAGGTGGCCCTGCGGCTGGGTGTGGACCCCCGCAAGGCCGACCAGATGGTCCGCGGCACCGTCAACCTCCCGCACGGCACCGGCAAGACCGCCCGGGTCCTGGTCTTCGCGACCGGTGACCGTGCCGAGGAGGCCCGCGCCGCGGGCGCCGACATCGTCGGTGCCGACGAGCTGATCGACGAGGTGGCCAAGGGCCGTCTCGACTTCGACGCCGTCGTCGCCACGCCGGACCTGATGGGCAAGGTCGGCCGCCTGGGCCGCGTGCTCGGCCCCCGTGGCCTGATGCCGAACCCCAAGACCGGCACCGTGACCCCGGCCGTCGGCAAGGCCGTCACCGACATCAAGGGCGGCAAGATCGAGTTCCGTGTCGACCGGCACGCGAACCTGCACTTCATCATCGGCAAGGTGTCCTTCGGCGAGCGCCAGCTCATCGAGAACTACGCCGCCGCCCTCGACGAGGTGCTCCGTCTCAAGCCGTCCGCGGCCAAGGGGCGTTACGTCAAGAAGGTCGTCTTCTCCACGTCCATGGGCCCCGGCATCCAGGTCGACCCCAACCAGACGCGGGCGCTGACCGCCGAGCTCGACGCCTGATACCAGACGCGTTCCGCAGAGGGCCTCGACCGAATGGCCATTCGGTCGAGGCCCTCTTTCGTTCCTCCGGACGACGCGCCCGGCCGAGTCGACGCGTAGTGTCGTAAGTCAGGATCATCGGGGGAAACGAAGGAGTGAGGACGAAATGCGCCGAATGGCTCCCGCACTTGCACTGGGAGCGGCCGCGCTCGTCGCGGTCGCGGGATGCGGTGCACAGCAGAACACCGTGGCCCTCGGAAACGTCAAGCTCGCCGCGGCCGACGCGGTGCAGCAGAGCGCGCAGAAGGCCGAGGCGGTCACCTCGTACTCGGCGGACGTGGTTCTCGACACCAAGGGCGGCGGCCAGGAGGGCTCGGGCAAGGTCCAGGGCAGCATGCTCTACCAGAGCCAGCCCGAGCTCGCGACCGACATCAGGCTCGACACGATCAACTTCGGCGGGCAGAACGTGCCCGGCGGTGCGCGGGCCATCCTGACGGACGAGACCGTCTACGTGAAGTCCGAGATGCTGAACCGGATCGGCGGCATCACCAAGCCGTGGGTCAGGGTGCCGCTCAGCCAGGTCGACGCCGAGGGACAGGCCGAGATCAGGAAGTTCATGGACCAGGCCCGGCAGTTCGACCTGGCCGGCACCGTCAAGCTGCTGACCGCGTCCAAGGACGTCAAGGCGGTCGGCACCGAGACGGTCGGCGGGGTCGACACGACCCACTACAGCGGCACGTTCCCGGTCGCCGAGGCCGCCCGGCTGGTCGACCCGGCACAGCGTGAGAAGCTCCAGGAGGGCCTCTCGCACGCCAAGGACGTGAAGTTCGACCTGTGGGCCGACGCCCAGAGCCTGCCCCGCAAGGTGACGCTCAGCGGCTCCGAGAAGGACGCGACGTTCAACCTGACGGCGCTCTTCAAGGGCTTCAACGAGCCCGTGGAGATCACCGCTCCGCCGGCCGACCAGGTGGACGACCTCCCCAAGGGGCGCGCCGGGAACTGACGCTCCCTCGCCCCCGCTCTTCCGCCCGCGCCCCCGGTCCCACGACCGGGGGCGCGGGCGCGTCCCGCGCCGCCGTACGCTCCGCGCCGCCCGGCGGGCCCCTCCCGTCGCCGTCCCTGTCCCTGTCCCCGTCCCCGTGACCGTCTCCATGTGCGTGTGCGTTCCCCCGTGCGTACCCGCGTCGGTGGCCGTGCCGGACCCGCCGCCGGGATCGATTTGGCATCCGGGGCGACAGGACGTACGCTGTCAACGCCGAAGACCGCCGGTCGTCGTCAGGCCTCATGGCCTGCCGACCTAAAGGATCCACGTTCAGTGGACGGCCCGCGTAGGTGTGATGTGAGTTTTCATCTGGATTAACCTCCTCATGTGAGCCCCGTGCGCCTGCGCCGGGGCTTGTTCTCTTTTCCAGGCCCTTTACCCCGGCGGCACATCTGGAAGGAGGCCCATGGCGAAGGCAGAAAAGGCAACGGCTGTCGCAGAGCTGAAGAGCAGCTTCGACGGCTCCAGCGCTGCCGTTCTGACCGAATACCGCGGTCTCACCGTCGCCCAGCTCAAGCAGCTGCGTGTTTCTCTCGGTGAGAATGCGAAGTTCGCCGTGGTGAAGAACACGCTGACCAAGATCGCGGCCTCCGAGGCCGGGTTCAGCCAGCTCAACGACCTGCTCGCGGGTCCGTCGGCGATCGCTTTCGTCAACGGCGACGTGGTCGAGGCTGCCAAGAGTCTGCGTGAATTCGCCAAGGCCAATCCCCTCCTGGTCATCAAGGGCGGTGTGGTCGACGGCAGGTCGATGACGCCGGACGAGATCACCAAGCTTGCCGACCTCGAGTCGCGCGAGGTTCTCCTCGCGAAGCTGGCCGGTGCCCTGAAGGCGAAGCAGGGCCACGCGGCCGCCGTCTTCAACGCGCTGCCCACCAACATGGCTCAGCTGGCCGAGGCCCTGCGCGCCAAGCGCGAAGGCGCCGGCGAGTAGGTCCGCGCAGGCGGTCACAGGGGATTAACGCAACCGCGGTCCCAACTTTCCCAGCACGTCACATCCGTATGGAGGAACCATCATGGCGAAGCTCAGCACCGACGAGCTGCTCGACGCTTTCAAGGAGATGACTCTTCTTGAGCTGTCCGACTTCGTGAAGGTCTTCGAGGAGACCTTCGACGTCAAGGCCGCCGCCCCGGTCGCCGTCGCCGCCGCGGCCGCCCCCGGTGCCGCCGCCGCCGAAGAGGTCGAGGAGCAGGACGAGTTCGACGTCGTCCTCGAGGCCGCCGGCGAGAAGAAGATCCAGGTCATCAAGGAGATCCGCGCCCTGACCAGCCTGGGCCTGAAGGAGGCCAAGGACCTCGTCGACGGCGCTCCCAAGTCCGTCTTCGACGGCAAGGTCAACAAGGAGCAGGCCGAGAAGGCCAAGGCCGCCCTCGAGGGTGCCGGCGCGACGGTCACCGTCAAGTAGTTCGTTCGCTTCACACGGGAAGAGCGGGTCCACCAGGTGCCGGTGGCCCGCTCTTTTCGCGTTCCCGGGCCGTCTCGTGGGAGCCGTGACGATCTCCGGAGGCCATTGGACCCCCTTCCAATCCGGGCGATCGCGGTTACCGTTGATCCCATCGAGGGCTTGCGCCGGTGGAGTCTCCGCCACACCGGCGGCGGCTGCCGAGCCGGCGGCGGGCACCGCGGGTGCGCCAAGGCCGCTGTACGTACCGGTGTGGCGGGTTATGATCCGGCGGTCGGGGAGCATGCCGTCCCTGGAGGCGGAGGAGCCGCGCTCACCCGCCCGCGTTCCGCAGACCGCGTGAGGGGAGAGAACGCATGGCATCGCACGCCGCCCGTCCCCCAGGCTCCCGCCGCCTGCGCCGCGCCCGTGCCCGCGGGCCGCGCAGGCTCGCCGGGCCGGTGCTGGCGACGCTGATCGCGGTGCTGCTGGCCGTGGCGTTCTGGGTCGGCACGGACCTGCGCGACGCCCAGGCGGCGGCCGACGACAGGCAGGCCGCGATGCGGGCGGCGGGGACGCACGCCGTGCACCTGCTCTCGGTCGGCCACCGCGCCGTCGACGCCGACATCGGGCGCGTCCTGGCCACCTCCACGGGCGCGGCCAGGGCCGAGTACGCCAGGGCCGCCGCGGAGCTGAAGAGGACGACGGTCGCGGGCAGGCTGCTGCGCACCGGCGCGCTGCGCGCCACCGGCCTGGTCTCGCTCAGGGGCGGCACGGCCCGGGTGATGGTGGTGGGGGACGAGCTGACCAGAAGGGACGGGGGCGAGGACGTCCCGCAGGAGCGGTTCCACCGCTGGAACATGGAGGTGACCAAGGTCGGTACGGCCTGGCTGGTGTCCAAGGTGGAGCCGGTGCCGTGACGGGCGCCTCCCGGCTGGCGATCGGGCTCATGGCCGCCGTCGCGCTCGCGCTCTCGGCGGTGATCTGGATCATGCACACCGACCTGAGCCGGCTCCGCGCCGACGAGGAGGCGGCACGGGAGGCGCTGGCAGCCGCCCGCGCGGTCGCCGCCGACATGCTCTCCTACGACCACCGGACGATCGAGCAGGATTTCGCCCGGGCGGGCGGGTACACCACCGGGGCGCTCAGCCTGCACTACCGGGAGCTGTCCCGGACCATGGCGGCACAGGCGCGGCGCGAGAAGGCGGTCCAGCAGGCCGCCGTGACCGGGGCCGGGGTGGAGTCGGCCTCGGGGCGTTCGGGCCGCGTGGAGGTGCTCCTGTTCATGAACATCAGCACGGTGAAGACCCTCAAGGGGGAGGAGGAACCCCGCCGTCAGGTCAGCCGCAACCGGGCCCGTTTCATCATGGTCGAGAAGGACTCCCGCTGGCTGGTCGCGGAGCTCTCCACGCTGCTCGGGGACCCCCCTCCGCCGTGATCGGCGCGCCGCTTCATTCAATTGTTAGCAAAGACCTGGTTTGAGTTCGGTCGGTCACCGGGTACACCGGCCATGGCAGCGTCGATCGTCGGTCGAACCATCGGCCGGCGACCGGAACGCCGGGTCACTCAGCGTCAGTCACACCAGGTCGGTCACCGTCTTGGATCGTGGAGGTGTACGCAGGTCACCCGGTGGGAAAACTCCCATGGCCGCAGCTGTTTCCCGGCCGAAATGTCAGCTCCCGGGCTTGACGTTTCGGTTCTGAAGAGCGATGCTGCGACCAACGTGGAGCTTGCAGCGAGACTGAAGTGGACAGGTGTATGCCGTTCGGCTACACTGCCCCTTTGCGCTGCCCTTTGACGACCCGCTTCTTTTGGTGCTCTGATGCATGGTCGTCTGGCGTGCGTGTAGTCAGTCCGCCGCGAGCCCTCGGAAGGACATCTGTTGGCAGCCTCGCGCAACGCCTTCGCCGTACCCGCCGGTCCCCGTCGTGTGTCTTTCGCACGAATTCAGGAGCCGCTAGAAGTTCCTGACCTTCTCGCCCTACAGACCGAGTCCTTCGACTGGTTGCTCGGAAACGAGAAGTGGAAGGGGCGGGTCGAGGCGGCTCGCCAGGCCGGGCGCAAGGACGTTCCGGCCCAGTCGGGCCTTGAAGAGATCTTCGAGGAGATCAGTCCCATCGAGGACTTCTCCGGAACCATGTCCCTGTCGTTCCGGGATCACCGGTTCGAGCCGCCCAAGTACTCCGTCGAGGAGTGCAAAGACAAGGACATGACCTACTCCGCCCCGATGTTCGTCACGGCGGAGTTCATCAATAACACCACCGGTGAGATCAAGAGCCAGACCGTGTTCATGGGCGACTTCCCGCTCATGACCGGCAAGGGAACGTTCATCATCAACGGCACCGAGCGTGTCGTGGTCTCCCAGCTGGTCCGGTCCCCGGGCGTCTACTTCGACCGCAGCGTCGACAAGACCTCCGACAAGGACCTGTACGGCTGCAAGGTCATCCCGTCGCGGGGTGCCTGGCTGGAGTTCGAGATCGACAAGCGCGACAGCGTCGGTGTGCGCATCGACCGCAAGCGCAAGCAGGCCGTCACGGTGCTGCTCAAGGCCCTCGGCTGGACCAGCGAGCAGATCCTCGAGCGGTTCGGCCAGTACGAGTCCATGCGCGCGACCCTGGAGAAGGACCACACGGCCGGCCAGGACGACGCGCTGCTCGACATCTACCGCAAGCTGCGCCCGGGCGAGCCGCCGACCAAGGAGTCGGCGCAGACGCTGCTGGAGAACCTGTACTTCAACTCCAAGCGCTACGACCTCGCCAAGGTCGGCCGGTACAAGATCAACAAGAAGCTCGGGGTGGACAGCGAGATCACCCAGGGCACCCTGACCGAGGACGACATCGTCGCCACCATCGAGTACATCGTCCGGCTGCACGCCGGCGAGGTCTCGATGCCCGGCGCCAACGGTGAGATCGTCGTCGAGACCGACGACATCGACCACTTCGGCAACCGCCGCCTGCGCACGGTGGGCGAGCTCATCCAGAACCAGGTCCGCCTGGGCCTGGCCCGTATGGAGCGCGTCGTGCGTGAGCGCATGACGACCCAGGACGTCGAGGCGATCACGCCGCAGACCCTGATCAACATCCGCCCGGTGGTGGCGTCGATCAAGGAGTTCTTCGGTACCTCGCAGCTGTCGCAGTTCATGGACCAGACCAACCCGCTGGCCGGCCTGACGCACAAGAGGCGTCTGTCCGCGCTGGGTCCCGGTGGTCTGTCCCGTGAGCGGGCCGGCTTCGAGGTCCGTGACGTGCACCCGTCCCACTACGGCCGGATGTGCCCGATCGAGACCCCGGAAGGCCCGAACATCGGCCTGATCGGCTCGCTGGCCTCCTTCGGCCGGGTCAACTCCTTCGGTTTCGTGGAGACCCCCTACCGCAAGGTCGTCGACGGCCGGGTGACCGACCAGGTCGACTACCTGACCGCCGACGAGGAGGACCGGCACGTCATCGCCCAGGCGAACACGCCGATCGGTCCCGACGGAACGTTCCTCGAGTCCAGGGTCCTGGTCCGCAGGAAGGGCGGGGAGTTCGAGTCCCTGCGCGCCACCGAGGTCGACTACATGGACGTCTCGGCACGCCAGATGGTGTCCGTGGCGACCGCGATGATCCCGTTCCTGGAGCACGACGACGCCAACCGCGCGCTCATGGGCTCGAACATGCAGCGCCAGTCGGTGCCGCTGCTCAAGAGCGA